>JBFOLZ010000014.1:0-137239 GCA_040830445.1 Puniceicoccaceae bacterium
GAAGAATCGGTGCGGGATTCTCTAGGTCGACAATGTAGCTAAAGCGGGCCGAACAATGCCGATGCTTTCCATCCCGAATCCAATCCCAGGTGTACTTGCCGCTGAGGCAATGGATGGAGGGTGTTATCTGCTGGTATTCCATGGAATCCTCGTCGAAAACCACTGTTACTTCCTCAAAATCAATCAGGCAGTCAAAATAGTCCCCGATTGCAATCCGGGTTGCCCGGGTCTCCCCCGAAAAGGTCGGCAAAAGGACAGCATCATCACTGTACAGGGCCAGGACGCTGTCCCTGTTCCCGGCATTCACCTTGGCATTCCAATCGGACAGGACATCCCGGGCACTGGCATACTTTCCACTCATGGACTTAATTGCGCCAGATATCGGGAAGCAAATCAATCCCTATGTGAAAAGTGGCCTGCCCGGGGATAAAAAAAGGACCAGAAGGTTGGCAATTGCCTGGAATCAGGCTACCTTCCGCAACAAACGCTAACAAAGGAAATTATATGTATTCACTGGATGGAAAAGTGGCCCTCGTGACAGGCGGCACAACAGGAATTGGCCGGGAATCAGCAATCACGCTGGCAAAAGCCGGAGCGAATGTAGTCGTTACAGGTAGACGCGAGAAGGAAGGGGAAGAAACCGTCCAATTAATCGAGGGTGCCGGAGGTGTGGGACATTTCATCCAGATGGATGTGAAAAATGAGGACGCCATCAAGAACGGGTTAGCCCAGCTTTTTGAACAATACGGACGCCTCGACATCGCCCTGAATAATGCCGGGGTGGAATCGCTCGGGCCCGTTACGGAAGTCGAGAAGGATACCTACGATCATGTCTTTGATATTAACGTGTGGGGAGTACTCGCCTCCATGAAACATGAAATTCCCCTCATGCTCAAAAGCGGGGGCGGTTCGATCATCAATATGTCCAGCGTGGCCGGCCACATTGGTATGCCTCACCTTTCGGTATACATTGCCAGCAAGCATGCCGTCGAAGGGCTGACAAAGTCCACTGCCTTGGAATATGCGACGGAAAAAATCCGCGTGAACGCGATTGCACCAGCGGTCATCGAAACACCGATGGCAGACCGCTTCATGGAAACCATGGGGCCGGGCAGTGACGAGCGCTTCGCAGCCATGCACCCGGTCGGCCGGACCGGACAGCCGAGAGAAATAGCCGACGTCGTGCTTTTCCTCGCTAGCGAAGCTTCCAGCTTTATCACCGGAGAGATCATCCGGGTCGACGGTCGATATGTAGATCAGTAATAGCCGTTTCCCGGGGTTTGTAAGTAACGCCCTTAAGTATTTTGGCAGCCTGCTTGTAATGGATCATCAGGTGAAATCCAAACATGCAGTGCCACTGATGCGCATCAAAGTCCCCGAACACCGGATGCGGTCGTGTGGCCGTTCCCTTAAGCGATTCCAAGCTTGGGAGTAGCTCGAGATAGTCGTCCACAGACAACCGGAAGGCCTCGACCTGCTCTGGTCCGGGATTTTCCCCGGGCATGACCCCTGCCTTGGGATCAACCTTGCCGGCAACTTTGGGCATTTCTCCCTTGGACAAACTCTCCACGATGTCAGCGATGAGCCGGTTGACGATGGTATTGTGCTCGAGGAGCATGTAAAAAGACCAGCCACGCATGTCCTCATCCACCCCAGGCATTTTCGGGACTTGATATGGTGTTGCTCCCGAGTGCGGGTCAAGTCCCGCCGCCAGCTGAAGGTATTTGTCAGCCAAACGTCGGATTTGCCGTGACGCCTGAGCGCGGCTGGTGATGGCAAACTTCGAGCGAACAGCAGCTTTTAATAATTTATCGGTCATCACTGGATGCTAGTTTGGTAAGACGCTGAAGAAGATGATGTAAAAGACCAGCCAGCAAATCGCAAGGGCCAGCAATGGATTGATCCGCAAGTGGAGAAGAGGCAGGAGCTTGAGCAAATAGTGGCAAACGATCGTCGTGATGGCAAACCTCAGCAGGCGACTGAGGCAAGAGACCACAATAAAGATTGGGAAGGATATACCTGCTGCAGTTGAATAGATGGCGAAGACCTTGTACGGCGTCACCCTCAATGGACCGAAAAAAAGAGACGCTACTCCTCTTTCCTCAAGACCTGTCCGGGCATTCTCCATCATCGCGGGACTGATGGCTGGAACCTGCTCGACCAAGGCTTCAGTCGTTACAGGATCCGCACTGCCCCAGAAATACATGCCTGTGCCGCCAACAAGGGCTCCAGCCACGGCAAACAAACACGCCTGTAATCCACGCCTGAGACTTTTGCGGCCGGCCATGCTGGTCCAGACATCCGGAACGATGAAAAACAAAGTTGCTTCAGCGAATCCCCACAGAGTGGCAGTAGACAGAACCATCCCGCGAGATATCGATTTCCTGTCTTCCTGTGGGCTCATGCTGGAGAGACTGATAACCCGGGCGGATTTGGCAAACCCTGAGGCATCCACCGCCTTTGAATCGACAGTGGAAGCGGGAAACCAAGGAGCTTTCTGACGCTTGCAGCTTAGAACTGGCCGGAACAGCCCAGCCCAATCCAGGCGACATCGCCGAGCCCATCATTGCGGACATCTTTTTGTGCCCATGAGTGGTTGATGGAACAAAAAAGCGCTGATTTGTCAGCAATGGGGTAATGAATGGCCAAGCCTGCCTGGAAATTGTTCAGGCCATCATGCTCAGCGCTGGCATAACCAAAATCAATGGCCTGCAGTACATAAGGCTCCACAACCAACCGGCCCTCTAGCAGGGAGAAGTCGGTGGAGGCAAACAACTCCAGGAATCCACCGTTTGCGCCGGTCGAATAGGTGTAGGTTGCTCCGATGACCAAATGTGGCAGGTCGCCGTAGGCTATTCCAAAGTGGACTTCGTTGTCGCTCTCATTGTCCGCCGTGAACTCCAGCCGTGTGTAGCCGGCATGGGCCTCCAATGGACCCAGTTCGAATCCATATTCCAAATACAGGTTCAGTTCCTCATAGGCAACGCTGTCCCCAACGGCAAACCATGCTCCAAAGACCAAGTTTTCCCATCCCATGTCGATTTCTCCGGCGAGGAGTCCCCCTTGGTCAAGATTATCGCGGCCTTCAGAGACATAGCGCGATTCCCAGAGCAACCCGTAACCGATGGGAACATCAGCCGCTACGGAAGAAAAAGGAAGGCTCATCAAAGCCAATAATGTGAAAATCCCCCTTACAAAGCACTTGTACATCGGCATTGAGAGATAGCAAAGAGCCTCAGCCCGTCAAGGAAGGCCGTTGCAAAAGTTAAATTAACGCCAGAAGCCTCAAATACCCAGTTCCTTACGAATCTGCAGGAATCCAAAAACCACAAAGATAAAGAGGGTACCATAGAGTAAGGCAACCGTCAGGGGTCGGTTTCGGTGGGTACCGACCCACTCGGCCTTGCCGTTCAAACGGAGCAGGACAAGGGCCAGCATAGGCATGAAAAGAGCACCAAAAATGGCATAGACTTTCTGCACCAGGCTGAAATCGACAAAAAGGCCCAGCATGGGAACAGAGGCAATGAGATAGAGATAGGCATTGTAGGCGGAACTTCTGGTGATCTGCTCTCTTTCAACCGCAGATACAGGCCCAGACCGGTCTTTCCGGGTCATCCTCCAGTAGTCAGCAAACAAGTAGGGAACTGCCTGCCATACGCCCAGCAAGCTGCTGAAAATTGCGCTCCATGCCCCCAAAAGGAAGGCCCAGCGCCCGACCACGCCGGTGGATGACTCCAGTAGGATGCCCAATTGCACCACCAGCGTGGCTCCTCCACCGGGAGGCAGTTCAGGAATAGAACCGCCAATGATGACCATGGACAAACCGAATATCGCGGTTGCCAGATAGGCAAACCCAAGGTCGATGCGACAGTTCTTCAGGTGGCCAATCCCGGTCATCCCGGATTCCCGCATCCAGTAGCCATAGCAGAGGACCGTCAGTGTACCCCCAACGCCACCCATGAGGGCAATGGTCCAACCCAGTCCAGGTCCATCAATCGAAGGAATACGCGGAACAAGGAGCCCACTGGCCACGGCACTCCAGTCCTTGCAGATGATGATGGCCGTGGTCACCACGACAACGAACATCAACCCGATACAAACCAGCATCACCTTCTTGAAAAGCTGAAATCCGCCCGCCTTCACAAGGACGACGCCAAGGATACTGTGGAGAACCCCGAAGACGATTTTGCCATGGTTTGGATCATCAAATACCGGGACAATGGCCTGCATGGCCACACCACAGGCGGACATCAGTGCGAGACCGACGAAGAAGCTCCACAGAATCAGGTAGGGGAGAAAAACAATCGTCACCGGACGGCCCAACTTCTGGATGGCGCCCTCCAGAAGGGTTTCCCTGGTGGCCAGTTGCCACCGGGCAAGGCCCTCGTTGAGAACGTACTTGAGAAAAGCGCCAAGGACCACCGCCCAGAGGACAGCCACGCCCAGCTTGTTTCCGGTAAAGGCGGCCGTTGCCAGGTCACCTGCCCCTACCCCCGTGGCCGCAACCAGGATCCCCGGGCCGACAAGGACCAGAAGGTTGAAAAGGCGGTTCTCAGAGGGTCTCATCGTGTGGAGTTGGGCTCGGGTCGTAAATTTTTTCTCAGAGTTGAGAAGTTTTTGGCCTGTAATTTGACAGGCATAGGCATCTATTCCAGAATACCCATACCATGAAGAAATTAGCAACCATCCTTTCCCTGTCTTTCCTCACCCTTGCTTTTCAAGCGGAGGCCGCCAAGAAAGTCGTTCTCGATGCACAAATCGAAGAAGCGGTCGAAAGCTTCTATGAGTTGACCTCAGCCGGCAAGAAACTGGCCAAGAAATCCGAGGGAATGCTTGTTTTCCCCAGCGTCAAAAAGGCTGGCATCGGAATTGGCGGAGAATACGGAGAGGGTGCTTTGCTAGTCAACGGGAAGATTGTCCAGTATTACAGCACGGCAGCAGCTTCCATCGGCTTCCAATTGGGTGCCCAGGTAAAGACCCAGATCATCCTTTTCATGGAAAAGGGTGCCTTGAAGAAATTCCGCAACAGCGATGGATGGGAAGTCGGGGTGGATGGCAGTGTGGCCATTGCGACACTCGGTGCCGGGGGTGAAATTGAAACCAAGACCCTCAACCAGCCCATCATCGGCTTCATCTTTGGCAACAAGGGCCTGATGTACAACCTCACTCTTGAAGGTTCCAAACTGAGCAAGATCGACAAGAAGAAGTAAGTCCCTTACTTACTGGTTTCCAGTTGGAAACTATCGAATTTCAAAGCCGGGGTAGGAACGCCCTGGCTTTTTCATTTCAGGTAGCTGCCTCTATCCGGTCAAGGACGGCCATGGCCGCATTATGCCCCGGTACGCCACTGACCGCACCACCCCGTTTGGCTCCGGAGCCGCAGAGGAGAACATTTGGCAGCTCCGTCTCAACGCCCCAAGAACCGGCCTCCTCCCGGTTTTCTACAAAGGGCCAGCTCAGGGCATTGTGGAAGATGTTTCCGCGGGGAAGATGAATCTCCCGCTCAAGGTCCACTGGTGTCTTGATCTCCACACAGTGATTCCCGTTTTCATCCAAAGCGAGGCAACTCTCAACCGGTTCATCGATATACCGGTTGATGCCATCCAGATAGTGTTGCAGGACCTCTTCGCGCAATCGATCATTATCCATCAGGAATGCACTATAGGGCATATCCAATCCGAAGAGTGTCAGCGTGTGCCAACCGGCTTGCCGCAATTCTTCCGACAAGATGGAATTATCGGTCAATGTGTGGCAATACATCTCGCCGGCTGGATGCTCTGCCAGTTGGCCAGCCATCGCATTGTAGTGGTTTTCGGTCATCTTCCCATAACCCTCATCGATGTGGAAGGTGCCGCAAAAGGCTTCGTCCGGGCCAAACCGGAGGGATTTCAATCTCGGCAACCGTTTCAGGAGCAGGTTAATTTTGATAACCGACCCCTCGTCCGCCGGCCGGACAGGGACAGCTCCGGACCCCATGAGCCTGCCAAGGACAGTGGGAGCAGCATTGCAGAGAACAAATTTCGTATCCACTTTATGGATACTTTCATCCATTTCAAAAGCAACGGATGCTTCCGTCCCGCTGCTCTCGATTCCCATCACCCGGGAAGAGGTCCGGATCGTCACCCCATGACGCAAAGCGGATTGCTCAAGGGAATGGACCAGCGAACCCATGCCACCCCGCGGAACAGACCACTCACCGGTCCCCTGCCCAATGACATGATATAGAAAAGTCCGGTTCTGCAGGAGCGAGGAATCATGCGGATGGGTGCAGACCCCGATCTTGGCATCCGTAAAGATCATGCCGCGGACAAGGTCGTTGGAGAAATGACTTTCGATGGCCTCCCCGAGGGGTCGCTCGACCAGTGCTTCCCAAGCCTGCCTCTGTTCATGGTCCAATTTGGCAACCAGCCCCTGACGGCTCTTGAGGGGCTCCAGAAGGGTCGGCCAAATGATGCGTGCCAGGGCGGCCTGCATTTCCTGAAATTTCACATAGCCACGATAATCATCCGCACCACCTGGCAGGTCGTGGAAGGATGCCTTCGTCTGGCTGGCTGACTTATTGCTGACCAGCAACTCACGGAGAGTACCTCCCTCCCATGAAGGGGTGTAAGAGGCTGTTTCCCTCGGCAATAACTGCAGATCCAGCCGGAGGTCCTCGACAATCTTCCGCGGGAAGAGACTGACCAGATAAGAATAAACGGACAGCCGGGCATCCACGCCCGGGAATACCCTTTTCGAACAGGTTGCCCCACCTATGCTCTCATTGCGCTCAAGTACCAGGACGGACAATCCTGCCCGTCCAAGGTAGGAGGCTGCCACGAGGCCATTGTGCCCGGCCCCGATAATGACGACGTCGTAGGATGCGGCAACGTCCTTCATGGAATCCATCCCGCTCAATCCAGCCGCGGAGGCTCCGGCTCGGGGCGGCGCTCCGCTGCGCTCCCCTCGACATTGCTGCCCAGCATGAGGATTTCACAGGGCTCATCGCCAAAGTTCCTGAAGATGTGGTAATCCCCGACCGGCTTGAAGACCGAATCTCCCGTCTCGATGAGAGACCACTCCCCATTGATGCAGACATGGCAGCTTCCCCTGATGACAAAAAACCATTCCTCCTCCCGGGTATGGGTATGGTACTTGGTGTTTGTCTCCCCCGGCCCCATCCGGGTCAGCCGCATTTCGAACTGGCTTGACTCGTGCGCCTTCCAGAGGGCTTTGAACTCCCCGGAACGGGTCGTCTCCCCGGGAAATACCTTCGGCTCCCAATTCAGGTCATGCGGTTTGATGATATGCTTCATGTAACCCAGCTTAGGAAGGAAACCCGGTCTTGCCACTTTAAACGCCGCCAGCGGGTCGCTTTACGTAAATTCACGAGGACCCCCTTTTGCATTGTCTGGGAGCGTCAATATGCGACCATAAAAGAACCCTCCTCGACTCCATGAATTCTTCGCAACAGCTGCCCCGATTGCTCCTCTGCCTCATCGCCACCGGATGCCTTTACCTCCCGTCCATGGGGGAGCGCTCGTTTGCTGATGAGGTCATCTATTTCGTCATGACGGATCGATTTGAGAACGGGGATGCCAGCAATGATACCGGCAACTTCAATCCCGGAACCGTACGGGGCGTGCACGGTTTCGATCCGACGGATACGGAATACTACCATGGGGGAGACTTTGCCGGTTTGCGCCAGCGGTTGGATTATATCCAGGGCCTTGGAGCAAGCGCAATTTGGGTCACCCCTGTCATGGGCAACAAACCGGTCCAGCATGGCACGGCGGCTTACCACGGGTATTGGATCACGGACTTCCTCAATGTGGATGCCCATCTCGGGACCAATGCGGAATTCAAGGCCTTCGTCGAGGATGCCCACGCACGCGGTATCCGGGTTATCCTGGACATCGTGGCCAACCATACCGCTGATGTCATTTACTTTGCTGAAGGCCAATACGATTACCGGAACAAGGGGACCTGGCCCTATCTGGATGCCAATGGCTTTGCCTTTGATGATGCCGGCTTTGCCGCATCGGGGATCACTGATCCGGTATTCCCGGAACTCTCTGCCAACAGTTTCCCCTACACGCCTCAAGTTCCATTGTCCGAACTCACTATCAAGAATCCTTCCTGGTTAAATGACCCCACTTTCTACCATAACCGGGGCAACAGCAACTTCAGCGGCGAAAGTTCGCTCTATGGTGACTTCTACGGCCTTGACGACCTCTTCACCGAACAAGGAGCCGTATTGGATGGGATGCTCGACATCTTCAGTCACTGGATTCGCGAATACCGCCTCGACGGATTCCGGGTCGACACGGTGAAGCATGTTAACCTGTCCTTCTGGAAGCGTTTCGGGGAGCGCTTGCGGGAAGTCGCCCGCGAGGAGGGTATCGAGCACTTTTTCCTCTTTGGCGAAGTTTACGACGGGGACGTGCCTTTCGTTTCCGCTTTCTCAACAACCGGCAGCCTGGACGCCAATCTTGATTTCGGGCTCGCTTTCGCCCTGCGGGAATTCATTTCCCAGGGAGGTTCTGCCAGCAGCGTGAAAAGCTACCTCAATCTGGACGACCTGCATACGGATGCGGATTCCACGGCGCTGGCCCAACCAACCTTCCTCGGCAACCATGACATGGGCCGCTGGGCCGGTTTCCTCCGGCAGGATAATCCCACTACCGCAGAATCGACGCTGATCTCCCTTTGGAAGACGGGGTACGCCCTGCTCTTCTTCCTCCGGGGACAACCGGTCATTTATTACGGGGACGAGCAGGGTTTTGTCGGTGCCGGGGGCTACTCGGCAGCGAGGGAGGACATGCTGCCAAGCCAGGCAGCGGTCTATATGGCATCTAACCTGATGGGAACATTCCGGACGCCCACCTCGGCAAATTTCTATACCGACCACCCCATGTATGTTGCCCTGTCCGAAATGGCCGCCTTCTACCATGCTGAACCTGTACTTCGACACGGGGCTTTCAAGGTGCTCGACGTGGCGGACAACCGCACTCTTGCTTTCACCCGCTATGACCCCCATACCGGAGAAGAGTTCCTGATCGCCGCCAACGCCAACCGGTCCCAACCGGTAACCCTTTCGCTCCCGGTTCTCCCAGGCAACGAAACCAGCACTTACACCACGGTTTATGACTCCGAGGAACCTGCCACCGGAAGTTTCAACGCAACCCAGGGTGCAATCAATCTCACTGTTGGTCCCCACCGGGTGGTTGTCCTCAAGGCGGACAACCCGGTGTCGGCTGGGAACACGGCCATAGAGTCGGTCACCTTCTACCGGCTGGAGTCCGGTGACTTAATGGAAGGAGGCAATCGTTCCCGTGATGGCCAGGTCTTTCCCCTGCGTCCAAGGATTGAAATCCGGATCACTGCCGACCGCGATCCGTTTGTCTCCCTCGATCTCATCCTCTCGGATGGAAGCCGTCTTCCACTGGGAACGGATCCCGCACCGCCCTACCGGTTCTATCCAGACTTGAGTGAGCTTCCGGATGGCTCTCAGTTTACCCTGGAGGCCACCGCCACCGTCGGGACATCCAGCCTGAAGGCGTCCGTCGAGGCCCTGGAATGGAATGGAGCCCCGCTCGGGGATGACGTGGTTGTGCACTTCAATCCCGGTGCTACGGATGGTAGCGAATGGCGCCTGGTTGCGGAGGGCCCGGGCCTGAACGGGGGCTCCGTTACGGAGGTCCCCTTTTGCCTGACAACAGACTTCGGCTGGGCTGCCATTATCAGTCCCCAGGACAAGTCGGAACCCCTCCAAATCCAGATAATCCGCGGCAGCGGGACAACCCTTGGAGTGGACCGTCAGTTTTACGGGGGACACACGATTATCCCTTCCCGGACGCCGCAGGTTTTCAGTCTATTCGGTTATCCCCGGCTGTACTTCCGGGAAGCGGAGGCCACTGGGAAATTCACTATCATTGTTCCCGATATTGAAGGCACCAGCGCCGAGGTTCGATTGCGCTTCGGGGACGGTACCCAGTCCCCCTGGCTGTCGGCGGTAGCCCAGTCGGGAAACACCCGTACCTTCATCTGGGAAGCCTCACTCGAGGGAGATGATGCCTACTGGAACACCGCCTGTTCCCTGGAGGTGAAGGTTGATGGCAACCTGCTCCCGGCAAACCTGTCCTTCTTGCCGGCTGCGGGGTCGACCTGGCGGGCCAATCTCGAAACGGGATCGCTCCATCGCCCGGGAACCAGCACACCTGGCTCGGCCCGGCTCCATTATCACCGGCCGGGAGGCGACTACGGCGACTCCAGCTCTTCGGATTATAACGACTACTGGGGACTGCATGTCTGGAATGGCAGTGCCGTTGGCACGACATGGACGCAGCCGCTCAAGCCGGCCGGCAGCGATGCATTCGGCATCTATTTCGACATCCCGCTCCAACCGGGAGCCACCCAGGTAAACTACATCCTGCACCGTGGGAACATCAAGGACCCGGGGCCAGACCAGCAACTGGACATCGATGCCTCGGGCCCGGAAGTTTGGCAGCAGACCGGTGCCGACTCATCCAGTCCTTACATTCTCGATACATCACCCGTTCGCCCATCCGGCTATCCCGCCTCCCTGAGCGAAGCACGGGCGAGGGCATTTTCACTGCAGCCTTCCGGCAGTACCTGGACCCTCTCCGTGGAAACCGTGCCTGGCCGCCTCTACACGCTTGAGGCCTCAAAGGGCCTCAACCTCTGGTCAACGATGAATGAGCCATTCGAGGGCGACGGGGCAAGCTGGGATATCCCCATTGGCGATCCCGAGGGCTTGAATTGGCTCCGGATGAAAATCGAGTAAGTTCCTGCTTCAAACCTCCCCGGCCACAGTGGAGTCCTGGATGCCGATGATCTTCTCGATTTCCTTCTCGATATAGAGCCCCTGATCCTTGCCCTCGAGGCCCTTGATCAGCGTCTTCTGCTGGTTGTGCTTGTCGATCAGCCGGACCTCGTAGGTGATGGTGGTCCCGTTCTTGCCCTTGCTCACTTTTTCAAAGGTATAGAGCTGCTTGATATCCGATATGTCGTAAATCCCCTGCCCCGGCCACTTCATCGGGTGTATCCTGACCTCCACCTGCATCGGGGAAATGATGATGTCCGTTTTGTTGACGAAGCCGGCGATGACGAAGTAGGTCAGCCCGACACCAACGGCCACATGCCCCAGTGGAAAAAGGATATGCATCAAGGGGACATGCTCCATCTTCGTTGCTGAGAAATACCAGAAGACGAGGAAACTGTCCCAGAAGATGCAGAAGAAGAGCAGGAATATGACGGCGGGTGTAAACCACTTCTTGCGGATAACGAGATTACCCCGTTCTTCCAGCAGTTCAATATTTGAGGGAATCGGTACTTCCATGGAAACTGTTGTTAAGGAAAATTACCCTGTCCTTCCAGCTAATTCAGTTTCACGATCCCTCGATCGATGGTGAGCCAGAATTGGGGGACACCCATGCACGGGGATTTCGTTCAAACCCGACTTTCCCGTAGTAGTCATCGGCCATGGGCGCGGCCAGAAGGGTTATGAAACAGCTGTCTTCAAGATTCTTACGGGTATGCTCGAGCAGGGCCCGGCCAATTCCCAGCCTCTGGTAATCCGCATGCACAGCAAGATCTGCCAGGTAGGCGACGTAAGAAAAGTCGGTCAGCGTCCTCGCGATTCCAACAAGTTTGTCCCCATCCCATGCCGTTACCACCAAGTCGGCGTGGCGGATCATGTCCCCCATTATTTTTCTTGAATGGACCGGTCGGCGCTCTCCGAGTGTCGACTTGTTGTAGAGCTCGATAACGGCATCCAGATCGAGCTCGTTCCCGATCCTGTAAGTGACTGTTTCCATCGATGAAAGCAATTCCCGTCGTTATAAAACAAGCAACCGGATTCGCTTACTCCTCCCCGTCGAAGTAATCAATGGGATCCGAACGGATCAGTTGCGACTTGGGCGAACGCACGAGCCACTTGTTGCTGTCAGGATAATGGCAGGATTCACCGATGGGGTTGTCCGCGATGATGTAGAAGACAAGGTCGCCCTCACCGTTATTGATGATCTGGTGGGCCTCGCCGGGCTTGAAGAGGAAGGCATCGGCTGGGCCAATATTCTCCGTCCCCTCCTCATGGCGGACCTGGCCCGTACCGGAGATGACATGGTAAAACTCCCACTGGGCACTGTGCGAATGAAAGGGGCACAAAGCTTTCCCCGCCGGTACGGTGCAAATCTCCACATCGAACGGATGTCTCTCCATGATGTCCATTGAGTCGTGCTTCCGTCCGAGCGCTTCGGAGACTTGCTTACCGCTACCGGCGAATTTCCCCTTGGGCGAATCCCAGGAGACGTCTTTCAGCTGATCGGTGTTAACTATCTTCATGGTTCAATTCCTCACTCGTCGTTCAGTTTGATGATATCTGGTTTACTCACCTTGTAGAGGCGGCTTTGCCCGTTGGCATGCTGGCTTGTAAGGTCCGTCAGTGATTTCGTTGAACGAATACCAAACGGTGCCTCAGGAAAAGCAATGCGCTTGCTGGTGAAATAGAGAAATCCCTCCGCGTCGACAAAGGGGCAATAATCCATGCGGGAAGAGTTTATTTCCGGGCCGAGGTTCTCCGATGCTCCCCAGGAGCCGTCTTCCTGACGGTAGCTGATGTAAAGGTCACCGCTGCCATGCCCGCCTGGCCTGTTATAAGCCGTATAGATAAGGAAGGATCCATCGGGTGCGACAAAGGCATTGAACTCATAGCCATCCGAGTTAACAGCAGTCCCAAGTGCGGATGGTTCATCGGTTCCGCCTGTCCGCCAATGGAAAATGTCATCCTTCCCGAGGCTTCCTTCGCGGTCGCTGGTGAAGAAGTAATCCCCGTCCTCCGTAATTGCCGGGTAAAACTCATTCGCCCCGGAATTCACGGGTGCTCCCGGATTGACGGGTCTGGACCAATCACCGGCGAGGCTTTCCCGTTCAACATACCAGATGTCATAGTCCTCCCCGTCATTGCCTTCACGGGGCCGGTTGGAGGCAAAGTAAAGACGCAGCCCGTCCGGGGAAAGGAACGGCTCCAAATCATTGTAACTGCCCGAAAAAGGCGCTAGCTGCGGCTCACTCCATTGCCCGTCTTCCTCGCGTACCATGCTGAGAATGGCCGATAGCTCCCCGAAGAGACTCTGCGAACTGAAGTATAGTTCCTCTCCGTCCGACCGGATGGTCAGGTCCCGGACAGCAACATGCTCTTGCAGATAGTCCTCAAGGAAAGGCTCAACCGCCGTACTTCCCTGCAGGATGCAGCCGCCCAGAACCAACAAACTTGCCAACTTCAATCCGTCCATGCTTCAGGGAAACAACCACCCGGCCCACTGGCAAAGCTCTTTTCCCATACTGCGAACAATCTGTGAAGATCTTTTCCTGAACGGACTTTACCCGCCCCCGTTTCGCCTCTTAATTCTATCATCATGCCGTCCGATGCCGAGAAGCCATTCGTCCACCTCCACTGCCATACCGACTATTCCCTCCTCGACGGCTGTGCCCGCATCGACCGCTACATGCAGCGTTGCCAGGAGCTCAACATGCCGGCGCTGGCGATGACCGATCACGGCAACCTGTTCGGTGCCATCAACTTTTACCGGGCCTGTGAAAAGGCCGGCATCAAGCCCCTTATCGGATGCGAAATCTACCTTGTCCACGACCATAAGCAGGAGGAGCGCCCAAAGCGTGACCGGGCCCGCTCGGATGATATTGACGATGTCCCGGAGGACGAGCTGGGTCCCGAAAACTACCCCCAGTACCAAATCCACCACAAGACCCTCATCGCCCGGGACTTCACCGGCTACCAGAATCTCGTCAAACTCATCTCCGACGCCCATGTCAACGGGATGTATTACCGGCCCCGGACCGACATGGAGAAACTGGCCGCCCACGCCGAGGGTATCATCGCCCTCAGTGGCTGTATCAATGGAGTCGCCGCCCAACACCTGATCTACAACGATTACGATGGGGCCCGGGAGGCGACCGGCCAGTTCATCGACATTTTCGGCAAGGAAAACTACTTCATCGAGCTGCAAAACCACGGCATGCCGGTGCAGAAGCGGATATTGCCCATGCTGGTCAAGCTGGCCCGCGAGTTTGACCTCCCCATGGTCTGTGCCAACGACGTCCACTATGTCTACAAGGAAGACTGGAAGCCCCATGATGCCCTGCTCTGCATCCAGACCGGCAAGCGTATCGCCGACGAAAACCGCATGCGCTACCCCAATCACGAATTCTACCTCAAAAGCCATTCCGAAATGGCCGCCATCTTCGGCGAACTGCCGGAGACCCTCCAAAACACTCTTAAGGTAGCCGAAATGGTGGACCTGAAAATCCAGTTTGGCGTCGACCACTACCCGGTCTTTGAAAAACCGTCGGAGTTGGTGGTCGCGGAGGATCCGGACAGGTTCAATACTATTCTTGATATCTATGTCCGGGCGAAGAACAAGGTCCTGCAGCGTGAAGGAGAATCCGGCATCTCCCTCAGCAAGGATGACCGGGATAAGTTCCGCAAGAATGGACTTTACCTGTTCCAGCTCTGCAAGGAGGGATTGAAGGAACGCTACGGAATCGACTACGACGTGGTCCGGAAGGAACATCCGGACCTCCTCCATCCAGACTCCATCGGCCAGGGGGACTTCGAGCCTGGAAGCGGGAATTACGAGCGCGAGATTTGCGACAAGCTGGACTACGAACTGGCCATCATTACCGGTGCCGGATTTGTCGATTACTTCCTCATTACCTGGGACTTCATCGACTGGGCCCGTGGGAAGGGCATCCCGGTCGGGCCGGGCCGGGGCTCCGGGGCTGGCAGCCTTATTGCCTATATCCTAAAGATTACTGATATCGAACCGCTCCGCTTCGGCCTGCTCTTTGAACGGATGCTCTCTTTGGAACGGGTTTCCCCACCCGACTTCGATGTCGACTTCTGCATGCGACGCCGGGATGAGGTGGTGAATTATGTCCGTGAAAAGTACGGGGAGGACCGGGTGGCAAACATCATCACCTATGGCAAGTTCGGCGCCAAGATGGTAGTCCGTGATCTCGCCCGGGTCATGGATGTCGAGTACGCCCGGGCCAATCAACTGGCCAAGATGGTCCCGGACGATCTCAACATCACCCTGGATGCCGCCGTGGAGAAGTCATTGGAGTTGCAGGGGGAAATCTCCAAGGATCCGGTGGTCTCGGAAATCATCGAGCAGGGACACGTCATCGAGGGCATGGTCCGCAACACCGGCAAGCACGCCTGTGGAATTATCGTCGGGGATCAGCCATTGACCAACCTGGTCCCGGTCACCCTGCAGGAAGGCGATCTCACGACCCAGTACGCCAAGGGTCCGGTGGAAGATCTCGGGATGCTCAAGTGTGACTTCCTGGGCCTGAAGACCTTGACCGTCATCGCAGATGCCCAGGACCACATCCGTCGCCGCGAAGGCATGGCCGGTTTCGACATCGAGAAGGTCCTCCTGGATGATGAAAAAACCTATGACCTGCTCAATTCCGGGCACACGGTGGGCGTCTTCCAGCTGGAGTCCGAGGGCATGCAGTCCCTCTGCCGGCAGATTGGCCTCTCCCGTTTCGAGGAAATCATCGCCTTGATTGCCCTCTACCGCCCGGGCCCGATGAAGTTCATCCCACAGTTCATCGAGGCCAAGAAGGACCCTGCGAAGATGGTTGTCCCCCATCCCCTCCTCAAGGAGCTCGTTGAGGAGACCTACGGCGTCCTTGTCTATCAGGAGCAGGTCATGGAGTCCGCCCGGATCATTGCCGGCTACACCCTCGGTGATGCCGACCTCCTGCGCCGTGCCATGGGAAAGAAGATTGCCAAAATCATGGCCAAGCAGGAAGAGATTTTTGTCCAAAGGGCCAAGGAGACCAACGGCATCGAGAAAAAGGAAGCGGAGAAAATCTGGGAAATCCTGGCCAAGTTTGCCGAGTATGGCTTCAACAAGTCCCATTCGGCTGCCTATGCCATGCTCTCCTACCGCACCGCCTACATGAAAGCCAATTTCCCGGTGGAATTCATGGCTGCCGTCCTCGGTTGCGAACTCGGCAACGCCGACAAAGTGGCCCACTTTATCGAGGAGGCTGTGGCCATGGAGATCCCCGTCCTGGGGCCGGATGTCAATGCCTCCCTGGAGTCCTTTTCCCCGGTTGTGGACCATGACAAGTCCTGCATTCGCTTTGGACTGGGGGCAATCAAGGGCGTCGGGGGCGGGCCTTCCCACGCCATCCTTGAGGAGCGCGAGCAAAACGGTGCCTTCGAGGACTTTTCCGACTTTGCCCGCCGGGTCGACAGCAAGTCAGCCAACAAACGGGTCATGGAGAGCCTCATCAAGGCGGGGGCCTTTGATTCCCTGGGTGAGGATCGGGGTATCATCCTCGCCAACATGGATTCAATTCTCAGCGAGGTACAGGACCTGCGTAAGGATGCCGAATCCGGGCAGGCCAACATGTTTGACATGTTCGAGATGGATGCCCCGGCCGCAACGGAATCCAAGGCGGCCCAAAAAGGCCCTGTCATGCCCTTGAACGAGAAACTGCGCCATGAGCGGGAACTGCTCGGCTTCTACGTCAGTGGCCACCCGATGAATCCCTACCGGCATTTCGCGGCTGCCATCGACACCTTCCATGGAGAGGACTGGATGAAGATGGAAAACCGCGAACCGTTCCGGCTCTGCGGGGTCATCACGGGAATTGCCCGCAAGATATCCCGCCGGGACAACCGCCCATGGTGTGTTGTCACACTGGCCACCACCCGGGACTCCTACACCATCCACGCCTTTGCCAACTGCTACGCCGAGTTCGGTCCGGCCCTTGAGGAAGGCAAGCTGGTCCTTATTGAGGGACAGGTGATGCGGAGGCAGGACGATGATGTCCAGCTGGCCATGAACAGTGTCCGCCCGCTGGAGCCGGCCGTCACCGACCTCGTCAAGGGAGTGACCTTTGTTATTGATAACAACGGGCAGTCCTCGGACTTCATAAAGGTTCTCCGGCAGGAGCTGGAGCAGCGGATGGGTCATACCATTGTCCGCATCGGAGTCCTGGTCAGCGAGGATCAAATGGCCATGGCGGACATTGCCTCCTCTCTCGAGTGGCAGTTGAACAAGGAACAATTCGCCATCCTTCGCAAGCATCCGGCCGTGCGGGACGTCCTTTTCACGGTTCCTCCTGTTTCCGCTCCCCAACCGTCATGGGGAAGATGATCGTCACTTGATATGGAAGATAAAACAAAAGCACTCTTCGACCGAAGCCTCCCCTTTCTTATTTTCCTTGTCACCGGGGTTGTCTTTTTCCCGGTCATTAACTGGCTCTTGAGCCAGACCGTCGCGCACGAGCAGCTCTCCCATGCCTTTCTGGTTTTTCTTCTCAGCGGGGCCCTTCTGGTCTACGAACGCCACATCGCCATCCGCATCAGCTGCCGGTTTACGGATATCTCCCAGAATCTGCTCATCTTCTCCTATGCGGTGCTCGTCCTGGCCATCTTCAGCAAGGTCAACCTCATCGTCCTCGCCGCCCTTTGCCTGAGTCTGGCTTCCTTCCTCCTCTTCCTCTTTGGCGATGAACAGAGGCGGCTTATCTTCTCCAGTATCGGTGCCTTTGCCCTTTTTTCGGGCATAGCCGTGTTTCTACCCGTGCTGGACTGGCCGTTACGGACCTTCGCCGGCAAGTGGGCCGCTTACGGGCTGCACCTGGTTGGGCAGCATGTCGAGCTTGGCCTTGTCCCGGCAGCTGCGGGGCCCCAATTAATCCTTCTCAACAACGGCCGCCCCTTCCATGTGGCTGCCGAGTGCAACGGCTTCGGCATGATTAGCTCCTGCCTGCTCATGGCCCTGATCATTGTCCTTTACCGCAAGCTCAGTCTCTTTGACCGACTGGGCTGGCTCGGCATTGCCCTCCTTCTGGGCCTCTTCTTCAACTGCCTCCGGATCATCATCATCGTTCTTCTGGCACCATCCCTCCCGGACAGTGCCTACATGTTGATGCATGAGATCGTCGGCCTCGCCACAACCTACGGTGGCCTCGCTGCCCTCTACTTCCTCCTCATGCCGAAAGCGACGGCCGAGCCGGAGAAAAGCCTCGCTGATTAAACCTTCCCGAAGACCAGGGAGGCGTTGGTGCCACCAAAGCCGAAGCTGTTACTCAGGGCCACATCGATGGCAGCATCCCGGGTTTCCGTGACGATCGGGAAGCCTTCCGCCTCCGGATCCAGCGTCTCAATGTTCGCACTACCGCCGATGAAGCCTTCCTGCATCATGATGAGGGAGTAAATGGCTTCCTGTGCTCCGGTTGCCCCCAGGCTGTGCCCCGTGAGGCTCTTGGTGGAAGTAATCAACGGCAGATCCTCTCCGAAAACGGTCCGGACAGCACTCAACTCGGTCATGTCACCGGCAGGCGTACTGGTGCCGTGGGCATTGATGTAATCGATTTTGCGCTCCAGTCCCTCGGTGGCCAACTGCATGCAGCGGACAGCTCCCTCTCCGCTCGGAGCAACCATGTCCGCGCCATCGCTGGTCGCCCCGTAACCGATTATTTCGGCGTAAATCTTGGCCCCGCGGGCCTTGGCACGCTCATATTCCTCAAGCACCACCATGGCCCCGCCACCGGCAGCAACAAATCCATCGCGAGTGGCGTCAAATGGCCGACTGGCTGTTTCCGGGGTGTCGTTGTACTTGCTCGAAAGGGCACCCATGGCATCAAAGAAGAGGGTCAGCTCGGCGCTTTCCTCCTCGCCCCCGCCGGCGAACATGACGTCCTGGTTGCCCCAGGCAATCTGCTCCGCCGCCGCCCCAATACTGTGCGCGCTCGTCGCACAGGCCGAGGTGATGGAGTAATTCAGTCCAAGGATGGCAAAGGCCGTGCAGAGGTTGGCCGAGACGGTGCTGGACATGATCCGCGGCACCCGGAAAGGACCCACTCGGCGGATGCCCCGCTCTTTTAGGATCTCCATCCCTTCCACCTGGTTGATGGGGGAGCCCCCGCCGGACCCGGCGATCAGGCCGGTGCGCGGATGGGAGATCTCGTCCTTGCTCAGGCCGCTGTCGGCTATCGCCTGCTCCATCGCAAGGTAGCTGAAGAGGGCGGCATCGCCCATGAAGCGGGCCAGTTTCCGGTCGATCTGCTCGAGGAGTGCATCCCGGTCCCAAATACTGCCGGAGATCTGGCTCCGCAGGCCCAGCTCAGCGTATTTGACGTTCTTACGGATCCCGGAAGAGATCGTCCGGAGAGATTCCGAGACGGCTTCGACATTGTTTCCGATGCAGGAAATGATGCCGATACCAGTGACGACGACGCGACGTTTTTCCATAATTAAAAGCGCTTAGAAATTATCCGTTTCGGTAAACAGGCCCACCTTCAAATTGCGGGCGGTGTAGATGGTCTTGCCGTCGACGGAGACCTCCCCGTCGGCCACGGCCAGCTTGAGGCGGCTCTCCATCAGGCGGCTGATCGACAGCTTGTAGGTGACCAACTTGGCCGTCGGTAGGATCTGCCCGGTGAACTTCACTTCTCCCACCCCGAGGGCGCGCCCCTTGCCGAGGTTGCCCCGCCAGGTGATGTAGAAACCGACCAGTTGCCAGAGGGCGTCGAGCCCGAGGCAGCCCGGCATGACCGGGTCTCCCTCAAAGTGGCACTTAAAGAACCATAGGTCCGGATTGATATCCAGTTCGGCGATGACCTCACCCTTGCCATGGGCACCACCGTCCGCGGTGATGCTGGTGATCCGGTCGATCATCAACATGTTGGGCAGGGGCAGCTTGGCACTGCCCTCGGGGAACAGCTCGCCCTTGCCACTCTTGATCAGTTCATCGCGGTTGTAAGATGATTTTTGCTCAACCATCACTAGCCTTTGTTGAGGGGTTGCACAGGCCCATCAGAAGCGGATCCCCAGACCCGCATGGACGTAAATCTGCGAGCTGAAATCAACCGTGGCTTCACGCTCCTCGTTCATCTGGGTATAGCTGCTGCCGCTCTGGACCTGCATCCCGCTGAAGAGATTGATTCGCTCGGTAAGGAAATAGTTGGCACTGGCGTCGACATAGCCCCCAACCTGCCATTCGGCATCCTGGGTCGTGGTCAGGGCGCGACTGGGATTCTCCCCCTCGAGGTCGAGCATCAGCATCTCGTAGGCCGAGAAACGCCCACTGACATAGAGGGCCGAGACACCCGCCCCAAGGTTGACGGCGAAGCGCTGCCCGATGCCAAGGGAATATGTGGGTCCGGCGCGAACATTGTAGACGCTGGAGCGGAGGTCCGCTCGGGAATCAACGGTCGCACCCTCCGGAATCAGGTTTTCCGATTCCTCGGCAGCCAGCCAGACCAGCAAGTCACCTGAATTCACATCCTCGCGAATCTGGTCCCCGACATAGGGATCCTGGGTGATGTTGCCATCAGCATCCTCGACGGGATCCGGGAGATCGGGAACTACGGCCCCATTGGCCATCTGGTGCCTGAACTCCTGAACATAAAGGTCAGCGTCGATGGTATCGTTGAAGCGGGAATCGAAACCGGTAAAGCTGAAGCCCACCTGCACACCCAGGTTCCGGCGCTGGTTTAGATACTTGGTATAGCTGAGTTCCCATCCCATGGAACCGCTTCCGCTTCCATCGAGGACAACATCAGCAGGGGAAAGAGCAGCATAGCGGTGGAAGAGAAGAGCGCTCGGATCATCCGGATCCACCTGCTCCTCATTGAAATAGATGAAAGCCGAGGTCGCATCCGTATTGGATGAGGGAACAACGTCCCCACCCTCTACACCGCCCTCGACGAGCGTGGCGGAGATGTAGTCCTGCCGCAGCTCACCGTCATCATAGGAAATAACCCGTTCTTCCCCAGTGAAGATATTGTTCTCCCGTGTGTAGGAGTCCTGCAGGGGAATGGACCCGAAATTTCCAAACTCGATATCCGGGGCGAACAGGTAGCGGAGCCGCAGCTCCAGGGTGACGTGCTTGGTCGGCGGTGGCGGCGGGACATACTTCGGCGCCTGAGCCATAACAATGGTGGGCAGGCCAAGGATTCCGGCAGCGAGGAGTGGCAATGCCACTCGTTTATGAATATATGTAAAATTCACGAGACTGAGTTCAATGAATGTTGACCATGGCATACCATTGTGACCCCCTCAGCCTGTCAAACACAATGCCATGGCAATTTTGGAATGACCGGATTTTCCTTTTGCTCGTGAGGGAATTCCATCATCATCTTGGGAAATGATTGGTTGGGAAGAAGTCTTTGTCAGCCTGCTCCTCTTGGGAGCGCTGATCAGCTTTGTCTGGGAGAAAATTCCCACAGACATGACGGCGATTATTCTCTTTGGCATTCTTCTGGCGGCCAGTTTCCTGCCTGGACAATCAGCCTTACCCGGAATGGAGGAGCTTCTGGGCGTCTTCTCCAATCCCGCTCCCCTGGCCATCGCGGCACTCTTCATCTTGAGTGCGGCCCTTGAGAAATGCGGCCTCATCGATGTCCTGGCACAAGTCCTGGAACGGCTGACCAAGCTGGGCTACCACGGCCTACTGGTGCTGATGATCCTGCTGGTCGCCGTCGTTTCCGCCTTCATCAACAATACCCCCGTGGTGGTGATTTTCCTGCCGGTCATCCTGACCCTCTCCAAGAAAATCCAGACGCCCGCGTCCAAGCTGCTCATCCCCCTGAGCTATGCCTCCATTTTCGGCGGCGTCTGTACCCTCGTCGGAACCAGCACCAACATCCTCGCCAGTGGCATTATCCAGTCGGAAGGATTCCGCCCCTTGAGCATGTTCGAGCTCAGCCGGGTTGGCATTCCCCTGATGCTCATCGGGACCCTTTACCTGACCCTCTTTGCCCGCAAGCGGCTACCCGTCCGGGAAACCCTGACCTCCATCCTCAGCGACGAAGAACGCAAGGAATTCTTCACCGAGGCTTTCATCCGCCCGGACAGTCCACTGATCGGGAAGAGCTTCAAGGGAAGCGACTTGCAAAAGGCAAAAGGCATCCGGCTTCTGGAAATCATCCGCGACGGGGTGGCCGTCAAAGGCAATATTTTCACCACCGAACTCCATGCCGGGGACCGCTTGGTCCTGGCCTGCCGCCCGAGTGGGTTCGTCCAGGCCCGTTCGGTGGAAGGATTGCGACTGGCCGTGGAGGACCGGGAAGGTCTGGAGACCATTTCCGCCCATGAGGGGGCCATCGTTGAGGGGGTCATTGGCCCGCGGTCGACGATTGTTGGCCGGACCATCCATGAACTGAACTTCCGCCAGCGCTTCCGGATGATCATACTCGCCATCCACCGCAAGGGGATCAACATGCGTGAGCGGATCGATTCCCTGCCCCTTGAGGAAGGTGACACCATCCTCATGATGGGAACCGACTCCGCCCGGGAACAAATCCGCCGGGGGGACGATATCCTTCTTCTTGACCGGCCGCATACCTCCCCCAAGGACCTGCGCAAGAAAGCGCCGGTAGTCCTCGGGACAATGATTGGGGTCATCGTGATGGTATCCCTCAATATCATGCCCATCACAGCTGCGGCAATCATTGGCGTGGGCATCGTCCTCATGAGCGGTGTCCTGCGGCCCAAGGAAGCCTATGCCTCCATCGACTGGAGCATCCTCATCCTCATCTACGGCATGCTGGGCCTGGGGACCGCCATGCAGTCGACGGGGGCCTCCGGGCATATCGCCCTCCTGCTGGCCTCCCTGCAGAACCTGGATTTGCCTGGAATGTGGAACATGATCCTGATCCTGGCCTGCCTTTACCTGGCTACCTCCTTCCTGACGGAAATCCTTTCCAACAATGCCACCGTTGTTCTGATGGCGCCCATTGCCCTGCAGCTGGGAGCAACGCTCGGGGTGGACCCGCGTCCCTTCATCATTGCCGTCTGTATTGCCAGTTCAGCCAGCTTTTCAACACCTATCGGTTACCAGACCAATACCTACGTCTATTCGGTAGGAGGATACCGCTTCGCCGACTTCATCCGCATCGGGCTGCCCCTCAACATCATCTATCTGACCGGAACGGTTGCGCTTGTTCCATTCCTGTGGAATTTCTAGGGCGTTATGCCTGAACTGGCTGAGGTTGAATACTATCGTAAACAATGGTCGCCGGGGATTGGTCAGCGGGTCAACCGGGTCCGGGTCCATCCGAGAGCGCGGATTTACAGGGATTCCCCGGCCCGGACGCTCCAGCTGGGTCTCAAGGGACAACGCCTCGAGCGGTCGGAGGCACACGGCAAGCAAATGTGTTTCCGATTCTCCGGGGGATGCTGGCTGGGCGTGCACCTTGGCATGTCCGGTCACCTGCAGACAGCCGCTCCGGAAATAGTCCCGGCGCGGCACGAGCACCTCGTACTGGTGATGGAAGACGTCGCCCTTGTCCTGGAGGATCCCCGGATGTTTGGAAAAGTCCTTTTTCACGAAGGTGAAGCTGCTCCTTCATGGTGGGACAAGCTCCCGCCCCAACCGCAAGATGAAGCCTTTGACCGGACACGTCTCCGGGGGATCCTCAAGCGTCATCCACGTAAGCCCCTCAAGGCCCTTTTACTCGACCAGCAGGCCTTCCCGGGCATCGGAAACTGGATGGCGGATGAAATCCTCTGGCGGGCCCGCATTCATCCGGCGGCCACACCCGCTGCCCTCAGCCCATGGAACACACGTCGCTTGTTCGAGATGATAAAGGAGGTAGCAAGTGATGCCATGACAGTGATTGGCACCGACTGGGGAGACCCGCCGGACGATTGGCTCTTCAACCACCGCTGGCGCAAGGGGGGAGTGTGTCCGGTCAGCGGGAAACCGCTGGTTTTTGAAACCATCGGCGGCCGGACGACCTGCTTTTCCCCGGCCATCCAGAAGAAAAAACGATAGAAATTGGGTAAAGGGGCCGCTTGAGGCGGGTTCAGCTGGGCGGTTAATTCCGTAGACGAAGTGAATGCCCGCTGTCCCAGATTCCTGCTGATGTTGCTGTGCCTGAACACGGGCCTCTGCTGCATGGGCATCCTACCCATGCGCGATCAATGGAAGGCGGCTGTTGGGGCGTTGGCGAGTGGCCATGCCCGGGTGGCCCTGGAAAAATTCCGCGAATTTGACCATTGGTATGGTCGGGAAACTCCAGCCCGGGAACCCGTTTTCAGAAAAAAGCAACTCCGCCTATGGGGGCTGGCGGCCTTGCAGGCAGGCGAACAGGGTGAAGGCCTGCCCCTTCTCCTGGAATGGCTGCAGACAACAACTGAAGAAACCCCGTACAGGGCCTTTATCCGTTTCCAAGTTGGATTGGCCTGTCAAATTCAAGGAGACGGCACCTCCGCCGCCAGCCACTGGCGAGCATTCCTCTCCGAACATCCCCAGCTTCCGGAAACGGCCCTGGTCCGCTGGATGTGGGCCGATCAGCTGCTCAGCGAAGCCAGACTGGAGGAGGCCCGCAGACAACTGGAAAAAGTCATCGAGGAGGGTCTCCTTTCGCAATCGGGCCGGAATCTCGCACGGGCTGCGCTGGCCCTGGTCTGTATCAGCATGGGAGATGGTTCTTCCGCGGTCGCTTACTTAGGCCATGCAGGGGCCACCGATGGGCCACAGGGCCCAGCTGATCTTTGGAAAGCCCTTCTGGCCCCGGCACTGGTTCAGGACTTGTTGCACACGGAGCCGGAACTCGCTCAAAGCGCTTCCGGATGGTTTGACCTTCCCGAAAACCTGCAGAAGCAAGTCCTGCCCTTCATCCAGGCCGCGCATAGGGAGGCCGGAAATGTACGGCAGGCCGTCTGGAAGAACCATTGGCAAGCCCAGCTGAAGCGTCTCCAAAGCGCCATCGAAAAGGCCAGTGAATCAGGCAATGGCATGGAAGCGCTCTTCCGGTTGCGCCTGCGCTCACTCCTTAAGGGTGACCGTCTTGAAGAAGGCCTTTACCTCTCTGAGTTCCTCCTCCACTCAAGGATACCGGCGGTTGGGCAGTTAAGGGCCGACTGCCACGCTGCTGCCATCGAAGCCTGCCTGAAACTTGCCTTATGGGACCGGGCCGACGCCTTCGCTTCGACATTTATCAAGGAGTATCCGGAGGACCCCGGCTTGCCGGACATTCTCTTTCTCAAAGCGCGCATTGCGGCTGAGAGAAAGGACTTCATGGCAGCCGTGGAGCAAGTGGATGGCCTTTTGCATGCCCGGCCGGACCATTCGTCCGTTCTGGCATGGCAAATGACCGCGGCTGGTTGGCTGCTTGATGGAGGCGAGGCCACGACTGCCCTCGATCGCTATGAGGCGCTCACGGCGAAGGTTCCCCGGGCATGGCTGCCGTTGATCGGGCTACAACGATCACGATGTCTCGACAAATCAGGGAAGGCCGAGGCGGCGACGTCCCTCCTGAAGCAAGTCACGGGCGACCCGTTGGCTTCCAGTCTCCTCAAGGAACAGGCTTACATGGTCTGGCTGGGCATCGCCATGAGGCGGTTGCAAGTTGAGGAATTTCAAATCGTCCTGAATGCCTATCGCCAGTCGTTCCCGGATGGCTTCAACCGCCTCATGGTGGAGAACCTGGCGGGGACGTTTGCCAGTTTAACCGGGGATCCGCTAACCGCGGAAACCTTATTCACCGCGGTGGCGGGCGAATCCCATCCTGCTGCGTCTTATGCCCATCAGCAACTGTCCACCCTGTACCGGCAGAAGCAGGAATACCCATCCCTGCGCAAACATGCGCGGACGTGGATTGGCCAAACCCAGCGCAGTGGCTCGCCCATCCCCACGATCGCGATGGAGGACTGTCGACTATATCAAATTGCGAGTGGCGAGCCCGCCCTCGACAAGACCCTGTTGGAGACCCTCATCGAACAAATGGAGACGGGCGATCCCAAGCTTCCGGGAACCGCCTTCCTTGGGCTCTTGGAAGATCAGTGGGATTCCTACTCCACCATGCTTGGCCAAAAAGGCCTGAACTTTGCCGGCTGGCTGGAGGAAAAACGTAATTCGTTTTCCATGAACGAGAATTGGCTTCCCTATGCGCACTGTTTGCTTTTTGAGGCGGATCAGCTCGAGTCGTGTGGGCGTCATGACTCAGCCGATACACGCCGCATTGAGGTCCTCAATTCGGTCGATCCGGACATGCTCGATGCCGGGAGTCTCCATACAGTCGCGACAACCGCGGACAGGTATGACTTTCCCGAGGGAGTTCCTCTTCTTGAGGCGTTCCTGAAGCGGTTTCCGGAGGACAAACTTCGACCGGACGTGCTCTATCGGTTGGCCTGCCGCTGCTACCGCCGATTCGGAGAAAGGGACCGGGCAAAAGGGTTGCTGGCTGAAATCCTGACCCACTGGGCCGATGCGGCCATCCATACCGAAGCCGGCCTGCTTGTGGCTGAATGGGCACTCGAGGAGGGGAACTTTTCCCGCGCTGCAAGTACCCTGCTGGGACTCCTGGAAAAACCGGGTCTGCCCCCTGCCCTTGCAGCCAAGGCCATGCTCCTGCGGGCACAAACCGACTTTGGCCTCAACAACGAGGAAAGGGGCCGGTTGGGCTGCCAGCGTATTCTTGCCCTCTATCCTGCATTCGAAGAAATCACTGCAACGGCGAACACTCTGCTGCAGCAACACAACGAGGAAACGGATGCCAATGATGCCTGAGAAATTGTTCACGGGAGCGATTCTTTTTCTCTCGATTGCCCCTCTGGCAGAAGCCCTCCGGATTTCCGGCACCACCACGGAAGGCCTGCCTTTTGCAGGTTCGCTCATCTCAGCAGCGGACGGTGAATTGCTTATTGAAAAAGGACGGGGTGCGACAACCACTCTATTGGGTATCCCACTGGACTCGGTTGCCAACATCACCATGGGGCAATCCGTCAAGGACCCGCTCGCGGCCGTGGAGGCCTTCGCCCCATTGCTTGCTTTATGGGACGAGCGGACGAGGCATCTCCTGGTCAAGGCAACCGGGGAATTGGTCGAATCCGGGAACTGGACATCCGGGTATCACTGGACCTCGCGTCTCCTGCAACTGGAGTGGGTTCCGGAAACTGAAGTCTCCCTTGGGATCTACCAAGCATGGTGCCTTTTTGAACTGGGACTGATAGCGGCCTGCCGCGAGGCCTTACTGGGTGTTGAAGACCGGATTGATCCAATGAAAGCCTCCACGAGGTACTGTTGGCTGAAGGCAAATCTAGCCATCAGAAACGGGCACAGGGAGGAGGCGAAAAAGTGGATCTGCCTGCCGGCGCTGCAAATACCCAGTCAACAAAATGCCCTCACCGACGGGATGGCCTGTCTGCTGGATAATCCGTATTTCCTTGAAATTGATAGCGAATTGCCATGAACACGACGCTCTTCCAACTGCTCCAGCAAGGTGGCTGGGCCATGTATCCACTTGGCAGCTTGTCGCTCGCCTTGTTCGCCCTGACATTCTTTACCTGGATACAGACATCCCGGGGCCACTACGGTCTCCGTCCTTCCCGGTGGACTGAGCTGCCCTTGAACAGGCAAATCCTTGAGAAGGCCGCGGACCACAAGGAGGAAACACGGGGCCGCTTCCTTGAGGAACAATGCGCCATCGTCGAGGCCAACACCTTGCGGTGGATTCAATACCTCAACGTCATCGCCACCATCGCCCCCATGGTGGGTCTTCTGGGAACCGTCAGTGGCATGATTGGGGCCTTCCAGACCATTGCCACCGGCGGCATGGGAAAGCCCGAGTTGCTGGCGGGCGACATCGGGGAAGCGCTCATCACGACAGCCACCGGCCTGACGATCGGCATCCCGGCCATGATCTTCTACTTTATCCTCCGGAACCGCCTCGACTCCAGACTGGAGGAGCTCGAAGAATGGTTGGGGCGACAGACCGGGGATTAAGGCCAGCTCAGTCGAAGTTGAAGGGCTGACGGACTGCCACTAACGCTGGCTTGCCGTTCCGCCTTGGCGGCGCAAAACGAGTTTCCTCGAGCGTTTTGAGAACGCTCAGGGTGAGGAATTCGTCATCACTCTTGAGGATATCCGGCATGTGGACATGGCCATCATGGTCGATTAAGTACTTGACCAGCACTTTGCCCTTTCGTGGAGGCTCATCCGGCGGATGGATGAGGAAGAATTTTGATTCAACAATCTGCAATGGCTGATCGAGTTCATTGGGCTGGCATTCGGCATAGCGGAATTGATCCGGATTCATCTCAAAAATACGCCGTTCGACGGCATCCGACGGGTTTCCGCCCTGCGGGAAGCCTCCAAATCCGCGCTTCCAGGCGCGCTGCTCCGGATCGTAAAAGGTTATGGTGACTGTGATCTTCCCGATTGTCGGCTGTCCGTTCAACAGGGCCGGCTCAAAACGGGCCTCGAGTATCTTTTTCTCCGCCTTCTCGAGGAGGCCAAAATGGGTCGCTTCCACTGCAACAGCATCGAGAATCTGCCCATCCGGCTGGACCTTGACCCGGAAGATCACCTTGGGCTCTTCCATCATGAGTGGCCACAGTTCCTTTGGGAGGGTCGTCTCGAGGGGGTTCAGCAACTTTGTCGGGGTATAATTCCCCCCGCCCGCCGACACCTCCATGGTCAGTAGAAGCACTGTAAGAAAGCGGAGTAATTGCCGATTCCAACTTTGCATGCACAAACGATAACGCCAGCATGCAATTTAAGCAAACCTTAACACGTAGCCCGGGAGGGAATAAGGATCAGGAATCGGCTGGCGGGAGAGCATCCGCCCCGAGCCGCTCCCGGAGAGAATTCGCCTTGAAGGCCCAGAACGGGGCCGCATCCAGCTGGAGGATGATGTCCGTGGCCTCGACAGCCTTGTCCGTTTCATCAGCCTCCCAAAGGGAAATGGCGAGATGGTAAGCCGCTTCTCCACGGGTCTGGTCAAGGGCCGAGGAATCGCGGGCCACCGCCTCAAGGACTGCCCGGCCGGATTCCGTCTCGCCCGCCTGCAGGAGACTCATCCCCTGCCCCAGAATGGCACGGGAAACAAGCGTCGCATCGACGAAGACCTTGGCTGATTCCGCGTAGAGGTCGGCCGCTTCGGTAAAGGACCCCTCGTCATAACGGGCGTCCGCCACCTGCAATTGGGCCAAACCGGCCAGTTGATGATCGGCATTGCTGCCGGCAAACTCCAGTTTCGCCTCGGGTGTCGTGGCGAGGCTGTATTCCGCGCGAATCGAATCTTCCTTCTTGTCGCCGAAGTACTGCACGAGCTGGATGCCGATGACGATGGCCGCCCCGATGGCAATCCCGCCAAAAATGCCGGTCCCGTTCTTTTTCCAGAAGTCGTTGAAGCGCTCCTCGATATCCGCATCGGGCGGAAGCTCACTCTCCGGATTGAGATTCGGGGGGAGTTCGGGCTGCTTGGGGTCCTTCTTGTCTTTGCTCATGGTTTTGAAAATTGGAAAATGGAGAGGAAGACGGTTCAAGGCAAAAGGTCAAACGCATTTGTGGGGGTCAAAATTCGGAGTTATGTTACAGTTGTGTTACAAGTGTGACAGAAATGCTACAATCCAGTTGACCGCAAGTAGTGCTGATAATACGATTATTCAAATTATATAAGATTAATTTATCCCCCAGCTATCAGGACAAACATGAAACACCTCCGTCACTACATTCTTTTTGCAGCCATGTGTCTGATAACCCAATTCCTCCTTGGGGAAACGACCGACCCGCAACTAGTCGTGGGGGAAATCCCGGAATATCCGGAAATTGCGCGGATTAAAAATATCGAGGGTACTGTGATAGTGGAAGCCCTTGTTGATGAAGAGGGAAGGGTTTTCGCTGCGGATGTGGTCCAGTCGGTCTGCAAGGATTTGGACAAGGCAGCTCTTGAAGCAGTCAGCCAGTGGACCTTTGACCCGGCCAAGAAGGACGGGAAGCCGATCATGAAGGTTGTCCAGATACCGGTGAAGTTCAATTTGTTGGATCCTACAGAGGAATCCTTCATGCAGTCGCGAAACAGCGCCTTGGCGAAGAATTAGGGCACCGTTCCATTCAGACCACATAACACTACACAAAAAAGCGGAGCAGGCCCGTAAAGAGCCCACCCCGCTGAATGATTTGTGTATGAAGAGAGTAGCTTAGTTGGGGATATAGACCCAACTGCCACCAATGTCATCGGAGGCGATGTAAATATACTTGCCAAGGCTGGCCGAGAAGACCCACTGGTTCGGTCCGAGCATGCCGTCGACCACATAGACGAAACCGAGCAGTTCAGTGTCGATGTAACCGGGGACGGACAGATAGCCGTTCTTGGCCGAGAAGGTCCAGGCAGCCCAACTGATGGTGCCGTCAAAAGCGCCAACGTAGTTGACCGCGGTGAAGAAACCGTTGTTCGGCAAGGCCACGACATTGTTGGAATCGAGTGCCGGGCTGCTGGCGGAGGGTCCACTGAGGGTCACCTTGCCACCAGCGCCACGGGTAACGGTGTAACCGGCGTCGGTCACGACCATGTTCTTGTTGGCGGCATCACCGATGATGGCAACGGCGTCAACCCCACTGAAGTCGTTAGCGTCAATAAGGACGCTGTCGATGGAGGTGGAAGTGTCGCTGGTGATGATGTTGCCAACGAAAGCACTGGTACCGGACTGGACCGCGTCCTGGACGATGTTGTTCTCAGGCTTGTTGTCGAACTGGAGCCATTCGGCATAGTCGAGGAATACGGAGTTCCAGACCTGGTTGGCGCCACCGTTGCGGATGCGCAGGGCACGGCCGCTGCCGGGGGCGTTGGAAACGAAGGTCATGTTGGAGAAAATGCCCAGAGCCGCCGGGGTGTTGGTTTCCGGAGAGTCGGCACCGTCCCATTCACCACCGCTGTCACCGTCACGGCTGGTGCCGAAGAGGTCCTGGAAAGCGTTCTGGATGACGACGATGTTCTGTCCGAGACCGCGGTAACCCTGGTCCAGGTCGAGGGTGTCGTCCTCGGCATAGGCGAGAACGATGTTCTTCAGGTTGGCCGCGCCACCGAAGATTTCGATGCCGTCGTCACCGGAGACGAAGATTTCGATGTTTTCGAGGATTGTGCCGCTGCCAACTCCCCCGAGGGTCAGGCCCTGGATCTCGTCACCGTCTTCACCTGTCAGGGAGATACCGGTGTGGCGGATGGAAACATACTGCATGGAACCGGCACTGTGGCCGTCGTTGGTACCGCCGTAGGTCAGATAGGCAGTCTCGGTCGCTATGTCCAGTGAGTGACGGCCAATCGGGTCGAGACCTTCAATCTGGTTGGTCAGGACCAGCTCAGGGTTGGCAACATTGTCAACACCGGTGGCGTCCGCATTGATGAGGGCGTCACCGAGCAGGATGATACCGGCCCAGAGGCTGACGTCATTGTGGTCGAGGGCAACCGTCTGTGCCTGCACGGAAGTGAAGACAATCGGGTTATCGGGCGTACCGACCGCGTTGATGGTGGCACCGGAAGTGACGATGAGGGCGCTGGCTGCTGCAGCGGCGGCGTCCTCGGCATAAACCGTGACACCGGGTTCGATGGTCAGGGTAGCGCCCGGGGCGACGTAGGTGACCCCGTCGATCAACCATTCAGAACCTGCGGGGAGGGTCGTGTCCTGGGTGATGACGGGACCGAGTTGGGTCTGGGCGGAAGCCAGACTGGCTCCCACGAGGGTGAGTGCTGTTAGGAACAACTTGGTTTTCATTTATATAATCGGTTTGATGTTACGGTTGATTAGAAATTACTCGAAAGTGTAGGAGAGGCTGATGGAGCCGGTGATGCCGCGGGTGTAGCTCTCGTAGATAATGTTGTCGCCGTCGGCCACGTCGTAGAACTTCTGGTAGGCCGGATCGAGGAGATTCTCGAGACCGATTTTCAGCTTCATGTTGCCGTTCAGACGCTGCGTGTAGTAAAGGTTCAGGCTGCCCCGGGAGCGCTCGAAGATGTTGCCCAGTCCGGAGTTGTTGGGATTGACCACGGAGAGCCGTTCGCCGGTGAAATTGTAGGAGAGATTCAGATACGTTCCCCAGGCATCATTGTCATAGGAAAGGTCGAAATTCACCAGGACCGGCGACTGCCCCACCAACTGGCGTTTGTCTTCCGAACTGAAGAAGAGTTGCTCGTCCGCGGGGACGGAGACCTCGGACTCGATCAGGGAGAGGTTGCCTCCAATACTGAAATTGGAAAACCGCTCGGAGAAGCGCCCAAGGCTGTAGCGGGCCTCGAATTCGAGCCCGTAGACCTTTGCCTCCTCCACGTTCTGGGGGACAATGTTGCCCCGCTGGAAGGGTTGGATGTCATTATTGTCGATCACCCCGTCCCCATTGGTGTCGGCACCCCCGAAGAAGAGAACCTCGATGGGGTCCTTCATCTGCTTGTAGAAGGCGGAAACAGCCACCATTTCGAGGCCCTCGATGAACCACTCCCAGCGGACATCGAAATTATCAATGACGGTGCGGGTGAGGTCGGGATTCCCCTGGAAACGGTCACCTGTAAAGGAATCGACAATAACCACCGGTGACAGCTCCTTGAAGGTTGGCTTGGCAATGGTCCGCCCATAGGCCAGCCGGAGATTCTGCCTCTCGTTGATGGCATAGACAAAACTGAGCGCGGGCAGGAAGTCCTCTTCCGCAAAGCCGCCTTCCCGGTTGTCGACGCCCTGCTGCTCGAGAATCTGCAACACGTTCATCTCATTGGTCTCATAGCGGACCCCAGTGACCAGGCGCCACTTCTCGGCAATGGCAAAGTCCCCCATCAGGTAGAGGGCTTCCACCGAGCCGTCGGCGATGTAGTTGTTGCCCTCGATACCCCGCTCAATGAAATGGCGGCCCTCGAGCGCGGGAATGACATTGTAGGTATCAATTTCGCCATCCCCGTTCCGGTCGATGGGAATCACCTTGTCGAAGTCAAAGCCAAGGTAAGCATCCGTGTAGATGCCCTCGATGAGGGCGGTGTCCGGCTGGCCCTGCCAGGTCAGGGGAGAGACCGAGTAGGTAATCTCGTTGTAGTCCCGGCTGGCATCGGACATCAGGCCGCCCCACTTGAGCTTGGACTTCTCGAGAAACGGCAGGGAAAAATCCACCTTGTATTCCTCGTTGTCCTCCACCATGTCACGATAACGGCGCACCGGTGGATCGAGGTCCGAGGTATTGACCCGGCGGTACTGCTGCTCCTCATAATCCCATGCCGTGAAGAGGGTCCGGTAGTCCGGCTGGTCCTGGGTGCTTTCCGTCTGGGAGGCCTGCCACTCGATTTCGAGATCGTTGAGGCTGTTCATGAGGTGACGGCCATGCAGCTGGCCCGAGGTGATGCCCCGTTCGGTGTACAAAATGGAGACAGCCTCGAACAGGGTGTCCCCGCTCAGGGAAGAATTGAATCCGTCACCAACCCCGTGTTTCACTTCATCCTCCGCCGACTGGTTGTGGAACATGGTAAGCGAGATCTCGTGGTTCGTCCCCGCGAGAAAGGCCAGCTTTGCGAAGGCTCCCCAGTTGACGCTGGCCATCGACCGGGTAACCCCAAAAGGGACGTCGCCTCCATATGGATCATCGAGGACGCCCCAGTATTCACGATACCATCGCAATCGGCCGAGCACTTCCGGATCGGTCGTATAGACCTGGGCACTGTCCTTGAAGGAATCCGGGGTCTGCCATCGGGCCTCGATGCCGTTCTCGTAATGATGATAGTCCCGATCCCAGGTCAGGCTGGCGGTATAACCAAGTTTGCGGTCATTCTTGAAGACCAGGGTGTCGCCAATCGATCCATTGAATGAATATCCGGGGCCGGCCTCCGCCTTGATCGGATAAAAGCGGCGCGTAAACTCCCGCGTGACGGCGTCCAGTTTCTCCGCGACACTGAGATCCCCAGCAAGAGCGGCCCCAACCGCCGTGGAAGGATCACGGCCCGAGAGAACCGGAATCTCGTCCGAGGGCACCTGGGTCCGGGGACGGTCGCGGACGCCATCAGCCTTCCAGTTCACCCCTTCCGCACTGCGGTAAAGGAATTCACCGGTCGTCTGGTTGTTAATCGACATGGATGCTCCCGTCTTGAGGAAAAAGTAGTCGGGAAAAGACTTTGTCTTTATGTTGACGGATCCTCCGGAAAAGGAACCGGGCTGGTCCGGGGTAAAGGACTTCGAGGTGGAGATGGACTCCAGGAGGTCGCTGGGGAATTGGTCCATCTGCACGGCCTGCCGATCGGGGTCGGCACTGGGAATGCTGGCCCCGTTGAGGAGGGTGTTGGAATAGCGATCCCCCAAACCCCTGATGTAGACATACTTGCCATCCACCACTGAAGCGCCGGTCACCTTCGACATGGCCTCCGCCGCATCGCCCAATCCCAGACGGGAAAAGGCCTCCCCGCCAATGGCATCGCCGATGGAGATCGAGCGCTGGCGGGACTTCAGGAGAGTGGCCTCCGTACTTTGGATGACTTCCGCCGTCACCTCAAAGGCGGCCAGCTCGAAAATCCGGGTTCCATCCTCAGCCGTTGTCGTTTCCGGCGTGACTTTCTCGGGCTGAGCTTCAGCACGACGGGGCAGCGGGATATCCAACCGGGTGACCTCGCCGCCGCTTACCAGGACACCCTTGACATCCTGTGGCTCATAGCCGCCCTTGAACACCCGGACGGTGTAAGTACCGGAGAATACGTCGCTGAAACGGTAGGAACCGTTCAGGTCGGTGCGTTGATAGAAGGTCGGGTCCTCAAGCAAAGCAATGCTTGCCCCGGTGATCACTTCACCGGTAGCGGCATCGATAACCTGCCCGCTGATACGGCCGAGGCCGTTGTCTCCTTCCTGCGCTTGCATAGTGACTACTGCCCCAAGGACACCAGCAAAGAATAAAGCCAATAATCGTCTCTTCATAACAATCATTCGCAGGTGACCGTTTGACCGATTTTGTCTCCGGCAACCCCTTTCCAGCAGGGAAACGGTATTATCACACCAGCGTAACGCCGGCTTAACATTGTCACACTACCGTGACCTCAAGCCGCCTCCGGCAGCTTCCGGAAAAAAGCGGGATCTAGAAATCAGCCCGCCGACGAATGACAGAAGGCAGATGGCGGAGAATGCTCATGATGCAGCGCCAGTAGGCGGGGACATATAAGCGTCCCCGCTTGCCCTTGTTGACCGCATTGACGATGCGGCGGGCGACCGGCTCCGGCTTGGCGAAGAAGAGACCCCATTGCAGATGGGCAACCATGGGCGTGCGGACCGGGCCCGGCCGAACATCCAGCACCTTGATGGGCGTACCGGCAAAGCGGGCATCCATCCCCTCCATGAGGGCGGACAGGCCGGCCTTGCTGGATCCATAGACGTAATTGCTTCCCCGGCCTATGTCACCCGCAACGCTGGAAAGTGCGGCCAGGCAACCTGTGCCCTGTTCCTCAATCCGGTTGGCGGCCCGCATCATCAACTCAGCCGGAACCGTGAAATTGGTTCGCAACACGGACTCGACCTTCTCCGGCGCTTCCTCCAGTTCCTGGTTTTTCGGAAGGACACCAGCAGCCAGATAAAAGCAATCGACATGTCCAAGGGCGGCAAAGCCCCGCTCCATCATTGCCTCGCATCCTGCCGGATCGGAAAGGTCCAGGGTCTCACTACCGACCACGTCCCCACCCAGTTCCTTGAAGCGGGATATTGTTTCCTCGAGCCCCTCGGGATTGCGGGCAACAAGATACGCCCGTGCTCCAAGTGGTGCCCACAGGTCCAGACAGGAGCGGGCAATTCCGGAATTTGCGCCGACAAGAAAAATGTTGATTGCACCCATATTGATCAGCCGTTTGCGTGACTAAAGTGCCTCCAGTGCACTACGACGAACAAAAATTGAAGGAAATTTTAATCAGCATGGAAACCCCACTGAAGATACTGGTCATCGGCTCAGGTGGTCGCGAGCACTCGCTCCTCAAGGCCTGCCTGAAGAGCCCGATGGTTGAAAAAGCATGGGCCGCTCCCGGCAATGGCGGCATGGCCGCCGAGGCCGAATGCCACCCCCTCGACGTCGAGGATCCGGAGGCCTGCGTGGACCTCGCCCGGAATCTGGGCGCCAATTTCGCCATCGTTGGCCCGGAGGTTCCGCTGGCCCTCGGCGCTGCAGATGCCCTGCGTGAAGCGGGCATTGCAACGTACGGCCCGGGAACGGATGGAGCGGTTCTCGAGTCCAGCAAGGCTGCCTGCAAAGCATTTTTCTCCAAATACGACATACCCACTGCGGCATGGGACACCTTTACGGAGGTAGAACCTGCCCTGAAATACCTGGCAAGCTGCAGCCTGCCGGTCGTCGTCAAGGCCAGCGGGTTGGCAGCCGGGAAAGGAGTCCTCATCTGTGAGACGCCGGAGGAAGCCGAAGCGGCGGTACGTGGCATGCTTGAGGGCGGCCAGTTCGGTGCGAGCGGCCAGCAGGTGGTCATTGAGGAATTCCTGACCGGCCAGGAAGCCTCGATCATGGTTCTTGTTTCCGGCAAGGAGTATGTCTGCCTCTCACCCAGCCAGGACCACAAGCGGGTTGGAGAGGGCGACACGGGTCTCAATACCGGAGGCATGGGGGCGTATGCCCCGGCCGCAGTGGTTGATGACGCGGTCATGGCCAAGGTACGGGAATCGGTCATTGAGCCGACACTGGACGGCTTTGAGGCCGAGGGGATTGATTTTCGAGGGACCCTCTTTGTCGGCCTGATGATTAATGATTCAGGCGAACCGAAGGTGCTCGAATACAATGTCCGCTTTGGCGACCCCGAGTGCCAGGTGCTCTTGCCACTCTGTGAAACCGATCCGGTCAGCCTGATGTGGGATTGCGCCAATGGGACCCTCAAGCCGGCGGAGGTGAAATTCCACAATGAAGCCGCCATCAATGTGGTGGTGGCGGCCAAAGGCTACCCGGGATCCTATCCCAAGGGAGACCTCATCAAGCTGCCGGATGAACTCCCCGCGGGCGTGGATATTGTCCATGCCGGGACCAAGCTCGATGAGGAAGGTAACTTGAGGGCCAGCGGTGGACGGGTTCTTGGCGTGGTGGCCATGGCCGCCAGCCTCGAGGAAGCGGCTGAAAAAGCCTATGCCGTCTGTGACGCCATCGAATGGGAAAACAAGTATTTCCGGCGTGACATCGGGCACCGGCAACTGAAATCTTGAGTTATTCATATCAACGATGAAAAGCGCGTACGAACTGGCAATGGAGCGACTGGAGAAGGAGGATCCGCAAGGGTCCGTCTCCCTGACGGATGAACAGAAAGCGGAACTGGATACGATTGAGAAAAAGTACCAGGCACGGATCGCGGAGAAGGAGATTTTCCTGAAGAAGCAACTCACTGAAGCCCGTCTGCAAGGCGATGGTCAGGCACTGGAGCAGCTCGAGACCCAGCTGCGCAACGAGCGTCAGCGCCTCGAGGAAGAGAAGGAAGCTGCCAAGGAGAAGGTTCGCCAGGCATGAGGACCTATCTTGACCTTCTTCAGTATGTCCTCGAGAACGGTCTTGAAAGGGAGGACCGTACGGGCGTCGGGACCCTTTCCTGCTTTGGGGCGCAAAGCCGCTATGACCTTGGTGAGGGCTTTCCCCTTGTCACGACCAAGAAACTGTACCTGCGGGCGATCATCCATGAGCTCCTGTGGTTTCTCAAGGGGGATACCAACATCAAGTACCTCAATGAAAACCGGGTCACCATCTGGGATGAATGGGCAGACCCCCAAGGCAACCTTGGACGCGTCTATGGCGCCCAATGGACCGACTGGCAGAAGCCGGACGGGGGCAGCGTCAACCAGATCGAAACGGTCATCAAGGCCATCAAGGCCAACCCGGCCAGCCGACGACACATCGTCTGCGCATGGAACCCTGGGGAGCTGGAGCAAATGGCCCTGCCGCCCTGCCATGCCTTTTTCCAATTCTACGTGAATGAAAAGAAGGGCACCCTCTCCTGCCAGCTTTATCAACGTAGCGCCGACCTCTTCCTGGGGGTTCCCTTCAACATCGCTTCCTACGCCCTCCTGACGATGATGGTGGCCCAAGTCTGTGATCTCAAGCCGGGCGAGTTTGTCCATACCTTCGGGGACCTGCACATTTACAAGAACCATATTGAGCAGGTGAAACTCCAATTGTCCCGCGAGCCGCGGCCCCTGCCCGTGATGAAGATTAATCCGGAACGGAAAAGCATCACCGACTTCGTCTTCGAGGATTTCCAGCTGGAGGGCTACGATCCCCACCCGACCATCAAGGCCCCCATCGCAGTCTAATCTTAATCTTAGCCTTAATCTTTATCTTAATCTCCCCCATGCCCACCTCCGCCCACCGTCCCTGGAAAGCCATTGCCGCCATGTCGGAGAACCGGGTCATCGGTGCCGCCAACACGATTCCCTGGCACCTGCCGGAGGACTTCAAGTGGGTCAAGGCCTGCACCCAGGGCAAGGCCATCGCCATGGGGCGCAAGACTTTCGAATCGATGGGACGTCCCCTTCCCAACCGCGAAAATATAGTCATCTCACGGTCGGTGACGGAAATCCCGGGATGCGTTGTCCTGCCGTCCCTCCAAGCCCTTGAGGCCTATGAAACGGATCGGGAAATATGGATTTTCGGCGGGGCCCAGATCTACGCCGCCGCCCTCGAGCGGATAGACGAGCTCTATCTCACAGTGGTCAAGGGCACTTTCGACGGCGACGCCTTCTTTCCCCCCTTTGAAGACCAGTTTGGCGAACCGGAAACGATCCGCGAAACACCCGATTTCAGTATCCTCAAGTACACCCACAAGCCCTGATTTTTGGAACCGCAAAAATCACAAAAACCACAGAAGGTGTATTTGAATTAATAAATTATTTTGAGATTTCTGTGATTTTTGTGGTTCCCAAAAAAGCGGCACCCTTTCAAAGCGCTGCCAGATCGATTTCGGGAAAGATCAGCTGTTCCGGGTCAAGGCACTCGACGGGCCATGGAGAATGGCCATTTCCCATCGCCTCAAGCACGCAATCCGGATGATTGCAGTCCTTGCTCAAATGCCCAAGTAAGACACGACGCCAGCGGGGCTTTTCCACCGAGGAAAGGAAGCGGAAGGCAGCCTCGTTGGAAAGGTGCCCATGACGGCCGGTGATGCGCTGCTTGACCGAGTGCGGGCGCTTGGTGTCCCGCTCCAGGAGTGCGGCGTCATGATTTGCCTCAAGCACTAGAAGCTGGACGTCGCGCACCATGTCGGCGAGCGCGGGTGGGGCGTGGCCGAGATCCGTTATCCAGGCGAGGCTTCCATGCGGGGAAAAAAGGTCGTCCCCACCTGTCCGGAAGGTAAAGCCTACCGGTTCCATGGCATCATGCGGCAAAAGCATGCTCTGGATGGTCAAGTCCTTGTAGGCAAAGGTCGTTCCGGTCTCGAATATCTTCCAGCTGATGTCCTTGTTCAATTTGCTCTGGGCCACCTGGGCGGTCGCGTAATTCGCAAAAAACTGCAGGTGCCGGTGCCTGGACAAGCCACGCAAACCGGCTGTGTGGTCGCTGTGCTCATGGGTCAGGAAGACCGCGTCGATGCTTTCGATCGGCTTGCCGATTTCCTTCAGGAGTCCCTCCAATCGCCGTCCACTGAAGCCGGCATCAAGCAGGATCCGGGTCTGGGCGCTCTCGATAAGGGCACAATTGCCCGAACTGCTGGTTCCGAGAATGCGGAAGCGAAGACCCATGGAAACTTTTTCACGCAGTCAACTCGCGGTGTCACGCAAATTCCCCCGAAAACTGGCACTTCCTCAAAAATGCCCCATATTGCTCCCTTGGTAAGCGGCCATCGACTGCCAAATCAAAACTTGAAGCAACCGGATCAAGGACCTAGCTTCCCTAACTCATATCATTATCGTGAACGCTGAATACAGACAATCGCTGCCGGACACCCAGAACCGGGACGCCACCGAGATCCTCGGCGCCAACGTCCCGATCATGCAGGTGGGCATCTCCAATTTCCGCATCCCCCTCCGCTTCATGACAGCCAAGGGCGAACCCCTGGCCCTTGAAGCCTCCGTCACGGGAACGGTCTCCTTGTCCGCGGACAAAAAGGGCATCAACATGTCCCGCATCATGCGGGTCTTCTACGAATTCAAGGACCGTGTCTTTACGCCCGAATTGCTGGAGGAAATCCTTCTCGCTTACAAGGAGCGGATTGGCTCCAGCCGGGCCCGGCTGAAACTCGGTTTCAGCTACCCCATCATCAAGAAGAGCCTTCGCAGTGAAATGGAGGGATACCAATACTACGAATGTGCCTATGAAGGGGAAATCGACGACCTCGGTCGGTTCCGGAAGGTGATCCACTTTGATTTTGTCTACAGTTCCGCCTGTCCCTGTGCTTCCGATCTCTCCGAGCATGCCCGGGAGACCCGCGGCCAATACGCCATTGCCCATTCCCAGCGCAGTAAGGCACGGATCAGTGTCGAAGTCCGCAAGGGCAAGACGCTCACTGTCGAGGACCTGCAGGCCATGTGCGACAAGGCCCTCCTGACGGAGACCCAGGTCATGGTGCGCCGGGAAGACGAGCAGGCCTTCGCCGAGCTGAACGGTGATCAGACGAAGTTCGTCGAGGATGCCGCCCGGCTCCTTTATGAGGCCCTTGATGCGGATCCGCGGATTTTTGATTTCCAGGTGGCCTGCGCCCATCTTGAATCCCTCCACAACCACGATGCCGTGGCCGTCATCAACAAGGGCGTCGACCGGGGCTTCTCCGGGCACATCGATGATTTTCGCAGCTTGATTTGCTAAAATCCCCGGAAAGGGAATATTCTCCGTTCTGGATTCTCCACCTGATGGATGAAGACGAGAAAACGCACTTTCCTTATTTGTTTGGCGACCCTCGCAGGATTACTCCTGATGGTTCCCCGCATCATCGCAGATTCAGAACATAGTCCCATGAAAGAAACGGACCAGGCACCCGAAACGATAGACCAGCCGGACACACTCGACTCCAGCGACTGGAAGGAAAAGTTGACTCCGGAACAGTACCATATCCTGCGCAATGCCGGAACGGAGCGACCCAATGGTGCCGTCTATGACCAGTTCAAAAAGCAGGGCGCTGGAACCTACTACTGTGCCGGCTGCGGGACAAAGTTGTTTTCCTCCGAGCACAAGTTTGATTCCCGTTGCGGCTGGCCCTCCTTCTGGGACCCGGCGGCCATCGGCAGCGTCAAACTCCATGAGGACAACAGTCTTGGCATGCGCCGGGTGGAAGTTGTCTGCGCCAACTGTGAAGGGCACCTTGGACATGTCTTCGAGGGCGAGGGATTCAACACCCCGACCGACCAGCGCTACTGTATTAACGGGACCGTCCTTGTCTTCGTCCCTGACGAAGAGGACTAGATATCGCGCGCCGCCCAGCGAACAGCGTTGTAGATGACCTTCTGCACCTGCGGGTGGTGGTAAATGGGATAGGTCTCATGTCCGGGCCGGAAGTAAAACACCCGACCCTTGCCGCGCGTCCAGCAGTTGCCACTGCGGAAGACTTCACCTCCCTCGAACCAGGAAACGAAGACCTGCTCCTCCGGGGCGGGAATATCGAAGGGCTCGCCGTACATTTCTGTATTCACTAATTCGATACATTCATCAATTCCGCCGGCAATTGGATGACCGGGGCTGGCAACCCAGATCCTTTCCTTTTTCCCGTCTTCACGCCAACGCAGGGTGCATTCCGTTTCCATGAGGGAAATGAAGATTTTCGAGAAGTGACCCGAATGGAGTACTATCAGCCCCATGCCCTCAAGGACCCGCTGCCTGACCCGCTCCACAATAACATCATCCACTTCGTGATGCGCCCGATGACCCCACCAGAGGAGAACATCGGTCCGGTCAAGAACCTCCTCCTGCAGCCCGTGCTCGGGCATCTCCATTGTGGCCGTGTTGACGGACAGCCGGTCCTCGGGGTCGTGACCTCGAAGTCCCTCAGCGATGGCATTATGGATACCCTCGGGATAGACTTCTTGTACCCGCGGATCGTCCTTCTCATGCAGATATTCGTTCCAAACCAGTGTGCGTATCATGTCCGGTGTTTCCTGAGAATCTTCTGTACACTGCCAAGGGATTGCGTGTTGAAGACGTCCCCTGATGTCAGGCCGGCCTTGCGGGCAGCCTGCACGCCGCAGCGCAGATACCCGAGATGGTCGGTGTCATGGGCATCCGGTGTGATGACGCAGGGGACTCCCGCTTCCGCAGCCTGGCGCCAGTAACGCCAGTCCATGTCCATACGCCAGGGATTGGCATTGAGCTCGATCATGACCCCGTTGGCAGCTGCGGCCTCAATCACCTGCCGGTGGTTGACGGCATAACCCTCCCGGCGTAGCAAAAGACGGCCGGTAAGGTGTCCGAGCATCTTCAGGCAGCCGGTATCGGTCTCGATAGCCCGGATAATCCGCCGGGTCATCTCTTCCTCACTCATGCCGCTCATCGAGCCATGGACGGAGAGCACACAGTAATCGAGCTTGGCTGTGATAGACTTATCGAAGTCGAGGGAACCATCCTTGAGGATATCGACTTCGGAACCGGCAAAAAGATGGGCCTTCTCACCTTCCTCCTCATTGAGGACGCGTATCTGTTCGACTTGTTGGAGGAGGCGTTCCTCATCAAGTCCGTTTGCCTGGAAGCTGGCCTTGGAGTGGTCGGCGATGCCAATGTAGTCCAGTCCCAGTTCCTTTGCAGCCCGGGCCATTTCCTCGAGGGTGTTGTGTCCGTCCGAAGCCCGGGTGTGGTTGTGAAAGGTACCGGTCAGGTCCGTATACTCAAGGAGTTCAGGTAAGGAATCCGACTCGGCCAATTCCAGCTCGTCCAGCCCTTCCCGCATTTCCGGAGTTATGTAGTCCAGTCCAAGGGCCTTAAAGAGATCCGCCTCTTCCTTGATCCCGCTGCGGGCCAGTGGCCGGTCGTAGGGACGACTGCCTTCAGGTTCCTCCTCGTCCTTGTTGAAAATCCCCCACTCGGAAAGGGAAAGCCCCCGACTGAGGGCCCGCTGGCGCATCTTGACGTTGTGGTCCTTGGACCCGGTAAAGTGATGCAGGGCAAAGACAAAGCGGTCATCGGGAACCACCCTCAGGTCGGCCTGCAATCCGCCATCAAAACGGACCGATGACTTTGTCTCCCCGTGGGCTGTCACCTCCACCACGTTTGGTTGCCGGATGAACCAGTCCATGATCGGGCCCGGTCTCGAAGACCCGACAATGAAGTCAAGGTCACCCACGGTTTCCCGGCTGCGACGAAAACTACCGGCAACCTCCGCCCGCTCCACCTCGGGCAATGATCGCAAGCCCTCCAGCAGGGGCAAGGCTGTCTCGCGCACATCCCACCAGAGGTGCCGCTGGCCATAGGCGATGCGGTTGGCGATTCCACTGAGGATGTTTTCCGCCGATTTCTTTCCAAAACCGGGCAGCTCGGCAATGGCCCCCGATTCACAGGCGGCCTGCAGCTCATCAATGGTTTCAATACCTAGGGATTCATGCACCTTGCGGATTTTCTTCGGTCCGAATCCGGGAATCTCCAGCATCTCAATGAGCCCGTCCGGAATGGATTCCCGTAGATTGTCATAGAAGGGAAGTTCCCCGCTTTCCCGCAGGGTGATAATCTTTTCCGTCAATGCTTTCCCGATTCCCTTGACCTCCCCCAGGCGCTCTTCCACGATCAAGGTGTCAAGGTCCTCCTCGAGGCTTTCCAATGCCCGGGCCCCCGATTGATAGGCCCGGACCTTGAACGGGTTTTCCCCGGTCAGTTCCAGCAGGGTTCCAATCTCCTCCAGGCGTGAGACAATGTCGCGAATTTCCATGGCTCCAATCATGACCACATTTTCGCCAGCGGCAAGGATGGCGTTCAATCAAGTTCCCGCTGGCGACGCCAGGCGGAAAGGATGTCCTTCAGGAAGGACCTGCATCCGGCTGGAATATGACCCCGATCAAGGTTTTCGGCGGCAATGGAAAAGGCGGTCTGCCACTGGACACGCAGGGTACGGGTGGCGTAGCGGAGACTGTATTGTGGATCATAGATATGGGTCTCCTCGGAGGTCAGGCCGTTCAATTCAATCACGCTCAGGTTCTCACCGGCCAGAAGCGATGCTTCATCCGGGACCTTGATGTCAAAACGGCCGAAGTAGAAGCCTTCATAATGTTGGGCAATGGCATCCACCCGCGCGTTGAGGGCAGCCGTTATAAGGTGTTGTCCGTCGAGGAAAAGCGAGCCACGGGCATGGGTCCCCAGTTGGCCCAAACGGAAGACCTTTCCTTCAGGAAGGACCGTGTCGAGTTCCTCATCAAAACGGGCGAGGAAAACATCCAGCAAGGCAACAGCCCGCGGATGGGCATGGATGAGGTCCTCTATGGTATCCTCGCCATTCCCTGTGACAGTCAGCTGATCCTTGACCGTGATGGAGGTGACCCGGCCACGGGTTTCCGACGGATACCGGGCATAGAAAATTCCATACTCCAGTCCGGGAACATAGGCTTGCAGAATCGCTGGCGCAGATGTTGTGGAAAGCCATTCCCCGGCCTCCGTGTCATTCCGGATGATGCTGACACCGACTCCCCGCTGCCCTTCATCCGGCTTCAGGACGACCGGATATTCAAGCACCAGATCCTCCATCGCACGGTCAAAGGATTGTCGTCGCTCTCCTGCGCTTCCGGTCTCGATGAGGCTCCACTTCGGAATGGCTTCCCCCGCGCTGGAGAGGCCCTCCAGGATGCTGCTCTTGCTTTCGCCGAGGAAGCCTCCGTGCGGCATGCAGGGGTTGACCACCGTAAACAAGGTCGGTCGCCGGTAACGGGCCACCCCGAGATAAAGGATGTAGGGGACCACAGAGGCGTAGACCTGCCACCAGGGCCAGTACTCCCAGCGGCTCGCCCGCAGCCACTTCCCCTTAAGGCGTCGGCGACCCTTCCACGTAAGGAGCGGTATTCCGTAATGAAAAATCAAGTACAGGAGAAGCCCGGCAGCAAGAAACGCGGGAATGACCAGGACCTCGAAGACTTCATAATACTCCAGAAGTTCCCGGCCGACCACGTAACTGAAGCCGACAAGGAGTGGAGTCCACAGGGCCGCTGCTAGCGCAAAGACTCCCAGAAACGTGAGGAATGGGGCATGCAGGGCACCGGCGGCAAAGTACGTCGCAGTCCGGGTTCCGGGAATAAACCGCGTCACCAGGATGAGCCAGACACCATGGCGCTGAAACATGTGCTGGGCATGCTGGACAGCCTTTCTGGAAATGAACCAGCGAGCCCAGCGGTGCTCCAGGAGGGGACGGCCAAAATGGTAGCCGAGCCCGTAGATGAGCAAATCCCCGATGAAAATACCGAGGAAACTGGCCAGCACGGCCGAAGCAAAGGCCAGTTGCCCGGAAGCCGCCAAAAGCCCGGCACTGATACAGGCAAGGTCCTCTGAAACAAATGTTCCCAGGGCGATCCCCAGCATCGCCAGCAGTTCCGCCCGGAAGGATACGAATGCCCCGCCTTCCGAATCAATGGCCATGGCCAGTGTCGCTGGGACCAGGAAAGTCACCAACAGCAAAGGCTGTGATTTAATCCGCATCCGCTGGCTCGAGATGATGGGTTATCTCAATCGGCTCCCTGTACCCCGGCCCCCCGGGCTGCCGGACACGGTAGGTAAACCGGACAGTATCAGTAGTAAGCAGGAGCTCGATTTGGCTCTGGGTCCTGGCGTCGGGACGGTCCATGGTCAGCCCGTGGGCTGGCTTCCCGGGATTAACGCGCCGCATAAGCCCGGGGATGTTTAGTGGCGTTCCACCGGCGGCGTGGAATTGCTCCTGCCACCACTGCCGCCTCCAGAGGGCTATCGCTTCCGGCAAATGGGAGGAAGTTGTCCAAAAGCCATCTGAAGGATTGACTCGATGAATTTGCTTCCCATCCCACTCCATACCGAGGACCGCCTCCGGCTCCAGAATGAAGAGAAAAAAAGGCGCATAACTATTGAAGTCTTCTTCCCCCAACCAAACGGCTGCTTCCTGTGGAGCCATTGAGGCCACTTTCAAAACAAGACCTCCCCGGCTCCGGTATTGAATCACTGGGCCCTCTCCTGGAAAAGGGTAGTTGTTCAAAAGAGCCACTGCAAATCCACGGGTCGAGGCCGCAAACCAGGTCCCCCCACCCTGCGGGTCTCTCGCATAAATCAGGGAAGCTGGATCAGCCGCATACAATCGCGGATCCTCAGCCAGCGGCCGCGAGTGCTGTTCATCGCGATTGAAGCAAACCAGGAATCCTGTTTCGGCCTCTCCCCAAGCCAGCGTGCACATCGCTCAAGCACCCTTCTTTTCCAGGTAATGAATTGTCGACGGGGCGATGCCGAAGCCTTCCGGAAAGTCACGAACGCCAAAACGGGCAGCGATGGAGACGACAAGGGCATAGTGATGAATGCTATGGCTGAGGAGGAACTGTAATTCGCGGCGCATGGTTGTCTGGCTCCAGGTGGAGTCGCCTCCATCGTCCATGCGAATCTTCAGGGAACGGTCCAGGCTGGCTGATCGCAGGGATTCAAGCTTTTCCACCAGCTCCTGCAGGACCCCGATGGCAGCTTCCGGATCCGCCTCAAGCGCTTCTTCCCGCCGGCGGTCATCATAGTCCACTTCCCCGGCAGCCTGTCCACTGACGAAAGCCAGGTAATGATCCAGATTGTGCCGCAGGTGGCCCCCGATTGAACTGTTGAAAAGTTCAGGGCAGCTCCGGGTGTAGAACTCGGCCGGGAGTTTCTGGAGAAATTCGATGCCCTGCCCGAGGCAAGCCAGGTTGGCGTCTATCAAGGTGTTCATTGGCGGGTATGAGGAAACAGTTAAGCAATCCATTCCCACGAAATCAACCTTCGAAGCTTTCACCTTCCCCCCTTGCCATTTTCCTCAATAGCAATTTTATTCCCCCTTTTCAGACAATGCCCGAAAATCCATTTGATAGTGTTGAAGCGGCCATCGATGACATCGCCGCAGGAAAATTGGTAATCGTCGTCGATGACGAGGACCGCGAAAACGAGGGGGACCTCATCATGGCTGCCTCCAAGGCGACTCCGGAAACGGTGAACATGATGATCCGCCATGGCCGCGGGCTCATCTGTGTTCCCACCGTTGAGCACCAATTGAAGCGTCTCGGTCTCAATCCAATGGTCGCCAATAACCGTGAAAGCCACCGCACGGATTTCACCGTCTCCGTGGATGCCGCGGAAGGCGTGACGACAGGGATCAGTGCCGCCGACCGCTGTGAAGCCATCCGGATTATCGCCGACCCGGACTCAACCGCCGATCTCCTCGTCCAGCCGGGGCATGTCTTTCCTCTCCGGGCGCGCCCGGGCGGGGTCCTGCAGCGCGCCGGCCATACCGAGGCCGCGGTCGACCTCGCGGTCCTCGCCGGACTGCCCCCGGCCGGTGTCCTTTGTGAAATCCTCAACGAGGATGGCTCCATGGCCCGCCTCCCCCAACTCGTCGAGTATCGCAAGGAATTCGATTTGAAGCTGATCTCCATCAAGCAACTCATCGAGTACCGCCACAACCGGGAGAAACTTGTTGAGCAGGTCCTTAGCCAGCCTTTCAGCAACGCCCATGGGGACTGGACCCTCCACCTCTTTCGTTCACTGACGGACCACCGCATCCATTTCGCCCTCACAATGGGTGAGCTCGATGAGCAGCCCACCCTCGTCCGGGTCCAGTCAGAAAATATCCTCAGCGATGTCTTTGACAGCCACTCACCCGGCCAGAACCGCACCATCGACGTCGCTTTGAAACATATTGCCCGGGAGGGTAAAGGCGCATTTGTCTACATGACCCATTCCTGTTCCGGCCTCCAGATCCCACAGGAATCGGGCCCGGAGGCTGATTCCTGCAGCCTGGAGCCCATCAGTATGGACTTCCGCGGCTACGGCCTCGGGGCCCAGATTCTCTATGCCCTCGGTCTGCGCCATATCCGGCTCCTCTCCACTTCCCAGCGCCGGCATGTCGCCCTCGACGGTTATGGCCTGCAAATTGATTCCTTCGTCACCCCTGAGGATTGACCACTTATCCCGAATTTTGACCAGTTAACCAGCAAAACGGAAAAAATCCCATTCCTCGGTTGACGAATTACCAAAATTCAAGATGATATTACTCGAATCAGTTAATGATTCATACATTTTTGGGGTATTAGTATAAGAGCTGGAACCGCGGTCCGAAAGGGCCGCGGTTTTTTTATACCTGCCTGAAATGGCTTTTCCGGCTGCCCCTTTGCTCCCCATCCTCGAAATTTTCTTGTCTGGACCTGCTATCAGAGGTTCATTGGGCCACGAACCATTTTAGAAAAACCACGAACCGAGGAAATTTGATGAGCGACCAACAACCAGGAATCGGGACCCTCGCGGTCCATGCGGGACAGGAACCGGATCCAGCCACCGGGAGCCGGGCGGTCCCGATCTACCAGACCACCAGCTACACTTTCCGGGATACGGAGCACGCGGCCAACCTGTTCGCGCTCAAGGAGCTGGGCTACATCTACACGCGGATCATGAACCCGACCACGGACGTGGTGGAGAAGCGGGTGGCCGCTCTTGAAGGGGGAACGGCGGGCCTGGCCCACGCCAGCGGAAGTGCTGCGGTGACAAACGCCATCCTCAATCTAGCCGGTGCGGGTGATCATATCGTCTCCGTCTCCCAGCTATATGGCGGAACCTATAACCTCTTTCACTACACCCTTCCGAAACTCGGAATCGAGGTGAGCTTTGTCGACGGGGAGGATCCGGAGTCGTTCAGGTCGGCGATCCGGCCCAACACCAAGGCATTTTACGGCGAGTCCCAGGGCAACCCGCGACTCAACGTCTTCCCTATCGAGGAAGTGGCGGCCATCGGCCATGCCGAGGGCATTCCGCTGATTATCGATAACACCGCCCTCACCCCGGCCGTCTGCCGCCCCTTTGATTACGGGGCCAATGTCGTCGTCCACAGCTTGACCAAGTTCATCGGGGGACATGGGACCAGTATCGGGGGTATTGTCGTTGATGGCGGTAACTTCGACTGGGGCAGCGGCCGTTTCCCCGGCTTCACCAAGCCGGATCCGAGCTACCATGGCCTGGTCCACTGGGATGTCTTCCAGGCCTTTGAGCCAGCCGGTGGGGCCAACATCGCCTTTGCCATGAAGATGCGCCTCCAGCTCCTCCGCGACACTGGTAATTGCGCGGCCCCCTTCAATTCCTTCCTCCATCTCCAGGGACTGGAAACGCTTCACCTCCGCATGGAGCGCCATTGCGCCAATGCTCAGGCCGTGGCCGAGTTTCTTTCCGGGCATGACAAGGTCGCCTGGGTCAATTATCCCGGACTGGCAGACAGTCCTCACCATGAATTGGCGAAGAAGTATTACCACGGCGGCTTTGGTGCCCTGCTCGGATTCGGCGTCAAAGGTGGCGCTGAAGCCGGACGAAAGGTCATTGAAGGGCTGAAGGTCTTCAGTCACCTCGCCAATATCGGTGACGCCAAGAGCCTCGCCATCCATCCAGCCAGCACGACCCACAGTCAACTGACCGAGGAAGAGCAACTGGCTACCGGCACCTCTCCCGATTTCATCCGTCTCAGCCTCGGTATCGAGGACCAGGCGGATCTTATCACCGATCTCGACCAGGCCCTGGCGACTGTCTGAGAAGGGACCTAATTTGCTTTCACCAGAGGCCGCCCGGCAACGGGCGGCCTTTTTCTGTATTGGCTAACCGGAAGCAGTGAACCGCGCGCGGGATTGACCCCGCCGCGGAATCGGTATTGATTGGTGAATTATGGCAGAAGACAGCACCCTCAACCGCCAGAACATCGTGGCCTGCATCTGGGATTTCGACAAGACCCTCATCCCGGGCTATATGCAATGGCCCATCTTCGAACATTACGGGGTGGACGAGAAGCGCTTCTGGAAGGAGGTCAACGCACTCCCGGAGAAGTACAAGGCCAACGGCCAAACGGTGTCATCGGACATCATGTACTTGAACCATATCCTGACCTATGTCCGGCATGGCAAGTTTGCCGGGTTGAACAATTCCCTCCTGCGGAAACTGGGTGGAAAGCTGCAGCTCTATCAAGGCCTGCCTGAATTTTTTCAGATACTGAAAGACCTCGTGGCCAACAACCCGACCTACGCCCGCTACGAAATCAAGCTGGAACACTATGTTGTCTCTACCGGCATTGCGGAGATGATCCGAGGCAGTGGAATCGCCCCTTATGTGGAGCAGGTCTATGGCTGTGAGTTCATCGAGCATCCCCTCCCGCCGGACTATTTCGCCCAGCAGGAATTTGAAATTAGCGGCCCCAGGGAAATCGCCCAGATCGGCTTCCTGGTGGATAATACCATCAAGACCCGCTTCATCTTCGAGATCAACAAGGGCACCAACAAAATTGACACTATCGACGTCAACTCGCGCATCGCTCCTGAAGACCGCCGCGTTCCTATCCGCAACATGATCTATGTCGCTGACGGACCCAGCGATGTGCCCGTCTTTTCCGTTGTCCGCAAGCACGGGGGATTGGCCTACGCTGTCTATGAACCGAAGAACGAGTCGGAGTTCGCCCAGAATGACGCTTTGCGGGACAGCGAGCGCGTGGACCACTTTGGCCGGGCCGACTACCGTGAGAAGAGTGACACCTACATGTGGATAACAACCCATGTGCGGCAAATTTGTGACCGCATCGTAGAGCAATGTGAGAGGGCCCTCAATTACCGTGTTGGCCGCCCACCCCAGCATATCCACCGCGATGACCCGGTGCGCCCGCGCTCCCAGATGCAGGACGACCTATTCGGAACCATCCCGGAGGATTCCGGCAAACAGGCTGGCAAATGAGTGGACCCGGGATTCCCTCCTCCCGGGAACTGGAAGGCAACCTGCGGCGCTTCATCCGCTTCCGCCTCTTCTTCAACGCCCGCTTCTACTATCCAGTCTTCACGATCCTCTTTCTCGATTACGGACTGACCCTTGAGCAGTTTTCCATCCTCAACCTTGCCTGGGCACTGACCATTGTCCTCGCCGAAGTTCCATCTGGAGCAATGGCCGATATTGTCGGGCGCAAGCGCCTGCTGGTCTTTGCCTCCATCCTCATGTTCATCGAGATGGGCCTGCTGGTCATCGTTCCCATCGGCACCTCGCCACTGCTCTTCCTCGTCTTCCTGATCAACCGGGTTTGCTCGGGTCTCGCCGAAGCCGCCGCCAGCGGAGCCGATGAAGCGCTTGCTTATGATTCCCTCAAGGCCCTCGACCGGGAAGATGACTGGGCGGGCTTGCTTGAGAAAACCACCCGGGTCATGTCAGCCGGCTTCTTTGTCACCATGATCGTGGGGGCCTTCTGTTACGATCCCAATGTCGTCAACAGCGTACTCGGGTTCTTCAACGACCAATGGTCCTTGCCGCCGGAAACCATCATCCGCCTTCCCATCATCCTGACACTGGTCACTTCCTGCATCGTCCTGTGGACGACCATCCGGATGCGCGAAATTGAACTCCCTGACACGGGGAGCGGCGAAGGGGACCCTGAGCGGAAGACGGTTTGGCAATCGATCGCCCAACCCTTCGCACAGGTCATCCGGGCAGCAGGGTGGACTTTCAATCACCGGTTCGTCCTCTTTGTCATCCTGGCCGCCTTGGCCCTGGATAGCGTCGGCCGTCAATTCGTGATCCTGGCCAGCGAGTATTACCGCATCATCCATATCCCGCCGGCCTGGTTCGGATTTATCGGAGCCGGCATGGCACTCCTGGGGCTCGTCAATGCGCGCATCTCCCGTTACCTGGTGACGCACCACTCACCCCTCTTCAACTTTCTCGTCCTGTCCGCCATACTCATGGCCGGGCTCATCGGGATCATGTTTACCATTCCATGGTTCGGTGTCCTCTTTGCCATCTGCGCCTTCTCCATGATGGGCATGGTCAATTTCCAATCCAGTTTTTACCTCAACCGGGAAGTGGACTCCAGTCATCGAGCAACGGTTCTCAGCTTTCGCGGCCTCGCCCTCAATCTTGGACTTGGAATGGCCAGCCTCCTTTACACGGGATTGATCGCCGTCTTGAAGACAGCCGAGAAGGGTGACCTCACGCCGGAGCAATTGCAGGAGAGTGTCTTCGTCTCTTCCCTGCGGGCATTTCCGGTTTATTTCCTGGTCCTCTTTTTCCTCATCCTGATCCTCGGCAAACTGTTTATTCGGCGAGCTTCAATCTGCTCCGAGGTGCCTCAGTAATATCCCCCGACGAGCTCCGATTCAGGCCCTTTGTGAACAGGCCGGTGAATAAGATTCGAATATCTCCAGCTTGTCTTTCCGGTGTAGATGTGAGGGGATGAAAGCTGCCCCCCTCGTATCCCCGAAAAAAGTTTGCTTTTGGCACTTCAAATTCGTTGACACCATATATAGGGCTGTATTTCTCTTGATACCCCAATATGTTGGGGGTGCCTGCGCCACAGGTGCCATATTTTCAAATCCTCTTTATTCACTTAACCATCAACATTTTAGCGATTACGCTTCATGGAAACAACCACCGTCAGGATAGGAAACAAGGAATTCATACTCGACAAGCGGAAGGCGGAAGAAGCCTTCGACTCCAAGAGAGTCATCAATGGCAAGGACACGATGTTCTTCAACATCCTCCCCTTGAAGTACCAGTGGGCCTACGACACTTACAAAACCATGAAGGCCAACCATTGGGAACCGGAAGATGTCCCCATGCAGAAGGATGTCGAACAGTGGCGCGACACCACGGGTTCCATCACCGACATCGACCGCTGGATCATCAAGATGGCCATTGGTTACTTCAGTGCCGCTGAAGGCATTGTTGGTGACAACATTCTTCATGTCACCCGTGAGGTTGTCACCGCACCGGAATTGAAACTTGTCCTCGGCCGCCATGCCCATGAGGAAAACATCCACGCCGACAGCCTGGTCTACATGATCAGCTCCCTTGGCCTCAATCCCCACGAATGTGAGGCCATGTTCGAGGATGTTCCCACCATCAAGGCCAAGAACTCCCTCGTCGTGAACAACAGCCGGGCCTTGCGGCGTGACATCGACCTGACCGAGACCCGCAACAAGCAGGACCTTGCCAAGAACATGTTCCTCTTCGGCCAATGCATGGAGGGCACCCAGTTCTATGGATTGTTCGGGATGGTCCTCAGCTTGTACCGCCAGAACAAGTTCCCCGGTATCGGCCAGATGTTCCGCTACACCTTGCGGGACGAATCCAATCACATTTCCGTCTTCAAGAACCTCCTTCTCGATCTCGTCGAGGAGAACCCCGATATCTGGACCCCTGCCTTCAAGGAGGAGTTGACGGAACTGATGAAGGAAGCTGTCCAACTGGAGAAGGCCTTCATCGAGGATTGCCTCCCGGTCAACGCCCTTGGTCTCAGTGCCGAGGAGTTCACCACCTACATCGACTACATTGCCGACCGTCGCCTCGAAAGCGTCGGGCTGGCTCCCCTCAATCCCGGCATCAAGAACCCGCTCCCGTGGCTGGCCGAAATGATGGACATCAAGAAGGAGCAGAATTTCTTCGAAGGCCGGGTCACTGAGTACCAGAAAGCCAGTGCCCTGGGCGTCGTCGATGACGATGAACTTTGAGCCTGGACCTGCTCTGATTCAATTTCAGGCGCGGGTCCCCGGGAAGGTCCGCGCCTTTGTTATCTCCCCCACTTCAAGATAACCCGGTAATACAACAAGGAACCACCACCAAATGATCAAACATCCAGCGTACGAAGAAGATCTCGCCCTCAAGCGCTTTGCCCTTTCCGACAACCAGACTAAACCACGCTTCGACTGGCGGGGTATCGTCAAGGACGACACCCTCTTTCCGGCCGACATGATCCCTTCCACCGTCAAGGTCAAGGAGGGGGAAAACGTAGCTGACTTTGACCTTGCCGAAGTTGCGGAAACCGTCGGCACCGCCCTGACCAATCTCATCCTCTCCCGCGACGAGGAAGAAACGGACATTTTCAACGACAAAAACTGCCAGTTTGTCGCTGCCGTGGCCACCACCGTGGCCACCCGGCTCGGGCAACTGGCCAAGGAAGGCAAGCCGCTGACCCTGAGCGAATCAGAAGTCTACCTGCTGGTCGAGAAGACCCTTATCGAAAACAACGCTCCGGATGTCGCCAAGAGTCTGCTTATGCTGCGCAACTCATCCCGCGACACCATCCGCCCGGCCAAGCTGGATGTCTCGGTTATCCGCCGTAACAACAAGGTCGTCCAGTGGGATTCGACCAAGGTGGAAGTTGCCGTCCGCAAGGCCTTCCTGACATTGGGACTCGACTCCGAACCTGCCGTGAAGGTCACGGAAGCTGTCGGGGACCAGATTCATGCCCAGCACATGACCCGGATCCACATTGAGGAGATCCAGGACATCGTCCAGGAGGAGTTGATGCGCCTTGGCCACTTCAAAGTAGCTGAGGCCTACATCCTCTACCGGGCCCACCGGCGCCACCTCCGTGAAGAAGAGCTGGGCAAGCCCGCAGAGGACGAACGGCAGGAAAGCATGATCATGATCACCCTCCCCGACGGGACCAACGAGTTCTGGGATGGGATTGATCTCAAGAAGCGGGTTGAATTCGCCATGATTGGACTGGACCTCTGCCTCAGCAAGGACGAGATCGAGGCCGAGCTCCGCCGCTCCCTCTACAGCGAGATGAAGCAGGAGGACCTCAAGCAAACCATTATCCTCAACGCCAAAAGCCTCATCGAATATGATGCTGACTTCTCAAAGTTCGCCGGCCGCATCCTGCTCAGTTACATTTACGAGGAAGTTCTCGACTGGAGCATCGTCAATGACGGCATCGGCAAACTCAAGGAAGCCCACCAGAAGGCATTCCGCCGCTACCTCCACCGGGGAATTGAAATCGATCGCCTCAATCCAGCCATACTCGAACGCTACGACGTGACCACGCTGGCCCTCGCCCTCGACCCGGGCGCGGACATGGACTTCGACTACCTTGGCATCCAGACGCTCTATGACCGTTACCTGATTGTCGACAAGATGAAGAAACCGACCCGCCGACTGGAAGTTCCCCAATTCTTCTGGATGCGGGTGGCCATGGGCATCTTCATTGCTGAGAGGGAGGAACCGGAAGAATGGGTCATCCAGCTATACAGCATGTACAAGAGCCGCCGCTTCTGCAGCAGCACACCCACTCTTTTTAATTCCGGCACCCTGCACAGCCAGCTCTCCAGCTGTTACCTCTACCGGGTCAGTGACTCCATCGAGAGCATCATGCAGCGAGGCATTGCCGAAAACGCCTACCTCTCGAAGTGGGCCGGCGGACTCGGTGGTTCCTGGACCTCCGTCCGCGGGACCGGTTCCTACATCAAGGGAACCAACGGGGAAAGCCAGGGCGTCATTCCCTTCCTCAAGCTGCACAACGACCAACTGGTGGCGGTTAACCAGGGCGGCAAGCGGCGGGGATCCGGCTGTGCCTATCTCGAGACCTGGCACAACGACATTCTCGACTTCCTTGAACTGCGCAAGAACACCGGGGACGACCGCCGCCGTACCCACGACATGAACACCGCCAACTGGATTCCGGACCTGTTCATGAAGCGCATGGAAGGCCGTCAGGAGTGGACTCTTTTCCGTTCCAACGAGGTACCGGACCTCCATGACCTCTACGGCAAGGCCTTCGAGGAAAAATACGAGCACTACGAGCAACTGGCCGAGGAAGGCAAAATCTGGGGCCAGAAGATGCCCGCCATCGACCTCTGGAAGCAGATGCTGAAGATGCTGTTTGAGACCGGTCACCCTTGGATCACGTTCAAGGATACCTGCAACTTGCGCAGCCCTCAAGACCATGCCGGTGTCATCCACAGTTCCAATCTCTGCACGGAGATCACCCTCAACACGGGTGAGGATGAAACCGCAGTCTGTAATCTGGGTTCCGTGGTATTGGAAAACCACATCGCGGACGATGGTTCCATCGACCACAAGAAACTCCGGGAAACCATCCGGATTGCCATCCGGGCCCTCGACAACGTCATCGACATCAACTTTTACCCGACCCAGGCGGCCAAGAATGCCAACCAGCGGCACCGTCCCATCGGCATGGGCGTCATGGGGCTGCAGAACGCCCTCTTCCGGCTTGGCCACAGCTTCGCCAGTGAGGAAGCGGTTGAGTTCAATGATACCTTCATGGAGGCGATTTCCTACTATGCCTATGAAGCCTCCAGCGATCTTGCCGGTGAACGGGGAACCTACAGCAGCTACAAGGGCTCGAAGTGGGATCGCGGTCTCCTTCCGCAAGACACTGTTGATTTACTTGAGAGGGAACGCGGCACGGAACTGGAAGTGGTCCGTGACTCCAAGATGGACTGGCAGCCAGTGCGGGACAAAATCGCCCGCCAGGGGATGCGCAACTCGAACGTCCTCGCCATCGCTCCCACAGCGACCATCTCCAACATCATGGGCTCCAGCCCCTGTATCGAACCGACTTACAAGAACATCTTCGTCAAATCCAACTTGTCCGGTGAATTCATCGTCCTCAACGCCTACCTCGTCCGCGAGCTGAAGCAGCGGAACATGTGGGACGACGATATCCGTGACCAGCTGAAGTACTTTGACGGTGACCTGAGTAAGATTGAGGCCATTCCGGAGGACATCCGGCAGAAGTACCTGACGGCCTTCGATATCGACTACACCTGGATCGTCAAGGCGGCCTCCCGCCGTCAGAAGTGGATCGACCAGGCCCAGTCGGTTAATCTCTGGCTCCCCAATCCGGACCTGAAGACCCTTTCCCATATGTACCGCAGCGCGTGGCATATGGGCCTGAAAACGACGTACTACCTCCGCACCCTCGGCGCTTCCAATATCGAGAAAGCGACCGTCTCCATCAAGCAGGAGGCCAACGAGCGCAAAACCTACACGGAGGCGGAAAAGCAGGCTTGCTCGATTGAGGCAATGATGCGCGGAGAGGAATGCGAGGCCTGCCAATAGAGGCTGAGCACGTCCTGCCCCCTCTACAAAAAGTCCCGCAACCTAAAGGATGCGGGACTTTTTCTTGCACGAAATTGAAAGCCGTCTACTCGCGGTTGAGCTCCGGCTCCGGACCGGCATCCGGAGCGCCCTGGGCCTTCGCCCGGGCCCGTAACCGCAGCCCCTGCAACCGAATGAAACCGCTGGCATCATCCGGGTTGTAATCGCTCATGACCCCTTCCATGGAGGCGATATTTTCATCGTAAAGGGAATAGGGAGACTTGCGGCCAACGGTGGTGATATTGCCCTTGTAAAGCTTGAGGCGAATCGTTCCGGTAACCTTTTCCTGGCTTTGGTCGAAGAAGGCCTGCAGGGCTTCGCGCTCGGGAGCATACCAGAATCCGTTGTAGATCAATTCCCCGTACTTCGGAATCAGGCTGTCGCGCAGATGTTCCAGGTCCCGGTCGAGGGTCAGGGTTTCCATCTGCTTGCGGGCATGTAACAGAATGGTCCCTCCCGGGGTCTCATAGACGCCCCGGCTCTTCATCCCGACAAAGCGATTTTCCACGATATCCACACGCCCGATACCATGCTTGCCGGCAAGGGCATTCAGGTGCTTCATGGCTGCACCCGGGGAAAGGGCTGTCCCATTGACCGATACGCAGTTGCCTGCATCAAACTCCAGCTCGACATATTCCGGTTCCTCCGGCGCATCCATCGGATCGGCCGTCAGCTTGAACATGTCCTTGTTCTCGTCAGTCGTCGGGTCAAACCAGGGGTCCTCAAGGATACCTGCCTCATAGGATATATGGAGCAAGTTACGGTCCATCGAGTAGGGTTTGCTGGCGGAGGCCTCGACATCGATATTCTGTTCCTGGCAATAGGCTATCATCTCCGTGCGACCGGGAAACTGTTTCCGGAACTCCGGCATGCGCCAGGGGGAGATTATCTGCAGGTCTGGAGCGAGGGCGGCATAGGTCAGCTCAAAGCGAACCTGGTCGTTGCCTTTGCCCGTTGCCCCATGGGCGACAGCATCGGCCCCTTCCTTGCGGGCAATGGCAATCTGCGCCTTGGCGATGAGGGGACGGGCAATGGAGGTACCGAGGTAATACTGGTTTTCATAGAGGGCGTTACCCCGCATCATCGGATAGATGAAGTCACTGGCGAACTCCTCCACCAGATCGACCGTGTAGTGGGCACTGGCGCCTGTGGCCTTGGCCTTTTCGGCCAGGCCGTCCAGTTCCTCCTCCTGGCCGACATCAGCCGCGAAGGTAATAATCTCGGCGTTGAAATGGTTTTTCAGCCAGTTGACGAGAACGGAGGTATCGAGCCCCCCAGAGTATGCCAGGACAATTTTCATGATGATTAAAAGGTTTTAGACGTTTGTGCTGTCAGAAAGGAAGGAAAGAATGGCCTTCTGGGCATGCAAGCGATTTTCCGCCTGATCGAAGACAATACTTTGCCCGCCTTGATAAACTTCACTGGAAACTTCCTCCCCTTCATGGGCCGGCAGACAATGCATGAAAAGGGCATCCGGCCTGGCTGCGGCCATCATTGTAGTGTTCACCTGATAGGGGGCCAGTTCCTGCAGGCGCTGGTCGCGCTCCTCCTCGTCACCCATGCTGACCCAGACATCCGTGTAGATGACGTCCGCTCCGGAAGCGGCATCCATGGGATCAGTTGTGAACCGGTAGGTCTTTTTCAAACCCGCCTGCTCCAGCCATTGGTCGACAGCCGGATCCGGAGTGTAGGCTGCCGGACCTGTGAGGACCACTTCCATGCCGGCCATGGCCCCGCCAAGAATGAGTGAATGGGCCATGTTGGAGGCACAGTCACCGGCAAACACCAGCTTGCGGCCCTTGAGGGAACTGAACAATCCTCCAGTACTGCCCCAGCGTTCGGCCATGGTCAGGAGATCCGCCACAACCTGGCAAGGATGCAGGGCATCCGTCAGGGCATTGACAACAGGGATGCTCCCTTCATGGGCGAATTCCTCGATGAAGCTGTGCTCAAAGGTCCGGATAATCACACCGTGGATATAGCGCGAAAGCACCTTGGCGGTGTCAGCTATCGTTTCGCCACGCCCGGTCTGCATCCGTTTCTGGTCAAGGATCATGGCATGACCTCCGAGCTCATTGATGCCAACCTCAAAGGAGACACGGGTCCGCGTCGAGGACTTGTGGAAAAGCAGGGCCCACGTTTGTCCAGCCAGTGGCTTGACGGAGCCTTGGCCCCGGGAGGCCTTCAGCTCCGCCGCCAGTTCAAGGGCTTCCCCCAGCTGGGCCGGGGTCATGTCTGTTATCTTAAGAAAATGAGAAAGCTTGTTCATTATTCAGAATGGGTTCCAAAAACAAAATCTAGAATTTCAAGTGAGGTATCGAGTTCTTCCTTACTCACGGTCAACGATGGCATCAGGCGGATGGCGTCGGTCCCGCCGCGCACGGTCAGGAGGCCGTTTTCGCGGAGGCGGTTCACCCATGGCACGGGATCTCCCTTGACCGTCAGGGCCATGTGGTAACCAAGCCCGCGGGTTCCAATCAGATGATTCGGATGGCGCTGGACGAGTTCCTGCAGGGATTGGATCCAAGGCTGGCTCAGATCGTTTACCTTCTGCAGCAATTTCTCCTCCTCGATAATATCGAGTGTGGCCAATGCTGCCGTGCAGGCCAACGGTGTTCCGCCAAAGGTTGTTCCATGGGAGCCCGGCGTGAAGAGGTCCGCAAAGGCCTCACTGACCCAGCCCGCCCCAATGGGAAATCCCCCGCCGAGGCCCTTGGCCATGCCGATGGCATCGGCCTTGATCCCGGCATGCTCGAAGGCGAAAAACTTTCCCGTCCGGCCGATGCCGCACTGTACCTCGTCGATGAGTAGAAGGATTTCCTTCTCGTCGCAGAGGTCACGAAGCCCCTTCAGGAATTCTGTAGTGGCTGGATGAATACCCCCTTCTCCCTGGATGGACTCGACCATGATGGCAGCTACCGTTTCATCCACCTGCTCCTGGAAGCTTTCGATGTCATTGAAGCGGGCATGCCGGAATCCATCCAGCAAGGGCCCAAACCCTTCCTGGACTTTCTTCTGCGGGGTCGCACTCATGCCGCCGTAGGTCCGGCCATGAAAAGCGTTCTCCGCCGTGATGACCCGGTAGCACCGGCCCTCTTCTCCCCCGGACTTCTTGCGGCCCCACAGGCGGGCCAGTTTGATCAGGAATTCATTGGCTTCCGCCCCGCTATTGCAGAAGAAGACCTTTCCCTCGCCCGCCCTTTCGCAGAGCCGAGCAGCCAGTTCCCCCTGCTGGGGAACATGGAAGAGATTGCTGACATGAGCCAACTGGGCAGCCTGCGCCTGTACCTTCTCGACCCAGTAAGGATGCGAATGACCTACAGCCGTAACCGCTATGCCGCTGAGAAAATCAAGATAGCGTCGGTTCTCGGCATCCCAGACAAAACTCCCCTCGCCGCGGACCAAGGTCATGGGCGCCGGGCCGTAGTTCTTCAGGACGTGAGCATCGTAGAGGGCCGCAACCTTCTTGGATGTCACCTTGCTCGCTGTTCTTGATGGCATGGCTATCTGTTGGTTTATTTTGCGGCGTGGACAATTTCCGTACCCACGCCCTTGTCAGTAAAGATTTCCAGGAGGATACTATGGGGCATCCTTCCATCGATAAGGTGGACCCGGTGAACGCCCCGGCTCATCGCGTTGACCGCGCTCTCCACCTTCGGCAGCATCCCGGAACCTATGATGCCGGCCTCCCGCAAGCCGGGAACCTCCGCTTCGGAGACACTGGAAATCAAGGTTTCCGGATCCTTGGGATTACGTAAAAGACCGGGTACATCACAAAGGTAGACCAGGCGCCGGGCTCCGATGGCCGAGGCCAGATGCGCAGCGGCCACATCGGCATTAACGTTGTAAAACTGGCCTTCCTTGTCCTGAGCAACGGGTGAAACAATCGGGGTGTAGCTTTGTTCGAGGTACTTCAAAAGCCGTCCCGTCTCGACGCTGGTGATATCACCAACAAAGCCAAGGTCGACAGGATTGCCATCGCGGTCCGTCTCAAGGCGCTGGCACCGGAACACATCCTGGCCTTTGACACCGATGGGCTTTCCCCTGCGGGTCTGGATGTTTTCACAGATACCGAGATTGATACCCTGGTTCAGGGTCCGCTCGACAATCCCGATCGTCTTCTCATCGGTGTAGCGCAACCCGTTCTTCCAGACCGGCTCGATTTCGGCTTCCGCCATGGCCTTGTTGATCGCCGGACCGCCTCCATGGACAACGATGACATGAATCCCGACAGTGGCCAAAAAGACCAAATCGGTTGCCACACCTACCCGGGCGGCCTCGGTGTCCATGAAGGAACCGCCGAACTTGACCACGAAGATACTCCCCTTGAACTGCTGGATGTAGGGCAAGGCCTCCATCAGCACTTCGGTTTTCGTCTCAATATCAATGTCGACCGGCATGATTACTCCGATTTGTTGAAATTAACATATCCCTCCGTGAGGTCGGTCGACCAAACACGGGAGCTTCCACTGCCCTGACCAAGGTCCACCAGAATACGGAACCTCTCGCCAGCCACGATGGCCTTCCAATCATCCAGCCGGTCCTCGTGAATCGCCCCCCTGACAAAAGCAGGAACGGGGTCGCCTTCCACCGGTGCATAATGGATGCTGGTGGTTTCCTCCTCCATTTTGGCGCCACTGTAACCAAGGGCATCCATCAGCCGACCCCAGTTGGGATCATTCCCATACCAGGAAGACTTGACGAGAAGGGAATTGGCAATCGCCCGCGCTGCCAGTTCGGCCTCGGCATCATTGGCTGCCCCATCGATGCAAACCTCCACCACCTTGGTGATCTTTTCACCGTCCCCGACAATCTTCTGGGCCAGATCGTGGCAGACTGCGGACAATGCCGCTTTGAAAGCAGCCCAGTCCGGATGTCCCGGAGCCAGCTTCATGCCGGTTGCTCCGTTGGCAAAAACGAGAACGGTGTCGTTGGTGCTTTCATCCCCGTCCACCGTGACTGCGTTGAAGGTCGTCTGGACGCTTTCAGAAAGGAGAACCTGCAGATCGGCCTGGGCGACCTCCGCATCGGTGCAAATAAAGGCCAGCATGGTGGCCATATTGGGCTCAATCATGCCGGCACCCTTGGCCATTCCAGCAATGGTCAAAGTTCCGGCCCTGGTCTCCACCTTCACGGTACAAACCTTTCGCCGTGTGTCGGACGTTAGAATGGCATCCGCAGCGCTGAGGCCAGTCTCAGCCGTATCGTCCAATTTGACTGCTGCTTCCGCAATTCCGCCGACTATCCGCTCCATCGGAAGCCGTTTCCCAATTCTTCCGGTTGAGCAAACAAACACCTCGTCCGGGCTGCAGCCAGCTGCTGTCGCGACTGCAGCCTGCATCAACTGCGCATCAGCCATCCCGTTTTCCCCGGTGCAGGCATTGGCATTCCCACTATTGGCAACAAATCCCCGAAAGGATTGCCCGTTTGCCAGAAGCTCACGGCAGAGCCGGACCGGAGCAGCCGCCACCCGGTTCCGGGTGAAAACTCCGGCCACGGTCGCTGGCTCGTCCGACATCAGCAAGGCGAGATCCAGCCGTCCGTCCGCCTTGTTCCGGACATCACAATGGACGCCGGAAATCCGGAATCCGGTCGCATCGACACAACCCTTGCTGGACTCACTGAATTTGAATTCGCTCATGATTGATGCCCCCTACGCTCAGGTGAGGCCGGCGAACTCCGGCCAGCCCAGCTTGAGGTTCAGGATCTGCACCGCCTGCCCGCTGGCGCCCTTCATCAGGTTATCCTCGGCACTGGTGATAATGAGATTCCCTGTCCGGTCATCGGCATAGGCCGAAAACTCAACCCGGTTCCGGCCGAGGACAGTCCGCGTCTCCGGGGCCTTGCCCGAGGGAAGAATCCGGACACCGGGCCGTCCCTCATAGGCCCGCTGCCAGCTGGAATAGATCTCAATCACTCCGGAGTGGCAGGGAATGACAATTGTCGTCGCGATTCCCCGCATCATCGGCACCAGATGGGGTGTAAACTGGACCACCACCGGTTTGCCGGCAGCTTCCGAAAGTTGCTCCTCGATCTCCGAAAGATGACGGTGCTGACCAATTCCATAGGCAAGCGCGCTCTCACTTCGCTCACAGTAGCTGTAAAACTGGCTTTCCTTCTTCCCCGCACCTGAAACCCCGCTCATGGAGTTAATAACAATTCCCTCCGTGGAGAGAAGCCCGTCTTTCAGCAATGGCAGCAGCGGGAGCAAGATGCTGGTCGGATAACAACCCGGGCAGGCGATAAGCGGCGATTGTTCCCAGCCGGCTGGAGTGAATTCCGGAAGGACGTAGGGTGCCTTGGCCAGCCATTCCGGTTCCGGATGGGGCTTGCCATAATAGGTCTCATAGACCTCTGCAGAGTTCAGCCGGAAGTCCGCACTCAGGTCGATGACGATGCGGCCTGCAGCCACCAGCTTGAGGGCATATTCCGCCGCCACCCCATGAGGCAGGGCCAGGAACCACACATCTACAGCTTCCCCGGCAAGCCCTTCAGGACTGGCGGGAAGAAAGGTCAGGTCCCCGACCACGCCCACAAGTCGTGGGAGCACGGAATCCACTCGCTGACCGGCGTGGGAGCGCGAGGCGACGACCAGCCGCTCAATGTGCGGATGCTTTGCCAGTATTTCCAGCAGGACCTCCCCGGAATAACCGGATGCCCCGACGATGCCAATTGTCTGCATGAATATAAAAGTTGAGGATTATCAGAGTGAAAAAACGAAAAGGGCCCTTTCTTCGACGGCAGGCGACTGCCGAGGAAGAAAGGACCCTTTGCAAAAGGTTTCGAAGCCTCGAAAACAGAACGCCTTAGCGCTTGCTGAACTGGAAGCGCTTACGCGCACCCGGTTGTCCAGCCTTCTTGCGCTCACGTCGTCGAGGGTCGCGCTTCAGGTGGCCTGCTTTCTTGAGGGGGCTCCGCAGCTCGCTGTCATATTTCTCCAGGGCCCGTGCCAAGCCATGGGCAACCGCTGTAGCCTGCCCGTTGGGGCCGCCACCCTGTACCTTGGCTATGACGTCCATCTTGCCCTTGAGATCAACCGTAACGAGCGGTCCCTCAGCCGTCCGGGCAAGGGTTTCAAAGTAGCAGTAGGTTTCCATGTCCTTCCCGTTGACAGTGAAGGATCCGGTTCCATTCGGGATCAGGCGAACCCGCGCCGTGGACCGCTTGCGCCGCCCGGTGGCAGTGATAACTGTAGCTGTTTCCGTCATCTTGAGAGAAAATTATCGATTAGGCGCTGTAGGGCACCGGGTTTTGTGATTCGTGCGGGTGCTCGGCACCGGCGTAGATTTTGAGCTTCTTCATCTGGGCCCGGCCAAGCCGGTTCCGGGGCATCATGCCCTTGACGGCATGCTCAATGATGAATTCCGGCCGACGCTCACGGAAGTCCTTGATGCCCACATACTTTTCGTTACCGAAGTAACCGCTGTAGAACATGTACTTCTTCTGCTCCTCCTTGCGGCCCGTCACCACCACCTTCTCGGCGTTGGTCACAACAACGAAGTCACCCGTGTCCGTGTGGGGGGTGTAGGTCGGGCGGTGCCGACCCCTCAAAATATTCGCAATCTGAACCGCGAGACGGCCCAGGACCTGCCCTTCAGCGTCGATCACGTACCATTTGGGTTCTACTTCACCTTGTTTTGCCAGATAGCTTTTCATCGTCCGAAAAAAGGAAGCACCGTAGATTTCACCCCACCCCTGTCAACTTAATTTGTCGGAAAAAGAAAAGGCGCGCTCCCGCGAGGAAGCGCGCCTTTGTCGTTAATTTCGAATTGATTTAGAATCCGGCAGAGAAGCTTACACCGTAGGCGATCTCGTTGTCATCACCACCGAACATGGTGTCTTCTTCAGAACCATACCAGTTGACACCGACGCTGGCCGAAGCGTTGTCGGTGAAGGAATGGGTCAAAGCAACACCAAGACCGTAGTAGTACCAGTCGAAGCCGTCAGCGTCAACGTAGCCAAGGTAGGCCGAGAAGTCGACGGTGCCTTCTTCGCTGATTTCAACGGAGTGACCACCGGAGGCTTCAATGGTGAGTGCTTCCAGGTCGAAATCGTAGAACACGTAAACCGACGGGCTCAGCGGAGCTTCGAAGCTCAGGCCACCGTAGATTTCGAACGTGTTGACGGAATCGAAGAACTCGTCACCTGCATCCGGGTAGGTGTAGTAGGTGAAACCGAAATCGGCACTCACCGTTTCACTCAGTCCAACACCGTAACCAGCGTAGAAGTCAACTTCGTTACCGTACATGGCGTCCACCGGAAGGGCGGCCCAGATACCGGCATAGAAGTCGCCGTAGCTGATGTCGATGGAAGGAGCGAAGTACTCCTCAGCCAACTGGACGCCACGGAAGACATAGTCAGACTCCCAGGCAACAGTCGTGCTGATGGACAACTCCTGCGCGTTTACTAATGAAGTGCCAGCCACAGCGGCTGCCAGAATTGCAATAGTCTTCTTCATTTTATTATCTCGTTTTGTAGTTGTAGTTATTTTATATATAACCAAAGCAATAGAACATGCTTTCGGGAACAATTGTCAATTAATAAGTTAAAGCGATTTCCGTTCCAATTTTGGCCAAATTTTAACTTTTTTTTATATTTTTTAGGCAAGAGTGAGTTCCTTGGCTCAAGCCTGTAAAACAGGCCTTTCCGGCCGCAGAAGTGGATTGTCAAGGTGGGCAATATGAATCAAGGTGGGAGCATGACAGAAGCACAAGCAATGACTGGGACGGTGACGGACCAGCTGACGCACTTAAAGCAATACACAACCGTCGTCGCGGATACGGGTGATTTTGGTTCAATCAAGGCATACGAACCACAGGATGCGACAACCAACCCCACCCTGATCTACAAGGCCGTGCAGATGGAAGCCTACATGCCTTTGCTCGAGAAAGCTGCGGAAATGGCGGAAAAGGAAGGCAACCATGGGACCGTCCTGGTGGAAAGTGTCCTCGATCATTTGCTGGTCCTGTTCGGGAAGGAAATACTCGATATCATCCCGGGTCGCGTCTCCACGGAAGTGGATGCCCGGCTTTCCTTTGACGTGGATGGAACCATCAGCAAGGCGCGCCACATCATTCAGCTTTTCGACAACCAGGGGATCGATCGGGAACGGGTACTGATAAAGATCGCCTCCACCTGGGAGGGTCTTCAGGCGGCTGGACAATTGGAAAAGGAAGGCATCCACTGTAATCTCACCCTGCTCTTCTCGCTCATCCAAGCCATCACGGCGGCGGACAACGACTGCACCCTCATCAGTCCCTTTGTGGGCCGTATCCTCGACTGGTACAAGGCCGAGACCGGGGCAGACTACGCAGCCCAGGACGATCCGGGAGTCCAGTCGGTAACCCAGATTTACCATTACCTGAAGCATCATGACATGAAGACCGAGGTCATGGGGGCCAGTTTCCGCAATATCGGGGAAATCCAGGCCCTTGCCGGTTGCGACCTCTTGACCATCAGCCCGGACCTGCTGGAGCAACTGAAGAATAACCATGAGCCACTGGAACGGCAATTATCGGTAGCCCGGGCCAAGGCGGAACCTATCCAGAAGCTCCATGTCGATGAAAAGACCTTCCGCTGGCACCTGAACGCGGACCCGATGGCCACGGACAAGCTGGCTGAGGGCATTCGGAAGTTTGCCGCCGATACGGAAAACCTCATTGAACTCATCGAGCAGGAAATCATCGATTAAGCCATTTACCGAAAATGATTATCCATTTGGTCTTTTTTAACATGCTGCCCGAGGCAGAGGGCGCATCCGGGGAGGAAAATGCCCGGAAGCTGGTCACTCAGTTGCGGGAGTTGCCTGAGAAGATTCCGGAGATTGTCGAATTGGAAGCGGGATTGGACTTCAGCCGAAGCCCGGCCTCATTTGAAGTCGGCTTACTGACTAAATTTGCCTCGAGAGCGGATTTGGAGACCTACCGTGTCCATCCGGATCATCAGAAGGTTGTGGCATTTGTCCAGAAGGCGACAGCCAGCCGGGCGGTCACGGACTTCGAAGTTTAGCAGACGCCCTAGATCGAGAAAATGTGGGCCGGGCCTCGCCGCGGGTCCAACTGGACAAAATTGCGCGCCCCGCGCCAGGTGAACTCCGGTTTCGCCGGATCGTAGAGGTCCTTCACGGCAAAGGCGCGGTCCGAACCGATTCCCATTTCATGGAGCGGGAGCAGGACATGTCCGGACTGGGCGTTGTGCCAGTCAAAATTGACAACCACGAGGATCTGGTCTGAACGGTCCGGCGTCTGCTTGAGGAAGGCGAGAAGGCGGTCGTTGTCCGTTTCCACGAAGCGGATATTGTTTGTCCGCTGCAGGGAGGGATGCATCCGGCGAAGATGGTTCACCCGGGCAATGTCGTTCTTGAGGTTGCCCGGACGGTCCCAGTCCCAGTTCTTCAGCTCGTACTTCTCGTTGTGGTTATACTCTTCCTTGCCCGGGAAGGGCTCGTGTTCCATCAATTCAAAGGCTGGCCCGTAAATTCCCGTGTTGGAGGTCAAGGTGGCAGCGAGAATGTAGCGGGCCATGAAGGTTGCCCGGTTGCCGCGCTGCAAATCCTCATGGAGGATATCCGGCGTGTTGGGCCAGAAATTAGGAATGAAGAACTCCTTGACCTCGGTCTGGGTCAGTTCCTCCAGGTAGGAACGGATCTCCAAGGGGTGGTTGCGCCAGGTAAAATAGGTATAGCCCTGCGTGAAGCCGGCCTTGGCCAGCCGATATTTGCGCTTTGGACGGGTAAAGGCCTCCGCGAGGAAGAGGACCTCCGGGTGCTCCTTCTTCAACTCCATAATGCACCAGCGCCAGAATTCCATCGGCTTGGTGTGCGGATTATCGACCCGGAATATCTTAACCCCGGCCTCAATCCAGAAGTCAAAAACGCCTTTCAGTTCAATCCACAGGGCCTTCCAGTCGTCAGTCTCGAAGTCGAAGGGGAGAATATCCTGGTATTTTTTCGGCGGATTCTCGGCATATTGGACCGTTCCATCGGGGCGCCACTTGAACCACTGAGGATGCTCCTTCACATAGGGGTGGTCCGGGGCGCACTGGAAGGCAATGTCCATCGCCACCTCAAGGCCGAATTTGTCCGCTTCCCCGATGAGCGCCTTGAAGTCATCCATCGTGCCCAGCTCCGGGTGTATGGACTTGTGCCCCCCCTCTTCTGCTCCAATAGCCCATGGGCTGCCCACATCTCCTTCGGCCGCCTCAAGTGCATTGTTGCGGCCTTTGCGGAAGACACGGCCAATCGGATGGATCGGCGGAAAATAAACGATGTCAAATCCCATCCGGGCAATTTCAGGGAAGCGTCCGCAGGCATCCTTGAAGGTTCCATGACGGGTAGCATCGTTGGCGCAGGACCGGGGGAAAAACTCATACCAAGTACTGAAATAGGCCTTTTCGCGCTCTACCATGAGTTGGTAAACGGGACTGCTGGTCTCCCGGGAGCGGTCTGGACAAGCCCGGACTGCGTTGAAAAAAGCATCACTGCGGGCCAGGGACACCTTCTGAAGCAGGTCTCTGGAATGGTCGCTCAAGAAATCCGACCACTCCTTGAGTTGCTTGGCCTGTTTACCCTTTGCACGAGCAGCAGTCTCTTCGACCAGCTTGGCCCCGATATCGAGTTCCACCCCGATCTTGGAATCACCACTGTCAGATTTCTTGACGAATCCAATATGCCAGTTGCGAAAGGGATCCGCCCACCCGATTACCTTGTACTCGTAGAGTCCGATTGCTTCAGGAGTGATGGATCCCGCAAATTCATCATTTCCAATATCCTGCAGGGAGATTTCCTCCCATTTGCGGGCCCCGACTGCTCGAAAGGCCAGCACAACATCCAAGTGGTCATGGCCATCCGCTATGACATGGGCAACAACACCCAGTGATTCGCCCAACGGCCTCTTGACAGGAAACTGGCCGTCCCCGAGGGACGGAGAAACATGGTCGACCACAGCGCGGGCGGGCCCGGAAAAACGATCAAGTGATTTCATGGTTGATACTCGGCTTCGAAAGAGAACAGGTTAATCGAGCAGGGATTCGTATAATTCAGCGGTTTGACGGGCAATATTGGCCCAGCTGAAGGTGTTGACGGCTCGCTCCCGACCGGCCTTACCGAAGGCCTCAACCTTGTCTGGTCGCGCCATCAGGCGGTTGATCTGGCGCGCCAGGTCCTTGGAAAAGTGCTCCGGCTCGAGCGGGGTGAACGGGGATTCATGCAATTGGGCTACGGGAACCAGGTATCCCGTGCGGTCATGCACCACCACCTCCGGAATTCCCCCCACCGATGAGGCCACAACCGGCGTCTCACAGGCCATTGCCTCGAGGTTGATAATACCGAACGGTTCGTAAATCGAGGGGCAGCAGAAAACCGAGGCTCCCGAATAAAGCTGGATGACCGTCTTCTTGTCGACCATCTCATCAATCCAGAAAATACCCCCTCGGTCCTTGCTCGCCTCAGCAACAGCCTCTTTCATTTCAGCAGCTATCTCGGGCGTATCCGGAGCACCGGCACAGAGGACAATCTGAAAGCCCGGGTCCATGTGCTTGATGGCATTGACGAGGTAGATGATACCTTTCTGCCGCGTTATACGACCGACAAAGAGAACAAAGGGTATTTGCGGATCAATCCCGTACTTTTCCAGTGCAGGCGCAGCGTCCACTTTCTGGTACTCGACCGGATCGATGCCATTGTAGATAATGTGGACCTTTGCCGGATCCACATTGAAGAGCTTCAGGACATCGTTCCGGGTTCCTTCGGAAACAGCGATTACCGCATCGGCCATCTCGATGGCGGTTTTCTCAACCCAGCAACTGAAGTCGTAGCCGCCGCCCAGCTGTTCCCGCTTCCAGGGACGCAAGGGTTCCAGCGAGTGGACGGTAATGACCAGGGGAATCCCGTAGTTCAACTTGGCGAAAATGCCTCCCAGATGCGTGTACCAAGTGTGGCAATGGACAAGGTCCGCATCAATATTGCGGGTATTGAAGTTCAAACTGCGCTGGGCGGCAGCAAAGACGCTGGCCAGGCCCTTGGGGCAGGTGTAGCCGGAATTGTCGATTTCCGTTCCGAAAACCGAGAGATCCGGATTCGTTATTGCTTGATCCCCGAAGGCCCGGACTTCGACCGGATGCAATCGGCTCAATTCCCGGCTGAGGTATTCGACATGCACACCCGCTCCACCATAGGTGTAGGGCGGATACTCGTTAGTCAGTAGAAGTGCTTTCATTCAATTCCTCCTCCGGGAGTTCATATTCAAGGCGGATGCTGAACAATTTGACCAGCACCAAAAGGCAGATGACCGTCAGACCGAGGACCACCCAACCGGTAAAGTCATGGATGTTGCCAAGGTCCATTCCGAAAACCACCACGTGGTCGTTGAGCCCGTCCGGTCCATGTCCGTAAGCCCAGGCCGTCAGGAAAAGGCTGCGGAAAATATTGTTAATGAAGGCAAAAAGCATGGCTGTTCCGACCAGAAACACTTTTTTCCAGAACTGGGTAAAATAAACGGACCCGAGGAAAGAGCCGGCAAACAGGCAGGCGGTCAGGGAGCGGATGCCCGAACAGGCGTCCTCGACGCCGACATCTCCCAGAGGGAGCTTGAGGACACTCCCCTCACGGACCACCGCATAGCCCAGAAGGTCAAAGGAATGGTAAACAACAATGGCCACTTTGTTCATCAGGAAGGTACTGATGGTCTTGTGGACGGCATTGAACATCGGAACCGAAAGCATCCAGATGAGAGCTGGAAAAAGAAACAGCATCGCCAGGTGCCAGCGTTCCGGGAGCCCGACTGTCTCACCATTGGCCCGTTTGCCTGAATACAGGTAGGCGCCCCCGAGCAGGATGTTGGCGTACCCGAAAGCAAGGAAATTGGAGGCAATCAGATTCTGGCCTTCCATTGCCCGGTAGAGCACCCCCAGCAGGAAGGAAAGGAGGCCGCCCAGGACCATCAGGAGCGAAATAGCCTGCAGGCCGCGATCGACAACAGGCAGGCGGTTTTTCGCTGCCTCGCCCGTTGCTGAGGAATCACTCTCCCCGATTAGCCCCCGGGCGATTTGAGGCCAGCGCTCGTAGAGGATATAAGCCACAAAAAGAGGGACAATGAAGCCGAAGGCGTATTCATCCCGCAATTTCCACCAGTGATGCTGGTCCCAGATGAGAAAGAGGGATAGCCCGGCGAGAGCATAGGCTGCCCATTGCGTGGAAATTGGTAGCGAACGGAAATTCATAGGGTAAAAACTTGGCGAACTTGGCAAATGCCGCAACTGAACTCAAGAAAGAATGAGGATTGGAAGAGCCCCCCGGCGAGGAGCCCAATCGGAACGGTTTTTTTTCTTGCCATGCAGGATTTATGTGCCTTCTTTCGACCGCTTATGACAACTGAGGAACAACGCCACAAGAACCCTCTTGAGCTGACGCACACCGACGTGGAAATCCTTTCCCGTTTCGTGACGGACACCGGTAAAATCCTGCCGCGTCGCATTACCGGGCTGACCGCCCGGCAGCAACGCCACATCACCAAGGTAATCAAGCAGGCCCGTAACCTTCTTCTCATGAAGTAAGGCGCTCCTGCCCAAGCCGGTGGTTCCAATGCCACTCAGCAGTACAGATTTTTACAAGAAGGCTCCCCCGGAAAAGGGAGCCTCTTCTTTTGTCTACCCGCCCACCGTCAGCAACATCGCTTTCTTCGCAGAAGCCCTTCGGGCAGGATGTGTCGTGGCCATTCCCACCGAGACGGTTTATGGCCTTGCGGGACTGGCACTCGATGAGACTGCCTGCCGCTCAATCTTCTCGATCAAGGGCCGGCCTCTTGTGGATCCCCTCATTGTCCACGTCAGCAACCGGGAAATGGCTGCCCGGCTGGCTGAGTTACCACCATCCTTTGCACCCCTGGCTGACAACTTCTGGCCCGGCCCGCTGACCCTCATACTCAAGAAAAAGTCGATTGTGCCGGACCTGGTCACAGCGGGAAAGCAGACCGTGGCCCTCCGCATGCCGCGACACCCGGTAACTTTGGCATTGCTGCAGGGCCTCGAAGCCCCGCTGGCGGCTCCCAGTGCCAATCCGTTTGGCTATGTTTCACCAGTGGAGGCAGGCCACGTGGCTGAATCTTTTGGCGAAAAAGTGCCGTTCATTCTCGACGGGGGGCCTTGCGAAATCGGATTGGAGTCGACCATCCTCGACCTGACGGATGGAAATGCGCCGAAAGTGCTCCGGCCCGGTGCCGTTTCACCAGAGGAAATCAGCAATGTTCTCGGAAGACCCGTGCCCTTGCTGAATGTGAATCTCCATCATGAGGAATCAGCAACGGCCCCCGGCACCTTCAGCCGCCACTATAGCCCGGATACCGAGCTTCAGCTTTTTGAAGCAGGCAGGATTCCGTCGCTGGGCGACGATGAAGCTGTTGTCTTCTTGAAGCGCCCCACCGGCAATGTTTCAGGTGAAGTCTTCTGGCTCTCGGAGAGCGGAGACGCTGCTTCGGTGGCCCAGTCACTCTTCAGCCTGCTCCGGCAAATGGACCGCCTGGCTTTCACCCGCATTCACTGGGAGTTGCCACCGGCGAATGCCAGCGGGCTTTGGCTGGCCATCCGTGACCGCATAAAGCGGGCCGCCGCCGCGAAATAAAACGGGCGGCTCCCGAAGAAGCCGCCCGTGTGAAAGGCCAGTGTTGAGGATGGCTGATTAGCCAGGACCTGTTTAGCTTGGGTTAGCGACCCCTGCTCTTACTGGTCCTCGGTCTGCGCCTCGATATTCCATTCAGTCCGTTGCTGCAGGGAATCCAGCAACTGCAGCTCCTCACGGAGTTCCAGTTCCTTCAGCAGGGCCTCCGCGTCTTCACGCGACTGCATGACCTCTTCGGTCAGGGCCTTTTGCGCCTCGGACGGTTCATAGCCCGGAACATCGGTCGGGCTGACGCCCATTTCATGCAACTTGTCGTTGGAGAAAACGTCCTCATAGGTCGCACCGCTGGCGCTGAGAATCTTCGCTGTGATGAAGACAATCAGGTTCCGGCGATCAGTGGAATTGTTCTCACTGCTGAAAAGGCGGCCAAGGTACGGGATATCGCCAAGGACAGGCACCTTGGATTCGCCCTGACCGGTGACCTTCTCAATGAGACCGCCAATGGCCAGCGTGTAACCGCTCTTGATGGTGACCGTGCTCAGCGTCTTGCGAGTGGTGATAATCGGAATCGTGGCTCCGGAAGCGCCACCGAACTGGACTTCACCTGTCCGGCTGCTGATTTCCGGTTCAATGTTCAGGTTGATGAATCCGGCACTGTTGATCTGCGGAGTCACCTGCATGTTGATACCGATGTTCTTGTATTCAAAGTTACTCACTTCAAACGTACCGCGCTCGTCATTATAGGTGTAGGCCGGAATCGGATATTCCTCACCAATATTGATGCGGGCCGGTGAATTGTTCATCGTGACAACGGTCGGGTTGGAGACCAGTTCGATGTCCGTATTCGACTCGAGGGCACTCAGGACAACACGGAATGAGTCCGTGGAGAATACAGCGCTGTCAAAACGTTCAATGGCGTTGAGGGGCTCCACATAGGTAAGCGGGGATTGCTCGCCTGTAGCCCGATCGGTAATCAACTGGGTCTGTGTTTCGTATCCCTTGCTACGGCTGTAGAAGCGTTGGGGGGATTCCATATTCAAGCCCCATCCTTCGAGGGACTGCCAGTCGACACCAAGGTTTTCACCTTCACGACCGGTGATCTCGACAAATTTCGATTCAATCATGACCTGCTCCGTCGGACGGTCAAGGGTCTCGATGATTTCCTGGATGTCGTTCATGCGGCTCGGGCGTTCCGTGATGACGAGGGCATTGCTCCGGACATCAACTTGAATCTTACCACCACTGGCGGCATCAACAAGCGGCTCGATGGAGGAGCGGATCTCTGCCGCCTTGGCAAAGTCCACGATAAAGACACGCGTATCAACCGGCTCGACGGCCAGTTCATCACGGCTCTTGATCTTGATAATGTTGCCGTCAACGATGTAGGTATAGTTAAGCGGCTCCAGGACGACATCAAAGACCTGCGTCCAGGTAACTTCACGAAGCTTGATGCTGACACTGCCGGCAAGGCTGTCGGGAATGACAACATTGAGTTCGTAGAGCTCGGCAACGCTGCGGATGATGTCCCGGACATCTTCTTCCGGGAAGTCCACGGAAATTGTCTCGGAATCCATGGCTATCGCCGTGGCTTCATCGTCGCCTCCGGGCAGATCGAGGAAAACCTCGTCGCTCGGAACTTCGAAGACGGGCTCTTCGGGCAGTTCGGGTTCGTCAACGGCATCCATGACTTCGGCCTGACTGGCTTGGGATGCGGCATCAGTGGATGCAATCGCCTCTTCAGCACGGTCAAGGGCAGCCATCTGTGCCTCTTGAGCGGTCAATGGCGCTACCAGCAGAACTGACAGCAACGGGATGAGTATTTGGCCTTTCATTGGTGATCCTTTCGTAAGGTACTCTCGTTTGAGTGAAGGTTGTTTGTTAGTTGTTAAGCGTTATTGGCTTGATCCGGTTGTCGTTAAAAAAGACTTCTCCACAGTGGCTGTTCCGATGGACAAGGAGTATCCCTTGCTGGTTACGTCTCCAATTTTCACCTCGTAGACGACCCCTTGAATTTCCGCCTTGAAGGTATTTCCTTCAGCTATGGTCCGGCCGCTGGCCAACTGCAGGACACCACGGTCCCCCATCACCAGGCTGCCGAGCGGATTGAACTGACGGCTGATTATCTGGAGGGCCTGTTCGTCCGGCAGCACTTCGCCAATACCGGTCGAAACCGGGACATCGGCGAGGTCCTTGGTCACCGGAGCCGGCACTTCCTTTTTGCGGATGATGAAAGGTGAACGGACATCACTGTAGTCGCCTGCCTCGACATTAACATTGCCCAAGGTGGCCTGCATGCCAGTGAGCATGTTTTGACGGGCATCGACCGGGGTGATGACTTGGGAGAGTCCGGCGTGACAAGCCAGGCACATCACCATCGAGAAAAGAATGAATAGTTTATTCATTTTTGAATGCCAGCACATGACAGCGAAGGCGGGCGTTGAGTTGGTCTAGTTCAGGTTCCTCTCCAGCGGACTTGGACACATTCAAGAGGTCCATGCGCACGATGAAGTCCTGCCGGTCCAGGAGATCCAGGAAGGACAGGATTTGTGGTAGCGTTCCCTTCATGACAACGTCATACGGAATCACCGAAAAATGGCGCAGCGGTTCCCTGCCGAGAGGGAGTGTCGCGCCATCCGAGGCGACTCCTTGGGAAAACTGGCGGACCGTCACGCCGGCAAGCCGTTCCAACTCATAGAAAAACTCGTAATTGGAGGCAACGTTGTCGACATTCATGAGTCGTCCCCTGATCGATGACAGACCATCTTCAATTGAAGATATGTCATCCTCCAAACCCGTTGAGCGCTCAACATTCTCCTGAATGTTTTTCCACTTGCGCTCCAGATCGGTTTGCTGGGTTTCGTAATCCTGAATCTTCGGTCCACGCATAATTAACAGGACCAAAGATATGGGGATAATCAGCCCGCAAACAAACAGGATGGGATATTGCCTTACTTTTTTACTGATTAGTGACAAATTCATAGCGAAGGCGCCTTTTCCACGCTGATTTTTACCAGCAACGTAAAATCAAAGTGTCCAAACTGGTTGTTGCGGCCGAATTGGGACATTTCCATTTCGATATCCTTGCCTTGGAGTGAGGGCAGTTGCTGAAGGGCTTCCTGGAAGTCACTCAACACCTGGGCCGGCTTCGCGGGAGCTTCTTCCAGCACCTTGCCTTGTAACTCCACGATAAACGGGGGAAGCTCCGTGTTCTGCTCGATGATGACTTCGCTTTGCATTTCAATCACCGAAAGGACCATTCCCTCCTGAAGGGATTCCCCCAACTGGGAGAGGAAGGGGTGAAACTGCAGGGCTTGATGGTCAAAGGCAACGGCCTCGGCAACAACCTCCGCACTTTGCCGGAAACGCTTGTTTGTATCGAGAATTCCCCGGTTCTGCGAATCACTGGAGGCAACCTGCTGCTCCAGTTCCTTGACCGACTTGCTCAATGTCTGGAGGGAATATTCACGCATCCCGTAAAGGGTGATGCTCCCCGCAGCAAGGGCCAGGGCAATGAAGTTGAGGAGGAAACCGGTCCTGATCACCTTGGTGTCAGGAAGAGATTGCACATCCCTGAAGTCAGGGCGCCACAACCGTTGGGTCGCAATCTTGCTTTTTCTCAGTGTGGCCATCTTCTTATGCTTCTAAATTGATGAAAAGGCTGAAAAGGCCAAAGGCAGATGGGCCAAGGTCAGCTGATGAACAGGACTCGCCAAAGGAAACGCCAATACCTTCCGCCCAGCCTTCCCAATCGACATCAAGAAGCTTGATATCCAGCTCCTTGGAAATGACATCGGGAATCCAGTTCAGGTTCTCGGGGAGTGAGGTCATGTAGAGATAGGGAATCGTCTGGCCGGTTTGCACTTCATAAAATCCAGTGGAGGCATTGAGCTCCTTGAGGATCTTGTTGAGCAACTTGGGCCCAATCTCTCGAAAATCGAAGGTGTTCGATGAAAAGAGGTTTCTCGCTGACTCTTCATCCTTGAGTCCCAGTTCCTGTTGAATAACCGGCAGGACAGCATTGAACCCGAAATTAACCGGACGGCATAAATCAACCTTGTTCTGGGAAAGAATGAAGAGATTGGCCGAATTTTGCGTCACTTCAAGCAGCAGGACTGGATCCTCGATTTCCTGGACCTTCAGGTAATGCTTCAGGCCGGCAAGACCGGAGAGAGTACCCAGCTGCAGGCTCTGGGGAAAAATCCCGCACTCGACCAGGTTCTCCTGGAAGGCGGAGATTTCCCGCTTGTCGGCACCACAAAGTAGCAGCTCCTTCTGGCTTGCCAGGGCCCGTTCCGGTGAAAAGGCGTCTCCGTTCTGCACATTGATGGTAGCCATCAAGCTTGAACCGGGAGAAATCCTGAATTGGTCCTCCAGGATTTTGGCAAAGTAATCCGGGTCCTTCGCCTTGGACATCGATTCCAGGGTATGCAAACGGAAAAAGCGACTTTCCGGTATGATGCTGCAATGGGAATGGATGTAGCGGTTTCGGCGACCTGAGGTGGCCTGCTCCAGGAACTCCTTGAGTTTACCCGGCTCGCTGCGCGGAAACTCGTTGATCGACTCGATGGTAAATGGTGGCGTCAGACCAGTGACACCCGCCACCAGATAGGAGAACCCGTTAACCTCTACAAACAAGCCTTTGGTTTTCTTTGATAACATTTAAACGGTACAGATTTTCATGTAGATCAAAGAGGGGAATCCTCCCGTCTTCCCTAAACTTTCATAAGTTTACAGCCTTTGAAGACAAGAAAAAAGCCACAGTTGGAAAAACTGTGGCTGTTATTCACTACAAATTTACGAACGACCGGGATCAACCCCATGTACGCTTCTTATGGCGGTTGGAGCGCGAGCGCTTCTTCCGCTTGTGCTGGGCGATTTTACGGCGACGTTTCTTTCTAAGATTTCCCATAACTAAAGTAATAAAACCGGGGAGCGTTTTTGTTTTTCCGAAGCAAGTAAAGCCTTTTCTGAGAAAAATACCTTATTTCAGGCTCCACGGTGTTTTTCGAGCTGGCGGCAGAGGCCGTTCCAGCGCGGGGGGAGCGGGCAGTTGACAACCGTTCCATTACCCAGGTCCAGCTTCTTCAGGTAATAGGCTGGCCCGTCATACAAGGGCCGCTCCTCAAGATCGGCCTTGGGTTGGTAACCCCGTTTGATTTTGGAAAGGAGCGGGAGGGGGTCCCGGGCATATCGTTCATCACCGAGAACCGGCAAACCGGATTCAATGGCATGGAGAAGTACCTGATGCCGCCGGGGATACGCGATCCTGGCGGTCCATTCCCGACAACCGGCGACGGGACCTTCCAGTTGAAAGCAAGTCGAGCTGCGCTTACCGGTCGTATGGGAGACCAGCACCCGGGGCTGATGGCGATGACGGGAAATGGGGAGCGTGCACTCCAGAGTCACATCGGCCATTTTACCGCGCGTCAAAAAACTGAAGGTGAAAGTGAAATGACCCGAGCCAAGGCTGCTCCGGAGATCCTCAGCCCTATCCCGGTCCCGTGCGAAAAGCACAGGCCCGTGACACTCCGGGTCCAGATCCGTAACCGCCCAGAGGCCCTCCTCCCCGATGCCCATCCGCTGGAATTCACCTTTTCCCTGGCGACTTTGGTGACGGATGGCTTCCACCAGAACGGGTAGACGGGGGTACCAGCCATCCTCCTGGACAAGGACTCCGACGGGCTTGGCCAATGCCAGTAACTGGCCATCATCATACAGGACAGGCAGACGGACAGGCTGCATCCCGAGAAGGGGGACGGGGAATCCAAGTTGCGGAACCATTTCCATATCTGGACGGAATTTAAGACTACTTTTAAAACAAAAACCCCCCGATGCAAAGACCGGAGGGTGAAAATTCTAATCGCTCTGGCGAGCGGCTCAGTGCGTGCTCTTGGAGTGCAAGGCGTTGCGGGAAAGCTTGGATTTCTCGCGATTTGCCTTGTTCTTGTGCAGGACACCGGACTTCACGGCCTTGTCGAGGGCGGAGGAGTAGGCACTCTTGTCGGCGTCGGAAGCTTCGCCCAATGCCTTCTTGCGAAGCGTTTTCAACCGGCTCTGGGTTGCCTTGTTGCGCTCCGTGCGACGGGCGATGCGACGAATGTCTTTCTTGGATGATTTAAGATTGGCCATAGAAAATTCCTTTGAAGAAACGGAGCAAGCTAGGTTCGAAGGCCCACCTGTCAAGGGAATTTAAGCTTCCGTGAAGGGAAAAGGCTCGTCGGCTGACCATGCATGGAGGTCCTGGAGGTTCCACAATCCAAGCTTCCCGGCCTCCTTGAGCATCCGGAGGAGGATTTGGGCAGTCATGAAGGCGTCCCCGAGAGCGGTATGCCGGTCATGGGGAATGATCCTGAACCAGTCACAGAGGGCGTCGAAAGAATAGCCATCCGGCTTGGGCTTGCGGCTAAAGCCACCCGCCTCATTGATGGCCAGAAATGCTTCCATCGTGTCAATGGCCCGGTTTCTCAGGGAAAAATTAAAATGCCTTTCACAGGCCACATTGAGCAGCGTTATGTCGTGCTGGATATGGTGGCCGACGATAATGCCGTCCTGAAGCCATTCGAGGAACTGGCAGAGGGCTTCAGGCTCCTCCACTCCCTCGGCGGCCGCTTCCCGGGTGATACCATGGACGGTTACAGAGGACGTATTATGGGAAATGGGCAGGAGAACGGAAAACTGGTCGTCGAGGTGGATTTCCCCCTGGCTGACCCCGACACCGGCAATGCTGATGATGCGGTCTCGATTCGGGTCCAGACCTGTGGACTCTGAATCGACGCAGGCAAAGCGGAAAGACTCCCAGTTGGCATCCTCGGGTAACCGGAATTGGTTCGCTTCAATATACTTTTCTACGCGCTTCACCACTCCCAGGTACTGAGGTCGAACCGCTTGGCCGTCGATTCGAGGATTTTCAAAATGGTCCGGAAGGTGGTGATCAGGAGGGTCCGCGTCTCAGCATCCAGCTCCGCCGGATCGATGACGGCCCCGTCCGTCCCCAGCTTTAGTCCTTGCGAGATACGGGCATACTGGGCGACCAGGAAACCTTCCGAGGCCTCATGGAGGATATTACCCATTTCCGTTCCCAGCCGGGCCTGCTTGGCGGCTTCATCGAGTCGCTTGTAGGTGGCTGTCGGTTGATGGGAGCCCGTTTCAAGGGTCAGTACGCGTCCGACATCGACCAATGGCAGCAAGGCGTGGGACTTGATGGCCAATTCACTTCGACGGATGCCTTCCTGATCGACCACGTAGCCGCTAAAAAGGGTCTTTGGCGGCTGGTTGAGGAGGGAATCACTGGCCATGTAGACAATAAACCCGGGATTGGCGGTCAGCTCCTGGTGAATATGCTCGCTCAGTTCCTGGGCCAGGCTGGATCCGGCAGTCATGGCCGGTTTAAAATCGAAGGCATCCCGGGCACTGTAGACATGGGAATCGACCGGTTTACGGATATAATTGGTAAACTTGGCCTTCATTTCCGAAAGGGGAAGGCACCATTCAGCCTTCTGGGCGAGCACATTTTGCGGACTTTCGAGGAAACCACATTGGCGGTGCCCCTGGGCCACCCGGGCGGCGAGATTGCTGAAAAAGGTGCGGGCCTTCTCCTCCAGGCCGGGATCCGGATCCGCATATACCAAGGCATGGTAAACCGCTGACCGAATCAACAGCTCGTCCCGGCCGCCACTGCCCATCATAAGCCAGGAGAACTCGACCGGTGGGTCACCCATCCCCTCCTCCACCATTGCGGCCAGGCTCAGCTCGATGATCCGTTGCGTCAGCTTGCGATTAAGCACCCCGACCATTTCCATCAGCCAGATGAGCGACTGCCGGTTCTCGAGAAATTCCAGAATCAGCGCTTCCAGACGGTCGCGCAAGGTACGCAGGGAGGTGATGTCAGGTGCGGAGGCAATCGCTTCCCCAATAACAGAAGGAAAGCGCCCATATTGCAGGAAAAGGTTGCGTTCCGAAACGAGACCAACCGCCTTCGTGTCCAGTGTACCGTCCTCCGTCACGATAAGGAAACTCCTTCCCGAGCGGGTCAGCTTAATCAGCATGTCGCCCGTGTTGTCGGTGAGGCTGGCCGCATCAAGGTCGCGGAACATGAGGTCCCGCACCGGGGCATAAGGCTGGATCGATCCTTCAAGGACGCGGTCCCGCAAGTGGCCGTCGGTCAGCTTCCCGATTGGTCGCCCGGCATCATCGATAACCACGATGCAATCGATGCGCTTGGACTGGAGCTTCATCGCAACTTCACGAATGGGGGCATCTCCCATCACGGTAACAAGGGAATCCCGTGCCATCTGCTGGGGCTGCTCCACTTCCCATAGTCCGCCCTTGCGCAGGGTGACGAGCGCTTTATCACCTCCGGGCAGTTCCTCCTCATGCAGGAACCCACCCCAATGGTAGCTTGGACTGAGGCTGAAATAGGCGGCCAGATAACGGCGTGCCTGGGCCGACTTATCCGCCAAATCGACAAAAAGCGCCCTCGGGAAGCCATAGAGAATTGTCTCCGTTTCCGTACGACAGGTGTGCAGATAGGGTTCATCCGACCGTATGCCCTGCAAACCCAGCATGTCCCCGGGACCGCGCAAATCGACCAGTGCTTCCCCCTTCTCCGTCTCCTCGAGAATCTTCACCTGGCCTTCCTGGATGACATAAAGCCACTGGTTCCTTGGCTGCCCCTGGGAAAAGACTATCTCCCCATCCTCGTGGAACTTCACCTTGCTGTGCCCGGCCAGTTCCCGCAATACATCGACGCCAAGAAACTCGAAGGGGGGATATTCCTTCAGGAAATCAGCAATTCGAACCGAGATGGAGGAACCTTTCATATGGGTAGGGCAATAAGACGGATAATGGGCATATTGACGGATCTGCAAGCAATTCCCGTGTCAGTTTACACAAGAAATTCCCATCCGGTCCCCCACCCGGGCATAAAGTTCCGTCCCAGTGGCTGTTAATTCAACCAAATCATCCGACAGGCGAAACCGCCCGGGTTGGAAAAGCGTCATGACAGACGACCCCCCGAATTCGAACCAGCCAAAGGGCTGACCCTTATTGAAGGGCTGGTCTCCTTGAGGACTGTGGTACCGGATGGACCCGACATTGGTTGCTCCAACTGCAATGAAGAGGACCTGTCCATGTGCCTCAGTTTGCATCAGGCTCAACTGCCGCTTGTTCTCCCAGATACAGGAAAGGCGGTACCGCAGGGCAATCGGACTGACGGAATAGAGCCGCTTGCCCAGCCAATGGGAATCAACGGTGAGTCCGGATACCGGGTAATGGAAATGATGATAATCAACCGGACATAACCGGCTCAGGACGAGACTACCTCCCGCAAAGAGCCGAATCAGCTCCGGATCTCCTCCAAGCAGTTTATCCAGATCCCACTGCTGTCCCTTGACGAAGACCGACTGTTCGGTTCCAAGCTCCGGCCAACCGAGATGCCGGCCGTCCGCAGGAAAAACAACAGCCGCCGGGTCATTGTCAACCGGACGGGCATCCGGTTTCAACTGCCGGCAGAAAAAGTCGTTAAAGGAGCGGAAGGTGTCTGGCGTTTGAAGAAACTCCGTCGTGTCGATTCCGTACTTTTTGATAAAGGGCAGGATCCGTCTCCTGGATGCCGGTCGCTTCATCCACCATCCAAAGAGGGCTGAAAATAAGGGCCTGGAGAAGAACAACCAACCGAGGACCCGGCCGGGAAGCGTCTCATAGGCAAACCGCAATGCTCCATCCCCGTATACGGCCTCCTGCTGCATCGCCTGCTTGTAGCGGTCGAAGTAAGTGATGGGATGCCCGTTCATTGCCTTCAGGGAAGACAGATGATTCAGCCTGTCAAAACAGTTCCTGCTGGGGCTCGATACCCTGGCTCAATTGCAACAACCAGCGGATGGACATCCGGTCGCTCATTTCCTCCAGGCTTTCCAGATAGATCAGCAACAGCGACGAGGCCAAGGCATCGTATAGGGCACAGTGTGGCTTTTGCCGCTTTTGCGGGCAGTATTCAGCCGCTGTTTGATCCAATAGTTGACGAAGCCCGAATGCCTCGACGAGGTCACCCAACCCGTAGGATTCCAGTCCCGGATACACCGCCTTGTACAAGCTAAGTGTGTCCACCCAGGGGCCCCACTCCTGGGCAGTACCCGACCCCGTCCGCCAATCCGGGACTGCTGGTGGCAGGGCCCAGGTATTTTTAATAAAACCGTTCTCCGCATGCCGGTTGTGCGCGGCAAAAACACCCCTCCGGCGTAACTCGACGAAGTGCGCGTAATGAGCACTGAACGGCTCATGGGCCATCGCCTCGCCCTCACCTATTCCATGGACCTCCCTGTCTCGGGAGCTGATTGAACCCGTTGGCCGGCATAAGCCGGTTTCCGTCCCACGGATGTGGCCGCCTGCAAGATGCACGACCCCGTACTCCACAACCCCGCTGGCCGGGCTGCCCTCAAAATCGATCATGTAGATCTGGGTGGATTTCCAGTCCATGCCATCCATTGACCCACAATGGGGAAACACCGGCAGTGCCTGCAAGCCTGCAACCGTTACCTGGCCCAAGCTTCGCATTTGACGCTTTTACAACTTGCCCAAAAAATGCGGATGCGTTTGGGTCGCAAAAATCATGGATATTTCCTTCAACCCAGCCGACTTCATCGATACAGCCCTGCGTAAGGCCGCCTACGCCGCCGGGCTCGATACGGAGTTTGAACCGGTGATCCGCCCTGCGGATCCCCGTTTTGGTGACTACCAGGCCAACGGAATCCTGCCTTACGCCAAGAAAAACGGGCTCAATCCCAGGGAGACAGCGACAAGGCTCCTGGACACCGCCATGGCGGAAAACCTTCTCGATGAAACTATTCTGGAATGGTCGATTGCGGGACCGGGCTTTATCAATTTCACCCTCAAGCCGGCCTTCTCCATGCAGTGGTTGCGCCGCTTCGCCACTGAGGAGGACCTCAAGGCAGGCGCTGGAGGAAGAATGCAGGACCAGACCATCGTGGTCGACTTCAGCTCACCCAATACGGCCAAGGAGATGCATGTCGGGCACATTCGTTCCACCGTCATCGGGGAAACCCTTTCCCGTCTGTTGGAGTTTGCCGGAGCAAAGGTCATCCGGGACAATCATATCGGAGACTGGGGGACACAGTTTGGCATGCTCATCTGGGCCATCAAGCAGGCCGGCTTTGAACCGGAAAAAGCCAATCAGGAAAGCGCGGTGGCTGAGCTTGAAGCCCTCTACAAGCAAGGGCATGCCGCCTACAAGGAATCGGAGGAAAACGCCGAGGCCATCCGCAATGAACTGGTCAAGCTGCAGACCGGTGATCCCGGGAATCTCCGTATCTGGGAAGCAATCACAAGAGTCAGCTGGGAGGCCTTTGAAGCCATCTACACGCAGCTTGGCATTACATTCGACGAAGTTCTCGGGGAAAGTTTCTACCGCGACAAGGTCGAGGCCGTCTGCACAGAACTGGAATCAAGCGCCTTGGCCGAGGAAAGCGAGGGAGCCCTGGTTGTTTTCCATCCCGAACACAAGCGCTTTGCCAAGCAGCCGTTTATTGTCCGCAAGGCGGATGGAGCGAGTAATTACGCAACCACGGACTTGGCAACCGTCCTTTACCGGGTCGACCATTTCAAGGCAGATGCCATGATGTACGTTGTCGATTCACGGCAGGCTGACCACTTCCAGCAGCTTTTCCTGACGGTTGAAAAATGGTTCAGGGAGACGGGCCGCAGGGTTCCCCGCATGGAACACGTCTCCTTTGGCAGCGTCCTCGGGGAAAACGGCAAGCCGATCAAGACCAAGGAGGGTGGTTCCGTGAAACTGAAGGACCTCCTCAGCGAGGCCGTCAGTCGCTCGGCGGCCATCGTCCGGGAGAAGAACCCCGACTTGCCGGAGGAGGAAGTGGCCAAGGTCGCACGCGCCGTGGGCCTCGGGGCCATCCGCTACATCGACCTCAGTCAGAACCGGACCAGCGATTATCTCTTCTCGTGGGACCGCATGCTCAGCTTCGAGGGCAACACGGCGCCCTACCTCCTCTACGCCGTGGCCCGCATCCACAGCATTTTCCGCAAGGGCAGTATTGATGAGTCCGATACATTTTCCGAAGCTTCGGAATTCTCCACAGCGGAGGAATTGGCCCTGGCCCGGAAGCTCCTCGCATTCCCGAGTACCATCGACCTCGTCCTGTCGGACCTGCGGCCCCACATCCTCTGCACCTACCTTTTCGAACTGGCCGGTGTTTTCAGCAGCTTCTACAACGCCAACAAGGTCATTGTCGAGGAGCAGGATATCCGCGACCGCCGCCTGCTCCTCTGTTCCCGGACCCTGACTGTGATGGAAAGCGGGCTCCACCTCCTGGGCCTGGAGACGCTTGAACGGATGTAGCAGGAAGCAGCCTACCGGATGTGCCAGCGATAACCGTGCTTTGAAAGAAGCTCTGGTTCCCCGGCCGAGACCCGGATCACATCCTCCACCCGCACACCGCCAAGCCCCGGATAGTAAAGGCCCGGCTCCACCGTGATGACCTGCCCTTTGCGAAGGCGGCTGCCAGCCGCATTGACCCGCGGCGGTTCATGGACCGCCAGACCAAGCCCATGGCCCAAGCCGTGGATGAAGCCGACCGGTGTCCCGTTCTTGGTTGTGCTGGGAAAGCCCCTCTCCTCAAAGCCGGCCATGACCTTCCTGTAGATCAGGGAACCCGATCGACCGCTGCGATGGGCCTGGAGCGCTTTCTGCTGCTCCTCGAAAACAGCTGCGTAGAGGTCCCGCTGCAAGTCGGACGGACTGCCCTTGAGGTAGGTCCGGGTCATGTCGCCATGATACCCCGTTGCCGAAACCCGCGGAAAGATATCGACGATAATGAACTCATTCGCCCGCAGTGGGCCCGTCCCACGGCAATGCGGGTCGCAAGCCTGGTCACCACCGGCGACAATCGTGTTGCTGGCAACAGCTCCCCGGTTCAGGCATTCGATGGAGATCGCCCGCTGGACGATTTCAGAGGTCAGCCGTTTTCCCGAATGATAAAGGTATCCGCGCTTGATTTCCGCTTCCCGTAGCAATTTTTCCACTACCCGAAATCCTGCGGATGCGGCATCATTGCCCTGGCGGATAAAGCGTGCCTCCTCATCTGTCTTGCGGTCCCGTTCAGGAAATAGCAGGCCCTCGACAACTTCAAGCCGGACCTTTAACTGTTGCAGCTGCAAGGCCGGCCCGCAGGGAAAAATCGGAGATACCCGGAAGCCCTTGATCCCGTAGCGGCGGGCCAGCCAGGCAATAAGGGAGCCGGGATAGAGGAAAGTCCCGCGGGTGGCCTTTCGCGCTTCCATCTCGACCGCCTCAAGGGAGAGAACCTCGTCATAACGGCCCTCCTTTTTAACCCTGGCGTACTCGAGCCGACTCAGGACCGCGACCCGCCGGCCTTCGCAGGAAAAGGCAATGAAGGGATCGGGAACCATGGCTCCACCGAAATAAAGGACGTCGGAATCGGTTTCCGAGTCCGCGTAGAGCAGCGCTTCAAGGTTGTTTGTCCGCGATCGATTTTTGGCCATGTAAAGTATTGGGTTGAGAAGTTTGAACGTTCCCCACTTAAATCGTGCCATGCCATGGCGTCTATCCAAATCTCTTCCAATCCTGCTCCTCATCCTGTGCGCCTGCTCTCCCGAGGAGGAACAGCCGACCGCAACCGTATCCATTGATGCATGGTTACCGCTGTCCGTGGACGACAGGGAAATTGAAGTCCAAGTGGCCATTACCTCCGCGGAGTTGCGCAAGGGCTTGATGTACCGGGAATCGCTGGGGACGGACCAAGGCATGCTCTTCCCCTACAACCAGCCCCAGATTATGACTTTCTGGATGGCCAATACCCCGATCCCCTTGGATATCGGCTTTTTCGACAGTGAGGGCGTCCTGATCGAAATCCACCGGATGTACCCCTTCGACACCAACAGAACCGTCTCCCGATCAGAGGCAGCCCAATTCGGCCTCGAGATGAACCGTGGCTGGTTCGCCAGCAACGGCCTCTTTCCGGGTGCCCGTTTGAATCTCGAACAAGTCTCAAGTGCCCTCCGGCAACGGGGGGTCAATCCCCGTGATTACGGCCTTGGGGACACGAATTGACCAGTTCAGGCGGGCGCACCGCTGACCCGCATGGCAGCCTCGCAAAAGCGGCGTGTCGCCTCGGGCAGCAATTCCTTTTCAAGCGCTCCAAAACTGAGGCGGACGCAATTGTGCGGCTTCCCTTCGGCAAAACAGAGATCGCCGGGAACATAAAGGATTTCCTGTTCCAGACAGGCCTTGTGGAAAGCCGAGCCCATCCGGGTGTCCATACCCGCAGGTCCGCGGGCCCATAACAGCAGGCCGCCCAGTGGCTGCTCCCAGCGCCAACCGGCCTCCGGAAGTCCATGCTCAACCAGGGCTGCTTCCATGATGTCCCGCTTTTCCTTGTAGTGTCCCCGGATGGACTGGAGGTGCCTCTCGTACTCCCCTGCCTCGATGACGGACTCAATGATTGCTTGATTGAAATGAGCCGAGCCAAAGTCCTGGTGCCCCTTGATCTTGGCCATGGTGGTGAGGCAGTCCTTGTCGCGACTGACCATGAATCCAATCTTCAGGCCTGTGGCGAACGGCTTGGTGAAAGTCCCGGAATAAACCACCGGATAGTCCTTCCATTCATCAAGCGATAGCAGACTGCGGGCCGGATAGGGTTCGTCAAAATACAGTTCCCGGTAAGCCATGTCCTCGACCACGGGAACCCAGTAATCGAGCGATTTGAGGATTCCGGCGAGCAGCTTCTTCTCCTCCTCGGAAATGCTCCGGGCGGATGGATTGGCGAAGGCCCCCATCAGGTAGACCAGCTTGACCGAATCCAGTTCGCCACTGGCCCGCAGGTTTTCCAACAGGTTGCTTAATCCTTCTGGGTCCAAACGGCCCGTCTCATCACTGGGGATGGAGATAGCCCGCACACCAAGGCCGTCCAGAAGCTCGAGAAAAACAAAATAACTGGGGCTCTCGACGAGCACGATATCCCCTGGATTGCAGAGCATTTGGACCAGTATGTAGAGCCCCTGCTGGGAACCGGTGGTGATGAGGATATTCTCCTCCTCAAGGTCACCAACCTGTTCCCCGGGATAACTCAGCAACAACCGGCCCACCTGCCGTCTCAAGGCAGGCCGCCCCCGGTTCATGCCATATTGAAGGTGGGTCCCCCCCTCACTCAGCGAAAGCCGCTCAATGGCCCGCTTTATCAGACCTTCAGGCAGCACCCGGTTGTCCGTGAATCCGGCGGCCAGCGACAGCATTTCCGGATGAGCCAGCTTGTCGGCCATGAGCCGGGTAATGACGGATTCGATGCTCCGGGCACACTCCCCGAGCTTGGAATAGCTGATCTCGTTTTCCTTCATTGAAGGCATGATGATGACGGTTCTATCAGTGAATCCGACCTTCGTCAAAGTCGATAATGTCGGCAAAGGAAAGGAGATCGTCGCGGTCTCCGGCTTCCATTGTGTTCTTTGCCTGTTGCAGGGCCTCGCGTCCCATCTCGCTCATCCCTTTCTGGACAAGTTCCCGGTTCCATTTCTCAACCCGCAGATTCTCCGGAAACAGCCCGGCCAGCTTTTCCTCCAGCAAAGCCTCATCGGATTCAGAGGATTCAACGGCCTCAATGACCTCAGCGGGGTCAATTCCCAGATGGAGGCAGAGGAAGCGGTCGAATCCACGACAGAAATTCCGCTGGTAGGATGCCGGCAGTTCTCCTTGCAGATGTTTGCGGATCTTGGCGATAAAGCGGGGCAGATGCAGCAACCCCGTCGCCTTGTGCGGGATGTAGGGTGACGGGAGGTCACGGCAAATAGCTCCCGTGGGACCGAGGTTTTCCTCATTCATACGTTTCTCCAAGGTGAGGGTTTCGCCTCCCTTGTAAAGCGCGGAAGCACTCCGGGAATTTCCAAAACCATTTTGACAAAAACTGCCGGCTGGAGAACCCTGCTTATGGCAACCTCTCTTCGAATCGATGAAAATTATCTGGCGCGTCTCACAATACCTCTTTCGATACCCGCTGTTATTCGGCCTGGTCCAATTGCTTGCCGTCGGGATGACATTGCTGACCATCGCCATCCCCAAGTTCATTGAGTCCATTCTGACAAACATCCAGACTTCCGCGGAAGTGGCCCCGCTCCTATACGGTATAGCCGGTATAGTCGTGCTCTACCTCGGCAGTGAAATCTTCAACGGGCTGCGCATTGTCTGCAACAACACCCTTGAACAAAAAGTGCTCTTTGACATGCGTCAGGACCTGCATCGCAAGCTCTTGATTCTACCTGTTTCCTTTTATGACCAAAGGAAGTCCGGGGAAATTTCCTCCCGGGTGATTGAAGATGTCATGGCCGTGGAACGGGCACTGCTCGATGGGACTGAATTGGGCGGTCGCGCCCTGGTCATGATCGTCGGGGTAACGATCATGCTCTTCCTGACCAATCCGGTCCTGGCCTGGTTTGTCTTCCTGCCTGTGCCCATTCTAATCATTCTTGGCATCTTCTATGCAAAAGGTTCGCGAAGAGTGTGGAAGGGTGTCCGCGAAGCGGCCGGTGACCTCAACAGCCTCCTGGTCGAGGATATCCAGGGCAACCGCCTGATCCAGACCTTCGCCCTGCAGAAAAGGGAAAGCCAACGCTTCGACACCAAGGCAGGTCTTCTGCGGAAGCGTACCTTGCGAGCCATGTTTCGATGGGCCGCCTACAGCCCGGGAACCACTTTCCTGACCAACCTGGGCATTGTTGCTGTCATTGGCATTGGCGGCTGGATGATACTCGATGGAGAAAGCTCCTTCGGCTTCCCCCAACTCATCGCTTTCCTCATGTATGCCAACATGCTCTACATGCCGATGGGCCAGCTTCACGGTATCAATCACCTGCTGGCGGCGGGGAAAGCTTCCGGTGAACGGGTTTTCGAGATTCTCGATGCCGAGGTCGAAGTGGAAAATCCGGCCCGGCCCAAGCCCTTCCCGGAAGGCCCACTCCATGTCCGGTTTAACTCCGTTTCATTCCAATACCCGGGACGGCCGGAAGTCCTGACTGATTTTAAACTCGATCTGCCTCCCGGCAAGGTCACTGCACTGGTCGGCCATACCGGTGCCGGCAAGAGTACGGTGGCCAACCTGGCCATGCGGACTTATGATGTCACGGGCGGCTCCATAACCGTTAACGGTATCCCCATCCAGGAACTTGATCTGGAGGAAATCCATTCCAACATCGGCCACGTGGCCCAGGACCCGTTTCTTTTCGAAGGTACGGTCAGGGATAACTTGCTCCTGGCACGTCCCGAAGCCAACGAGGAGGACCTCATTGATTCACTGCGCGGTGCCTGCGCATGGGATTTTGTGCAAAAGCTACCCGAGGGGCTGGATACCAATATAGGCGAAAAAGGCATTCGTCTTTCCCAGGGGGAAAAGCAACGGATGACCATTGCCCGGGTCCTCCTGAAGAATCCACCCCTCGTTATTCTGGACGAGGCCACCGCCAGCGTGGACACCATAACCGAGCGGCTGATCCAGCAGGCCTTGGAAAACCTCACCGCCCACCGGACGGTGCTGGTTATTGCCCACCGCCTCTCGACCGTCCGCAAGGCGGACCAGATTGTCTGCATGAAGGAGGGCGCGATTATCGAAATCGGTTCCCATGACGACCTTATCCTGCAGGACGGGCACTATGCCAAGCTCTGGAGCTACCAGAACGACCTGATCCCGGAATCCATCAATCTTTAGGCTGTCTGGATTTTTTCAGGAAGGGATTGGATGCCAGTTGCGTCTGCGTAAGCGATTTGTGGAAGGCCAGGAAACGCCGGGCTCCCTCCGGCCCCATGTACTTCTCGAGGATTCTCACCGGTGTCCGGCGTAAATCCACAAGCATCAGGCCATCGAGTGCGTCATTGAAGGCCGGGTCCACATTAAAACTAAGCAAGGTCGCGTTCAGTTTCAGATACTGGCGCAGCAGGACCGGCACCCCTTTCTCCTCCCGCTCAATCTCCGATATGAGGGCGGAAACATCATCGATGTCGCGGACGGAACGGCGAAAGGATGACTTGTCGAGGGAACCGAAAAACCGGGACCTTGCCGGTTTGCGCGGCTTCACTTTGGAAGCGAAGACAGGGTCCAGGTTGTGCTCCTTCAGATAGGCCACCATAAGGTTCTTCGATAGGCTCTGGTACTCCTTGCTGATGCTGACCGGTCCAAAAAGTGTGCAGTGTTCCGGATGGCGGACGATGAACTGTCCGATTCCCTTCCACAAAAGACCCAGGGAGAGCGGCTTGCGCTGATACTTTTCCACGACAAATGACCGGCCCAGCTCGATCGCCGGGTTGATTGAGAAAAGCACCGCCGTCTTGATGCGGAAAAGGGTCGTTGTGTAGAGACCGTGCTTGCCATGCTGGGGGAGGATTTCATCCGTCAGGCCAAGGCGGTAGGCCCCGACAATTTCCCGCTCCTCGCGATTCCAGATGAAAAGGTGCCAGTAGTCGGAATCAAACTTGTCAATATCGATTGACTCCCCGGTCCCCTCTCCGACTGCGCGGAAAGTGATCTCCCGCAAGCGGCCCAGTTCCATCAGAATATGCGGAATCTGGTTGGCCTTGGCCGCATAGACCGTGAAGGCCGCGTGCTCGGCGAGGATGGCCTCGGGTGGCAGGTCAGCCAATTCCTCCTCCAGCTTCTCGACAGGCTGGGCGGGCGTGATCGGCTTTCCGGAATGAGACCGCCGGAGATCCGGGACAAAGACCGTCTTGTCCGCCACCTGCCGGTTTTGCAGGATGTAAGTCCGCAACCGGAGAAAGTCCATGACCTCACGATGGGAACGAAAGCGCTCCAGCCGTCTGGCGGAAATGGGATTACCGACACGCACCTCAATGACCCGGTTTTTAGCCCGCAGCATTTCACGCGGAAGAAGGGCTGTCCGGAGCCTTGGATGGAAAAGTCCCGCTATCTGGAAAAAGATGGAGTTGTGCCCCCTGAAATAGACCGGTACCACGGTGGCGCCGCTCTTGAGGAGAAGGGGTGCGAGGTTTTCGGCCCAGACTGGATCGCTGACCCGCCGCGAGCCCCATTTCAGGTGCGAGACTGTGCCTGACGGGAACGTGGCCAAGGCATGACCATCCTTCAACCAGCGCAAGCTGTCCTTCATCCCCTTGAAGTTTGCCTTGGCCGCCCCGGGGCCTCCGAATGGGTCCACGTAAAAGCAGCGACCGCCCATGTCATCGACCCGGGAAAGGAGATAATTGGCGAGGAACTGCCCATCATCCCGTACGCGGTCCAACATGGATCCAAAGACCAGTCCATCGACCCCTCCATAGGGATGGTTGGCGACAAGGAAAACCGGTCCTGTTTTCGGAATCCGCTGCAGGTCCTCCTCGCTGACCTTGTACCGCACCCCGAGAACCCCGAGCCCCTGGTCAAAAAAACCAGCCTCACTACATTGGCGCACGTCAAGAAATTGCCGGTAGTGATCATTAAGGCTGGAGATAAGGAACAACGGCTCCATCACCTTCCCGGCAATCCGGAGGAGAGGCCTCTGCCAGGTTCGGCGGGCCAATTCTTGAAAATCGGCAACTCGGGGTTCAGAATCGGGCATGGCGGAAAATTGGAGGAGCCCACTATCGGATGCTGCCTCAGCTTATCTCCAGCCAAATCTTAAGCAAGCCCCATCATCCGGGGTTAAGAATGTGTGACGAGGTGACAGGACCGTTGCGAATGCCTGACATTGGGATTACTCGTCCGAAATCATCAACTTGTAGCGGAAAGAATCCCGCAGCGCCTGCCAACTGGCCTCGATGATGTTGGGATTGGCCCCACAGGTCCACCAGGTGGTTTCCCCGTCTCCGGAAAGCATCAGGACCTGGACCACGGAATCCGTTCCCAGCCCGGTTTGCAGGATACGCACCTTGTAGTCGATCAGCTGGACGCTGCGCAGTTCGGGAAAATGCGCCCCGAAGGCCAACCGCATGGCATGGTCGAGAGCGCCCACCGGACCGGTCGATTCGGCAACGCTGATCTTGATGTCCTCCTCGTCGACAACGCGGATTTTAACCACCGCCTCACTGATGTTCTCATGCTTGTCGCGGACGACTTCCGAAATGGTCCGGTAGCTGACAAGGTTGAAATTGTCTTCCATCCCGTGGAAGTGCTGGGCCAGAAGCACCTTGAAGCTGGCGTCGGCATTTTCGTACTCGTAACCCTTCGCCTCACGCTCCTTCAGCTTCTTGATGAAAGACCGCATCTCCTCGGACTTTGGCTCCACCTCGATACCCAGCTCCGTCGCCTTCATGGCCACGCTGCTGCCGCCGGCCATGTCGGAAAGCAGGATGCGCTGGCGATTGCCGACGCACTCCGGCCGTATATGCTCATAGCTGCGGGAGACTTTCTGTGCTGCATTGGCATGGACTCCCCCCTTGTGGGCAAAGGCGCTCCGGCCAACATAGGGAGCCTTCGGGTTGGGTACATGGTTGGCCATGTTGTCGATACCGTGAGCCAGCTCACACAGCTTGTTCAGGTGCTTGTCCGAGTTGAAGGAATAGCCCAGCTTGAGGGAAAGGTTGGCCATGATCGTTGTCAGGTCGGCATTTCCCACCCTCTCACCATAACCGTTCTGCGTCCCTTGCACCATGCGGGCACCTGCCTCAACCGCAATCTGGGACAGGGCCACCCCGAGGCCGCAGTCATTGTGGGCATGGATCCCCACCTTGACCGAACCCATTTCACGGACAACTTCCTCTACCACCCCGGAGAGCCATTTAACCTGGGATCCCCCATTGGTATCGCACAGGACCACCCAGTCTGCCCCACCGGCTGCAGCCGCCTTCAGTGTATTGAGGGCATAGTCGGAATCATCCTTGTAGCCGTCGAAAAAGTGCTCCGCGTCGTAAATGACCTCGCGTCCGGCCTCCTTCAGGAAGCGGACCGATTCCTCGATCATGGCCAGGTTCTCCTCCGCCGTCGTCCGCAGGACATCCGTCACGTGCAGTAACCAAGTCTTGCCGAAAATGGTCACCACCGGCGTCTCGGCCTCCAGAAGGGTGGCCAACTGGGGATCGTCCTCGGCCTTGAGGTTGGCCCGGCGAGTCGAGCCAAAGGCGGTGATCCGGGCACGCTGGAAGCTTTTCTTTTTAGCCAGCTCAAAGAAGACCATATCGCGTGGATTGGACCCCGGCCAGCCGCCTTCAATGTAGTCGATCCCGAATGCATCCAGTTTCTCGGCGACGAGAATCTTGTCCTCGGCAGAGAAGGAAATACCCTCGCCCTGGGTGCCGTCACGCAGGGTGGTATCGTAGATCATTACATTGTCAGCCTCTTTCATCACATCCGGTGTTTGCCCTTTGCGCCTTTTGGTCAATGGCAAAATGCCTTTGCCCTCCCCTTTGGGACCTGCTAATCAAGACCGGTTTAGAGCAATGCGCTATCGTGAAGTCAACTTTGATGGCCTTGTCGGGCCAACCCATAATTATGCCGGGCTCTCCCTCGGGAATGTCGCCTCGCAGGAAAACAAGGACGCTGTTTCCAATCCGCGGAAGGCCGCCTTGCAGGGTCTGGAAAAGGCCAAGGCCCTTGCTGACCGGGGGTTTCCTCAGGCGATTCTGCCTCCGCAGGAACGCCCTGCCATCGGCGCCCTGCTCGACTGGGGCATCAAGGGTACGTCCGATGCGGATGTTCTGTCCAACGCCGCCACCCAGGCTCCGCAGCTCCTTGCCGCCTCCGCCTCCGCGTCCTCCATGTGGACCGCCAATGCCTGCACCATGACGCCTTCCATCGACTCTGGAGACGAGAGGACCCATTTCACCCCGGCCAACCTGTCCTCCAAACTCCACCGCAGCATCGAGGCGCCGTTCACCTGTCGCCTCCTGAAAGCAATATTCGCAGACGAGGATCGCTTCGTCGTCCATCCACCCCTTGGCGGAGGAGTCGCCATGGCGGATGAAGGAGCAGCCAACCATACCCGCTTTTGCCCGGGTCTCTCCTCCAAGGGCCTGCACCTTTTCGTTTATGGCCGGCATGCCTTCACCCATCTGGCAACGGAGCCGAAGCGTTACCCAGCGCGGCAAACCCGGGAGAGCTTTGAAAGTATTGCCCGCCACCACGAAATTCCAGATGAACAACAAATCTTCCTCCAGCAGTCTCCTGAGGCCATCGATGCCGGGGTTTTCCACAACGATGTCATCTCCGTGGGCAACCGGGATGTCTTCCTTTGTCACGAGGATGCATTTCTCGACCAGGAGGCCGCCATCCGGGACCTCCAAGCTGCCTTTCAGGCCCTCTCCGGTGACCCCCTGAGGCTCATTCAAGTCCCCCGGGAGCAAGTCAGCCTGCAGGATGCCGTCGGCAGTTACCTCTTCAACAGCCAGTTGCTGACACTCGGGGAGGGGTGCCAACTCCTCGTCGCTCCTTCCGAGTCTTCTGCCAATTCGCAGGTGGCCGGATTCCTCCAGCACTGCCTTGAAGACAAGGACAATCCCATCGAAGAGGTCCTCTACTTCGATCTCCGGGAAAGCATGCGCAATGGGGGCGGTCCGGCCTGCCTCCGGCAACGGGTGGTGCTCAACGCCGGGGAACTGCGCCACCTCAAGGGCCGGGTCCTCCTCGACGACTCACTCTACACCGAATTGAAGGATTGGATCGAGACCCATTACCGCGAAAAGCTGGCTCCCGCCGACCTTGCCGATCCCCAATTGCTGGAGGAGTCCCGCCGGGCGCTGGACGCCTTGACGGGCATCCTTCATCTTCCATCCCTCTATGACTTTCAGGGGGCGAAAAATCCGTAACCCGGTCTTGCCGCGGACACAATAACCTTCAGCATCAACTGCATGACTGCTCTGGACGAGATTGTTGCCTTTTGTGACAAAACCACCCGCCGCCACGAGGTCGCGGACTTTCCCGGAGCCAACAACGGCCTTCAGTTGCAGAACAACGGCTCCGTCAGCCGGATCGGGGCCGCGGTTGATGCCGGCCGCATCCCCTTTGAAAAGGCCATCGCCGAGGGCATTGACTTTCTCATCGTCCACCACGGGCTCTTCTGGAATACCCCTTCCAGCTATTCAGGCCCCCTATATGAGAAGCTGAAGCTGGCCATGGACAACAACCTGGCAGTCTACAGCTCCCATCTTCCCCTCGATGCCCACCAGGAGATCGGCAATAACCGCCTCCTCGCCAAGGCCATCGGACTGGAGCCCGCCGATTGGTTCCTGCCCTATGAGGGAACGCCCATCGCCCTGCTGGCCGAAGGGCCACCAACCCGGGATGAATTGCGGAAACGGCTCGAGGCGGAGTATCCCGGGGGCATCACAGCCATCGAGTATGGCTCCGCCAATCCCGGAAAAGTGGCCATCCTCACCGGTTCCGGCCGCAGCGCCCTCAGCGAACTCAAGGCAGTCGGCACCGATACCCTGATTACCGGCGAACTGCGCCAGGAGCACTTCAACCTCGCCCAGGAAGAGGGATTCAACCTCTATGTCTGCGGTCACTACGCCACCGAGCGCTACGGGGTCACCGCCCTTGCCGGGCTCGCCGGGGAGGCCTTCAAGCTGCCGGTTTCCTTCATTCCCACGGATTGTCCGCTCTGAACTTTTCTCCTTGCAAATTAGGCAAGGTTCGCCACCTTCCTCCCTTTCCGCGTCGAGAGGTCGGGCGAAATCCCCTCCTCCGCGACCGTCCCGCGTCTGTGGGATGAGACGGTTGGATTGGCTTCGGCGAGTCCTCCGGTCCCTCCAAAGAGGGTCCCCATGGTCGTGCAACAAGAATCACCACAATGGCTAAATCACAACTCGATAAATCAAGCGTTATTACCGACTTCAAGAGTCACGACACCGACACCGGGTCGCCTGAAGTCCAGATTGCCCTGCTGACGCAGCGGATCAATCACCTCACCGATCACTTGCGGACCCATCGCAAGGATTTCCACAGCCGCCGCGGCCTCATTGCCATGACCAGCCGCCGGCGCAAGCTTCTCGACTATGTCAAGCGACATGACCTCGAGAAGTACAAGCAATTGCTTGAACGCTTGAAGCTCCGCCGCTAAGGTCGGAGTTTCTTGCTTTCCATAGCAGTTCTCAACCCAGTCTAATCCACCATCCGCGGCTGCATTTTGTAGGAAGTCCGCCTGCCGGGCACGATTCCGGCAGGCGAACTTCCTAAGGTCAGCTGGATGGTGGACAACCTAACGGCCAGGGCCCCTGTGGTCACCTGTCCGCACAGTCTAGTTAACATCCATGTTGAAACAAAAACACTCCGTTACCGTAGAAGAATACGGTATGACAATTGAAACGGGTACCCTGGCCAAGCAGGCCAATGGTGCCGTGACCATCCAGGTCGGCGAAACCACCGTGTTTGTCGCCGCCACCGCTGCCACCAGCATCCGCGAAGGACAGGACTTCTTCCCGCTCCAGGTGGACTACCGCGAGAAGTTCTCCGCCGCCGGGCGCATCCCGGGCGGTTTCTTCAAGCGCGAAGGTCGCCCCTCGGAAAAGGAAATCCTCACTTCCCGACTCACCGACCGGCCCCTCCGCCCGCTCTTCCCGAAAGGCTTCTTCAATGAAGTCCAGGTGCAGTCCCTGCTCCTGACCGCGGACCTGGTCAATGAACCGGACATCCTTCTCGTCAATGGCGCTTCCGCTGCCCTGATGTGCTCGGACATCCCCTGGAACGGCCCGGTGGCCTGTATCCGTGTCGGCCTCATCGAAGGCGACTTCGTGGTCAATCCGACCCACGAGCAGCAGTATGAGTCCGAGCTCGACCTCATTTATGTGGGTAACGAAAAGGAAATGATGATGATCGAGGGCTCCGCCGAGGAAGTCCCGGAAGACAAGTTCATCGCCGCCCTTGAGTTCGCCCAGGAAGCCATCCAGCCGATCATCACGGCCCAGAAGGAACTGGCCAAGATCGCCGGCAAGGAAAAGAAGACCTTCGACCTCTTCGTGGTCACGGACGAAAACCTCGCCTTCGCCCGCGAAATCGTTGGCGAACGCATGGCAGAAGCCGTTTTCAAGGACTCCAAGTCCGACCGGCAGGCTGCTGTCGATGCCCTCAAGGATGACGTGAAGGAAAAGATGATCGAGCGCGACGGTGAAGAGGGATTCGACCCCAACCAGCTCATGCTCGCCTTCGAGGTCCTGCAGGAGGAAATCTACCGCGAGAACATCCTCGATGCCGGCAAGCGTGCCGATGGTCGCGGCCCGGCAGACCTGCGCGACATCGAGAGCCAGGTTGGCCTCTATCCTCGGGTGCACGGCTCCGGCCTATTCCAGCGTGGCGAAACCCAGGGCTTGGTCTTCACCACCCTCGGTTCCCGTTCTGACAACCAAAGTATGGACGGCCTCACCGGCGGTCCCCGCGAGAAGAGCTTCATCCTCCACTACAACTTCCCGAACTACTCGGTTGGTGAAACCGGCCGCATCATGGGCCCGGGTCGCCGCGAAATCGGTCACGGCGCCCTCGCTGAACGCTCCCTGCTGCCGGTTCTTCCGGCCGAGGACGAATTCCCCTACACGGTCCGCCTGGTCTCCGAAATCATGGAGTCCAACGGCTCCACCTCCATGGCCTCCGTCTGTGGCGGCAGCCTCTCACTGATGGACGCCGGTGTGCCTATCAGCGGCATGGTGGCCGGTATCTCCTGTGGACTTGTGACCCGCTTTGATGACAAGGGCGACCTTCAGAAGCACGTCGTTCTGTCCGACATCATCGGGGCTGAAGACCACTTCGGTGACATGGACTTCAAGATCTGTGGTACCCGCAACGGGATTACCGGATTCCAGCTGGACCTTAAAATCCAGGGCCTCCCCCACGATGTGGCCAAGGAAGCCATCGCCCGCAATGCCGAGCTCCGCAACCAGATCCTCGATGTCATGTCCAAGACCATCGAGAAGCCACGTGAAGAGCTGAGCCCGTACGCACCGCGCATCGAGACCATCATGATCGACCCGGAGAAGATTGGCCTTATCATTGGCCCGGGCGGCAAGACGATCCGTCGTATCTGCGAGGTTTCCGGTGCCGAAATCGACATCAACGAGGACAATTCCGGCCGTATCGACGTCTACGCCACCAGCGGGCCTTCCATGCAGCGCGCCCTCGAGGAAATCAAGGCCATGACTGCCGAGATCGAGGAAGGCAAGCTCTACCACGGTACCGTCCGTGGCGTGAAGGAGTTCGGCTGCTTTGTCGAGTGTCTGCCCGGTAAGGAAGGTCTCGTCCACGTTTCCGAACTGGCCGATTTCCGCGTCAACCGGGTCGAGGACGTCTGCGCCTTGGGTGACCAGATGTGGGTCAAGTGCATTGGCATCGATGAAAAGGGCCGGGTCCGTCTCAGCCGCACCGCCGCTCTCGCCGAGCGGGAAGGTGAGGACGACGAGATCAGCGAAAAGGTGGCCGCTGCCAAGGAAAAAGCCGAATCCGAACCGCCGCGCGAGCGCCGGGGAGGCCGCGGGGACCGTGGGGACCGTGGAGGTGACAGGGGTGAGCGCCCGCGCCGCCGCCAGGGTGACCGCCGCCGTCCGCCGCGCCGCCAGCGTGACGACGACTAGGCTTAATGCCTCATTTAGAGGGCAAATTTCATTTCTCTCTTCCAAATTCCCGGAATTTTGATAGAGACTTTATCATCCCTTTAAACAATTCCCTATAAACCCACCCACCGAGCCCGACCGGCCCCTCCAATTATCCGGTCGGGCTCTCTTTTATCCGGATTCCAATTTACCGTTCTGCGGCATTGACCGGATTCAGCGAATCAGCACAGTTGCTCATCATGTTGCTGGTCATCGACAACTTTGACTCCTTCACCTACAACCTCGTCCAGTATTTTGGGGAACTCGGGGTGGACCAGAAGGTATTCCGCAACGACGGAATATCCCCCGCTGAAGCCCTTTCCCTGAAGCCGGACAGGGTTCTCCTCTCTCCCGGGCCCTGCAGCCCCAATGAGGCCGGCAACAGCCTCTCCATTCTCGAAGCCTTCGCCCCCACCGGCATCCCCCTTTTCGGAGTCTGTCTCGGGCACCAGTGCGTGGGTCAGTTCTTCGGTGGTAACGTCATCCGCGCCGACCGCCTCATGCATGGTAAGACCTCCCCCATCCACCACACCGGAAAGGGACTATTCGCCGACTTGCCCCAGGACTTCCATGCCACCCGCTACCATTCCCTCCTCGTTGAAAAGGCCTCCCTTCCCGAGTCTCTGGAGATCACCGCGGAGACCAGCGAAGGGGAAATAATGGGCCTCCAGCACCGTGAATTACCCATCCATGGAGTCCAGTTTCACCCGGAATCCATGGCCACTGAAAACGGTATGCAACTGCTCCGGAATTTCCTCTCCGTCAAGGCAGGCTAACGGTATTAAAAAAAGCTGCGATCAAGGGCCAAAATAACCCCTTTTTCGCTTGCCCTTACCCTCCCTTTTCTGGCCTAATAAAGCCTTTCCCGGAACCCGGCTTCGGCCGGATTTTTAAGTTTTATAACATGCTGATAATCAATGGCTAAGAGTAAAAGCTCCCCCGAGGCATATGATGCCTCAAAAATCGAAAAACTGGAAGGTCTGGAAGGGGTCCGCAAACGGCCCGACATGTACATCGGCGACACCAACGAAAGAGGCCTCCATCACTGCGTCTTTGAAATCGTCGACAACTCCATCGATGAGGCCCTTGCAGGCCACTGCAGCACCATCAAGGTCAGCCTCCATGGCGAAGGCTCCATCTCGGTCGAGGATGATGGACGGGGCATCCCGGTTGACATGCACCCGAAGCATAAAATGCCGGCCCTCGAGCTGGTCATGACCAACCTTCATGCTGGCGGCAAGTTCGGCAAGGGCGCTTACCAGGTATCCGGGGGACTCCATGGCGTCGGGGCCAAGTGTGTCAATGCGGTTTCCGAATGGTTCGAGGTTGAGGTCAGCCGGGAAAACAAGGTCCACCACATGGCCTTCAGCCGCGGCAAGACGACCGAGAAGATGAATATCATCGGCAAGACCAAAAAAACAGGGACCAAAATCAGCTGGCTGCCCGATCCGGAGATCTTTCTCACCACCCGGGAATTCAAGTATGACTTGCTGGCCAAGCGTCTCCGCGAGCTGGCCTTCCTCAATCCGGGTATTGAGATTACCCTGGAGGACCAACGGTCCAACCGGAAGGACACTTTCATCTTCAAGGATGGAATTTCCGAGTACGTCGCCTTCCTCAACCGCGGCAAGACTGCCGTCCACCCCAAGCCCATCGCCTTTACCGGTGAAGCGCCGGCGAACGAGAAGGACGACGCCACCATCGTGGTCGACATCGCATTGCAATATAACGACAGCTACAACGACCAGATTTACGCCTACGCCAACTCCATCCACAATATCGAGGGTGGAACCCACCTGAGCGGCTTCCGGACTGCCCTCACCCGCGTCATCAATACCTACGCCAAGGCCAATAACCTCGTTAAGGACAAGGACCCCAACATCTCCGGCGACGATGTCCGTGAAGGCCTGACCGCCGTTATCTCGGTCAAGGTTCCGGAACCGCGCTTTGAGGGGCAGACCAAGACCAAGCTCTCCAACGGCGAAGTGGACGGCATCGTCCAGCGGATCGTCGGTGAAAAGCTGAAATACGAATTTGAAACCACGCCAGCCCTGGCCAAGAAGATTATCGACAAGGCCCTTAATGCCGCGCGCGCCCGGGATGCCGCCCGCAAGGCCCGGGAAACCGTCCGCAAGAGCGTCATGTCCACCGGGGGCCTTCCCGGCAAGCTGGCCGACTGTTCGGAAAAGGATCCCACCCTCTGCGAAATCTTCATTGTCGAGGGGGATTCCGCTGGCGGATCCGCCAAGCAGGGACGCGATCGCCGCTACCAGGCCATCCTTCCCATTCGCGGAAAGCTGATTAACGTGGAAAAGGCCCGGATCGACAAGGTGCTCAACAACAACGAGATCCGCACCATCATCACCGCCATGGGAACCGGTATTGGGGACCATGAAGGTGATGGCGCCTTCGATGCCGAGAAAGCCCGCTACCACCGGGTAATTATCATGTGTGATGCCGATGTTGACGGGGCCCACATTTCAACCTTGCTCCTGACCTTCCTCTACCGCCAGATGCGCGGACTCATCGAGAAGGGCTACGTCTACCTGGCCCAGCCTCCCCTTTACAAGATCAAGCGCCGGCGGCGTGAGCAGTATGTCGACAATGACGAGCAATTGAATCGTATTCTTCTCGAACTGGGCTCCGAGGAAGTGACCCTGGTCCGCCTCCGGGATGAGCACGAATTCCCATCCGCCAAGGTGGACCGGATCGTCGAGTCCCTGGCCCGGCTGGAGTTGCTTGGCAACGGGGTCACCCGCTTCGGCTGCCCGCTTGATACTTACCTTGACCAGCATGACGGGGAAGAACTCCCGAAATACCTGGTTCGCATCCGGACGGGTAACGATGAAGTCTTCAAGTTCCTCAAGAACGAGGAGGAACGCATCGCCTTCATTGCCGAGGAAGGCATCGAGGACGCCTTTGCCGAGGTCATCATCCGCCAGGTCGAGCACAATGGCCGGCAAGTCAACCAACGCCTGAGCATCCATGAGATTTTTGAGTCCGGTGCCATGACCAAGGTCCTCAAGGAGCATACCAAGCTGGGACTGGTGGTCGATACCTGGACCCCCGGTGACGAACCCCGCTACCACCTTGTCGAGAACATCGGTCAGGCCGAAAAGGAAAACCGCATCGAGCTGTACTCCATTCTCGAGCTGTTGCCGAAAATCCGCGAACTGGGCCGCCGGGGTCTCAACATCCAGCGCTACAAGGGCCTTGGGGAAATGAATCCCAAGCAGCTTTACGAGACCACCATGAACCCGGAAACACGCCGCCTCCTCCGCATCGATATCGAGGATGCCGCCAAGGCGGAACAGACCTTCACCATGTTGATGGGGGATGATGTTCCTTCCCGCCGGGCCTTCATTGAGGACAACGCCCTCAACACAAGCCATCTCGACGTCTAGTCTTCCCGCTTTCACCTCCCGCGATTCCGCGTAATGTATACAGAAAAAGAAAAAGTCACCCAGTCGAACATCACCGATGTCATGGAAAGGGCCTACATCGACTACTCGATGTCGGTCATCATCAGCCGGGCCCTGCCCGACGCCCGCGACGGACTCAAGCCCGTGCAGCGCCGTATCCTCTACTCGATGCTGCGGCAGGGGCTGATTCACAACCGCAGCTTCGACAAGTGCGCAGCCGTTGTCGGTGAGGTGCTCGGCAAGTACCACCCCCACGGGGATGCTTCGGTCTACGATACACTGGTCCGTATGGCCCAGAACTGGGTCATGCGCGTCCCACTGGTGGACCCGCAGGGCAACTTTGGTTCCATCGACGGCGACCCGCCCGCTGCCTACCGTTACACCGAGTGTCGCCTCACGGCGGCGGCGGAGGAACTCATCCGGCAAATCGATGAAGACACGGTCGATTTTGTTCCCAACTACAAGGAGGACACCACCGAGCCGAGCGTCCTTCCGGCAGCTCTCCCGAGCCTCCTCATGAACGGCTCCACGGGTATTGCGGTCGGCATGACGACCAATATCCCGCCACACAATCTGGGTGAGCTGATCGATGGTACCTGTGCCCTCATCGACAACCCGAACATGGAAATCGATGACCTGGCCAAGATTATCCTCGGTCCGGATTTCCCGACCGGTGGCTGTATCCTCGGCCGGGAAGGTATCGACAAGTACATCCGTACCGGGCGCGGCATTGTCCGCATGCGCGGCGTCATCCACACCGAGGAGCTGAAGCAGGGCAAGGAGCAGCTCGTCATCACCGAGATCCCCTACAACGTCAACCGGGCCAACCTGGTCACGCGGATTGCCGACCTTGTCCAGGGCAAGGTCATCGAGGGTATCAGTGACCTCAGGGACGAATCGGATGAAAACACCCGCATCGTCATCGAGCTGAAACGCGGCGAAATTCCGCGGGTTGTGGTCAATAAGCTTTTCAAGCACACGCCCCTGGAGTCCTCCTTCGGGGTTATCCTCCTGGCACTGGTCGACCGGCGCCCGAAGGAAATGAACATGAAGGAGATGCTCGAGGTCTATGTCGAGCACCGGCGCGAGGTTGTCAGCCGTCGCACCGCTTTCCGCAAGGCCAAGGCAGAGGCCCGGGCGCATATCCTCGAAGGCCTCAAGATCGCCCTCGATAACCTCGATGACTTCGTTAAGATCATCCGGGCCAGCCGCAACCGGGATGAGGCAAAAATCCGCCTCATGGACAAGTATCCGCTCTCCCTCAAGCAGACGGATGCCATCCTTGACATGCGTCTCTACCAGCTGACTGGCCTGGAGCGGGAAAAGATCGAGGCCGAGTACCTCGAGCTGATCAAGCTCATCCAGGAATTGACGGAAATCCTCGAAAACGAGAACCGGCTCCTGGAAGTCATCAAGACCGAGTTGCTGGAGCTGAAGGACAAGTACGCCACGCCGCGGATGACCCAGTTCCTGCCGGACGAGGGTGAGTTCCGGATGGAGGACCTGATCGTCAACGAGGGTTGCTGCATCACCATTTCCAGCAAGGGCTTCATCAAGCGCACCCCCGTAAGCAGCTTCCGCTCCCAGAGGCGCGGCGGCAAGGGCGTGATCGGGGCCGGTTCGCACGACGAGGATTATGTCGAGCACCTCTTCACCGCCAGCACCCATGACTACATGATGTTCTTCATGAACAATGGCCGGGTCTACGTGGAGAAAGTCTTCGATATCCCCGAGGGAACGCGCGTTTCCAAGGGCCGCAGTATCGCCAATGTGCTGGCCCTGCAAAAGGATGAGCGCATCGCGGCCATGATTCCGGTCAAGGAGTTCGACGAGAACCTGCACCTCGTCATGGCCACCCGCAACGGCGTCGTCAAGAAGACCAACCTTTCGGATTACAGGAATTTCCGCCGCGGCGGCATCATCGGCATCAATGTCGATGACGGGGATTCCCTTATCGGGGTCAAGTTGACTGCCGGTGAGGACGAATTGTGCATGATTACCCGCAAGGGCATGTCCATCCGCTTCAAGGAAACCGACTTGAGGGACCAGGGCCGCGCCACCCGTGGGGTCAAGGGGATCACCCTCAAGGGCAAGGACGACTATGTCGTTACAATCGAGGTGGTCCGGGAGAACGAGACCCTCCTCATCGCCGGCCAGAACGGCCAGGGCAAACGGACCGCCTTTGACCAGTACCGCCTCCAGAAACGCGGGGGCAGCGGCATCATCGCGATGCGGACCACCAGTGTCGCCGGCGCTCTCAGCGTCAGCGAGGAGGACGAGATCATGATGCTCACCAACGGGGGCCAGGCTGTCCGCACACGGGTCAAGGAAGTCCGGGTCATCGGGCGCACCACCCAGGGAGTCCGTCTGATCAACCTTGCCGAAGGCGATTCCCTGATCGGAATCAACCGCATCATCGAAGTCGACGAGGAAGAGGCCTAGAATTCCGGCCCCGGAATTTGCCTTCCCTTAACCCGGCTGATCCCTAGACTCGCGGGCCACATGAAAGTTGTGATTGTTGGTGCCGGTGAAGTGGGACGCCACTTGAGCCATGTGCTGAGTGACGCCAACCACGATGTCACCGTCGTCGAGAAGGATCCGGACCGGGCTGCCGTTATTGACGAGGAGCACAATGTCCGCGTTATCCACGGAAGTGGCAGTGTCGCGGCAACGGTGAAAAAGGCCATTGCCGACGGCTGCGACCACTTCATTGCCATGACCAGCCAGGATGAGATCAACCTCATTGCCTGTTCGCTGGCCCGGGTCCTCGGCGCGAAGAATGTCATCAGCCGGATTCATGACCAGACCTTCACCGATACCTCCCATGTGAATTATCCCCTCCACTTTGGTATCGACATGATGCTCAACCCGGAGGGCCTGAGCGCGCTGGAACTGGCCAAATCCATCCGTAACCCGGCCCGCATCGCGGTGGAGAACTTCGCCCGGGGCGAAATTGAGGCCCAGCGCATTACCGTCGACAAGCGGGCTCGCTTCCGTGGCAAGGCGCTCAAGGAGCTGAAACTGCCTTCCCAGATCAAGTTTGGCTTCTACCAACGGGGAGAGCAACAGGACATTCCTTCCGCCGACACCGTGCTCCAAGAAGGCGATGTGGTCATCGTCTTCGGTCCGCCGAGCGAGCTCTACAAGCTGCGCATGAACCTCGATCCGCATTCCACCGGCGAGGAAGTACGGGTGGTCATTTTCGGCGGCAGTGAAACAGCCGTTGCCCTGGTCCGACTGTTGAATAATCCGCGCTTCAAGGTCAGGGTCATTGAACAGGATGAAGACAAGTGCCGCCGGCTTGCCGAACGCTTCCCGCAAGCGACCTTCATCAATGGTGATGGAACCTCGCTGCGGTTGCTTGAGGAAGAACAGATAGGGAATACGGATTACTTTGTCGCCTCGACGAGCGATGACGAACGCAACGTCATGACCAGTATCCAGGCTGCCAAGCTGGGGGCACGGCACGTCCAGACCGTCATCAACAAGAGTGACTACGAGGAAATCCTCCTCAACCTCCGCTCAGCCCTGGAAATCGAGACCCTGGTCTCGCCCCGTATCGTTACCGCCAACGAGGTCATGCGCTATATCTCCAGTGCGGCTTACGTCGACTTGTTCCGCTTTCCCAACCAGTCCGCCCGCATCCTCGAAATCCAGGTCTCCCTCGACAGCCCTTGTGCCGGCAGGAAGCTGAAGGAGATCAACTGGCCCAAGCACGCGGTACTGGTGGCCCTGCTGCATAAATTCCAGGCCAAGGTTCCCGGGGCCGAGGACACCATCCTCGCCGGGGACCGGGTTGTTGTCATCACCCGGGAGGAGAACCTGAAGGACCTCCTCCAGTTGCTTCACCCGCAATAAGGGACAGCGGCAACCCGACCAGCAAGGCGCATGAATTACGCAATCCTTTTCAAACTGCAAAGTGTCATCCTCGGGGCGATGGCGACCGCCTTTGCCGCCTGCTTCGGGATGGCCCTGCTTTATGACAACGGCCAGAGCACCTATCTGTCGGCCCAGGGATTCGCGATCAGTTTTCTTGTTGCCGCCAGCCTTTCCCTCGGCTGTTTCATCCTCGGCAAGACGGGCGACAACACCCTTTTCCGCAAGGAGGCTCTGGCCACAGTCGGTTGCGGCTGGATCGTGGCCAGTCTCACCGGGGCGCTCCCCTATTTTCTTATCCTTCCGGACATCTCCTTTAACGAGGCCTTTTTCGAATCCGCTTCCGGCCTGACCACCACGGGGGCTTCCGTCCTCAGCAACCTTGAAGCGCTCCCCCGCAGTCTCCACTTCTGGCGGGGCCTCAGCCAATGGATGGGGGGCCTCGGTGTGGTCGTCTTCTTCGTCGCTGTCCTGTCATTTCTCGGTGCTGGGGCCAAGGTGCTTTTTTCCAGGGAATCCTCCGCCCAGGCCGCAGACCTGAACACCTCCCGCGTCCAGTCGGGCGTCCTCAAGCTGGTCAAGCTCTACCTCGCCCTCTCGGTCGTCTGCACGGTTGTTTACTGGCTCTGCGGGCTTTCCTGGTTTGAATCGGTCATCCACATGTTCACCACCTTGAGTACCGGGGGATTCAGTACCCGCTCAGGCAGTATCGCGGACTTCAGCAATCCCGCCCTGGAATGGTGCATTATCCTTTTCATGGCCCTCGGCGGTACCAGTTTCCTCCTCATCCTCGATGCCCTTGGACGCAAATGGAAATCGATTGCCACCTCGACTGAGTTCAAGGCCTATTACCTCCTCCTGGCCGGATTCTCAGTCGCCATTACGGTTTTCCTGATGATTGACCCCAACCGCGAACTGGCCCTTCCGGATGCCCTCCGGACGGCTGCATTCCAGGTTGTTTCCATCATGACCACAACGGGATTCGCCACCGCCGATTTCGATGTCTGGTTGCCGGTTACCCATATCCTCCTCCTTGCCGCCATGTTCATTGGTGGATGCTCCGGATCGACGGCCGGCGGGACCAAGGTCATCCGCTTTATCGTCGCCCTCAAGGTATCTGCCCAGCAGGTGGAAAAAGCCTACCGTTCCCGCGTCGTCCGTCCCCTCAAGGTGAACGGCAAGAGCCTTTCGCTCGGCGAGCAGGAGACCATCATGGTCTACATCGTCATCCTAACCCTGATTATCTTTTCCGGCACCCTGCTCATCTCCTTCCTTGAACCGGCGATGAGTTTTGAAGGGACCGTCTCCTCAATGGCCGCCTGTATCTTCAACATCGGGCCGGGATTCGCCGAAATCGGGCCCACCCGGAATTTTGCTGGCTTACATGCCTATACTCAGCTTTTTCTTTCCATATTGATGATTATGGGCCGCCTGGAATTATTCGCTCTGCTTGTTCTGTTCTCGCCCAGCCTCTGGAAACGCTTTTAATGCCTTCAAAATCTCAAGTTTTTGCGTAAACTTACGAACGCCAACCCCTCCCGACCCGTCTTATTTCCTGAATGAGCCTGCCTGAAGACAGCATAGTTGCAAAAAACCTGTTCAAGCGATTCGGCCGCACCGAGGCCGTCAACGACCTGTCCTTCCGCATCGGACAAGGCCAGATTGTCGGCTTCCTGGGGCCCAACGGGGCCGGAAAAAGTACCACCCTGCGCATGCTGACCGGTATTCTCCCGGCAACCTCAGGGCACCTCAATGTCTGTGGCAAATCCGTCCCCCTGCACGAGCGGGAAATCCGCCGGGAAATTGGCTATATGCCGGAAAACAATCCCCTCCCCGAGGATATGCGGGTGATCGAATACCTGCGCTTCCGGGCACAGATAAAGGGGATTCCCCTGCGACGCCGCCGGGCCCGCATCGAGCATGCGATGGAGGTCTGCGAATTGCAGAGAAAGGCCCGCCGCAAGATCATCGGTACCTTGTCGAAGGGATTCCGCCAAAGAGTCGGTATTGCCGACGCCATCCTCGCTGAACCTTCGGTGACCATCCTCGACGAACCTACCATCGGGCTGGATCCGCACCAGGTGATTGCCATCCGCCGCCTGCTCGATAACCTGCGTGGCGAAACCACCGTCATTTTCTCCAGCCATATCCTTTCCGAGGTGGAAATTTCCTGCGACCGGATCCTCATTCTCAACCAGGGAAGGCTTGTTGCCTCGGGAACGTCAGATGAACTCAGGATGGAATTCCTTCCCGGATCCCATTACAAGCTCGAGGTGGCGGGCGAACCAGCCTCCATCACCGGTTCCCTGCAATCCCTTGGCGAAGAGTGGACGATAGACCTCGCCCCCATCCCCAAAAACGGGTATTATGAAGTCAGCCTCCTGAACAAGGAAAACGGAACTGACGGGGAAGCCATCCTCGGCCGGCTGACAAACATGGAGAATCTCCGCATCCGGTCCTTCCATTCCGTACAGCCCAACCTTGAACAGATCTTCCTCAAGGCAACCCGCAGAAGTTGGGATCTTCCCGGTGAAACGCCTCCTGCGCTTCCGCAAAAAGAGACAGCATCCGCCAAATGATTCAGGTTTTCCGACTGACCCGGCACGAGCTAAAGAGCTTGTTCTACACGCCGAGCACCTACATCGCAATGGTGCTCTCCCTCCTCATGATGGGGTTCTTTTACTTCGTCATGCTGGAAACAATCAGTTCGGAGGAACAGGACCAACTGCCACCAACCATCTTCTTCAGCCTTTTCTGGGTTCCGGTTCTCCTCATTGTCCCCATGCTGACCATGCGCAGCATCGCCGAGGAACGCCGCCTTGGCACCATCGAGACTCTCCTGACGGCCCCTGTCCAGCCGTCCCAGCTAGTCCTCTCCAAGTTTCTCGCGGCCTACATTTTCTACATGCTGGTCTGGGTTTTGGCCATGGCCTACCCCATTCTTACCGCCTTCGTGATTGACCAGCCTGAGTTCAATGAGAAATTGTTCCATACCGGTGCCACCACTGGCGGCTACCTCTTCATCAGTGCCTCGGGAGCCCTCTTTATCGCCATCGGCATTTTTACCAGTAGCCTCACCCGCAGCCAGTTGGTCGCGGGCATGCTGTCCTTCAGTATTCTCTTCATGCTCATTGTCGGCGTGGCGGCCATTCACATGCTCCAGATCGAGACGGCAACCGGTAGTGGCCTTCCGGATACGGTTCTCGATTACTTCCAGCTGTTCGAGCACTTCGACGACTTCAGCCGCGGGCTTATCGATACGCGGCCGTTCGTCTACTACTTTTCCGGAACCATCGCTGTTCTGGGTTTCTCCGTCCTTGTCATCGAATCCAAGAGCTAGTCACCGATCATGTCCAAGTGGGAATCCTACCAGTTTGCCAATCGCCTCAAGCTCAGTAACCACTGGCTCCAGGTCGTCCTGATCCTCAGCCTCATAGGAGGGCTAAACTATCTCGCGATCCATAATTTCTACCGGATTGACCTGACGGAAAGCCACCGCTACGCCCTTTCCCCGGAAACCAAGGCCTACCTTCAGGAGATCACTGATCCGGTCGAGATTGTTGTCACCATTCCGCGGAATTCAGTGCGCCAGGAAGAGCAGGTCCTCTCCCGCTACGTCAGCCAGTTGCTGCAGGAGTATGCTTATCAAAGCAAGCGGCACGGGAAGTTCCTCATCAATGTGGAGTACGTTGATATCTACACTGACTTGGCCCGGGCGGACTCACTGGCCCGCCAGTACGGACTGGACCAGGTCAACGCCATCCTTGTTATTTCCGGAGATCGCCAGCGCCTCATCCGGCCCGATGAAATCCTCACCTTTGAAAACCTCCGCCCGGTGGCCTTCACCGGGGAAGCGACCCTCACCTCGGCCATCATGGAGGTAACTCAGGAACAATCCCCGAAACTGTACTTTCTCCAGGGACATCAGGAAGTCCGGCCGGATGACACCTCCCCCCAGTTCGGCTTGTCCCAGATTGCCAGCGAGCTCCAGTTGCGCAATTTCACCATTGAGCAACTTGACCTGAGCGCGAAGGAGAAAGTGCCGGATGACGCTTCCATCGTCATCATTGCCGATCCCAAGGGACCCCTGCTTTCGTCGGAACTGGACAAGCTCCGCACCTATCTGGTCGACCGGGCCGGGCGCCTCATCATCTGGGTTCGCCCGGGGGTGGATACCAATCTCTTTCCCCTCATCGCGGACTGGGGAATCCGGCTTTCCGATCAGGTGGTCATCGAGACCAATCCCGGATACCGGGAAGCCAAGGGAACTATCCTCATCCGTAATTTCGGGGAACACCCGATCACGGAATCCCTCATCCAGAACCAGACGTTCCTTCTTTCCGGCTGGACCCGCCCCGTCTTCCCGGTCCCCCCTGAACCGGTGGATGAGCGCTTGAGTTTTGTCCCCTTGTTCGCCTCCTCTGCCGAAAGCTGGTCCGAGTCCGCCTACCAGATGGCCGGCACGCCGGAGTTTGATCCCCAGTCGGATATCAAGGGTCCCGTGCCCCTTGCCATTGCTTCCGAGCGCAAAGCCTCCAGCCAGCTGGGCATCAGCGTTCCCGGTGGCCGGGTGGTGGTCATCGGGTCGCCTGACCTCTTCTCCAACCAGAACATCGCCTCGCTCGGCAATGTCTCCCTTTTCTTCAACATCATGAACTGGATTCTCGACCGCGACCGGCTCCTGGTCATTCCCCCGCGAACCCTTGAATCCTATCAGCTCGCCGTCAGCCAGGACCAGTTGAGCAAGATTGGACTGCTGTTCCTGTGCGTGCCCGGTAGCCTGGCCGTCCTAGGCTTCCTTGTTCACTGGATCCGGAAATCCTGACCTTCGCCATGCGTTACAAACTTACCGTTCTCCTCATTGTCCTGAACCTAGCCCTGTTCAGCTTGATCTTCTACATCGACCGGGTCCAGAGCACCCGCAGTGTCTTTGAATCCACCTCCCGGTTGATTCTCGACCGCTCGTTTGTCCAGGGTATCGACAAGGTCCGGATTACGAGCACCGCCAGTGGCACCGAGTGGCAATTGCAACAGGCTGGCGACAACCGCTGGGATGTTATTTCCCCTATCCATTGGAAGGCCAATCCCTATGCTATCCAGCAACTGCTTTTCCAGTTGAAGGGGCTTTCATGGGAATCGCGCTTCCCGGTTGATGATCTTGCCTCGGCTGGACAATCCCTCGAATCCTATAACCTCGCAGCGCCACCGCTTGAGATTGAGCTCTCCAGCGGAACCAATTCCGTGAGGCTGGCCATCGGCGCGCCAACGGAAATTGGCAACCGCCTCTACATGATGGCGCCGGACGGGAAATTCATTCTCGTCATTTCCCGCGGCATCATGGAGCTGCTGCAGAGGGAAATGGACGTCTTCCTCGACCGGCGCATTTTTGGCCTCGGCATGGAGGAAAGCCGCGTAATCCAGGTTCAGGATCGCTCGGCAAGCAATGTCCGGGTACGACTGGAGCGGGACGAAACGGGCTGGAACTTTGTCTCTCCCATCGAGGCGGCTGCGGATCCGGAGCGGGTCCAGGCCATGATTGCGGAATGGCAGACCATTGAGGCCGAAGGGTTCGAAATGATGGAGAATCCGGGACTGGAAATGAACAGCAACGCGGTTCAATTGACGTTTGAAGGATTGAATGAGAGGGAAACCCTTGTCCTCGCACCCCCCGCCGGGGTGACGGGCACCCCCGTCTACTTTCTCGCCAAGAGGGATGCCTACGATGCCATCTTCAAGGTCGATGCCGCTGAGGTGGACGCTTTGCGCACCGCCCAGGAGGTTCTCCGCGAAAAGCGCATGCTCAATCGGCACGCGGATGACTGGACCAGCCTGAGTATTGCTTTTGGCGACCTCACAACCACCTTGCAGCAACTGGAAAATGGATCCTGGCAGGTGCTCAACACCGATACCTCCGGCGCCCTGAACGCCAAGACTGCCGATCCGGAAACCATTGGCAAGGTCAAGGCCCTCTTGCGGAACATGGAAGCGGTCCGGTTTGTCAGCGATGCCCCCTCTGAGAATGACCTCGTCCGCTACGGGTTGGATGATCCCCAGCGGACAATCACCCTGCGCAAGGCATCCGGCCAGTCAGTTGTCTTTAACGTCGGAGGGATCAGCCGTGAGGACGAGGGCACCCTGCTCTATGCCAATACCAGCCAGTCGGCTTCCGTTTTTGTGGTCCGGCCGCACCTGCTGGCCGACCTCCCCCTCGATGCGTCCTACTACTGGGACAGGACCTTGTTCACCTTGCCGGAAACAGCCGACATTCTCGATGTGCAACTGGTTTCGCGGGATTCAAGCGAGCCCGTCCCGCTGCAGGAAGCGGCCGTCGCAACCTTGACAGGATACATGAGGAACGTGCGGGTCGCCCGTTTCCTGGACGAGCCATTCTCCGACCCCCTGCAATTGGGAGATTCCCGGACGATTGACTGGACCTACGCCCTTGAGGCGACAGTGGACTTTGGAGCCAGCCCGACCCTTGAAGTGGAAACCCTTCAATTCCTTGTCTCCAGCCGGCTGGGTGGCTCAACCCAATATCTGGCTCGGGCCGAAACGGGGGAAATCGGGACCCTTCCGGCGGAGGTCATCGAAGCCCTCGATTCAGCCCTGGCAACCTTCCCGGATGATCCGGGCGGGGCTCCGGATGAGCCCGTTTTTATCGAAGAACCCGTTGAACCGGAGGAGACGGTTCCCGAACCCGAAGTGCAGCCGTAACCGGCCATGAGTCCTGTCGCCAAGATCAGGAAACTCCTGTGGGGCTGCAGCTGCCTTGCCTGCCATTTCCTGAATATTGTCCTCGCCCTTTTTGCCATCGGCCAGGGTGGCCTGCTGGCACTGAACTTTCTGCAGCACGAGGTTCCCCTTCCGGATCGGTTCATGGAATGGGTCATTAACCGTATTGGTCCGGATAATCTGGAGGCGGATTGGGAGGACGCTGTTATTGATTTGCGCGGCGGCCTCCTCCTTTCGGGGTTCCAACTGCGTAACTCAGCAACCGAACAGATCATCGCCACCGCTAGGGAAGCCCACTTGCAATGGTCCCCTCTGCATCTGGTGATTTCCCGACTCGCTCCGATCCGTTCGCTGGAGGCACGCGATGTGGAAATCTACATCCCGGTCAGCCACTCCCCGACAGGTCTCAACGAGCCGGTTCTTTCCATTCACCATGTGGCCATGAACGAGGAAAACGGAGAATTGCGCGTCGGTTCCCTGATCGTGGAATGCGGCAAGGTGCGCCTGTACATGGAAGGCACAGCCCCCTTGCACGCCTTCTCCGTTACCGGTGACGAGGGCGGGGAATCAAGCTTCTACGAATTGCTTCAGCAGATTCGCCGCCTGCCAGCCGATCTCGAGGCCCTTGCCGAAATTTCCTGGAAAATGTTTCCCTCCGGAAGCCACTTGTTCCAGCTCCGTGCCCTCGTTCCAAACCTCGAGTATGATATTGGCCGCATGAACTCCCTAAGCATGCGGGCTCGCATGCGCCTGGCCAAGGATGGCCTTTCCATCCTCGACCTCCACATGGATGGTTCCCTCGCGCTCACCCGGGAAATCCCGAAGCTTCCCCTCATTGACGAGGTCCTCAACCGCGAGCCCATCCCATTCGAGCTCTCAGCCGGTGGGGCACTCCGCAAAACCGGCAAAATCCAGGTACCCTCCGCTATCCGGCTCAATCTCCATCCGCGCGACGAGAGCCTTCCCGTCCGCCACTTGCTTCTTCGAACCGCTTACTGGGGCAACATTTCCCCGGTCCACTGGATTGCCACCAGCCCGCGCGCTTTTTCGGAAGGCTGGGCCTATCCGGTGGTCTCCCGGTTTGAGGATGTCACCGGCTTTCCCTTCAAGCTGGATTTCCGCGGTTACCTTCCGCAGTGTCTGCTGACCGAGCTGGTGCCAGGGCTGCCAGATGTTCGCATGCTGAAAGGTGCTGGAGCTGACCAAATCCAGCTCAATGCCACTTTCGATCCCCTCTCCCTGTCTCTTCAGGGCATGATTGCCACGGACGGGCTCTACATCGGGCAGACGCACTTTGCCCGTCTCCATCCCGGTCTCTACCTGAACCGCCAGCAACTGCGGCTGGAGGATTTGCAGGCGAAGCAATCCGGCAACCAGTTCGCCTCAGGATCCTACACCCATGAATTTAGCACCAGCCGGTTCTCCCTTAACGCGATGGGTTCCACCTTCCCGGAAACCTTGGACATCCTTCTCGGCAACTGGTGGCAGAACATCTTCAAACATATCGAAGCGAATGAGCCGCTCCCGGCGGATGTCACCGTCTGGGGCAAATGGCGGGACCTCAAGTCCCTGCAGAGTATTACCACGGTTGATGGAAAGAACGGCTCCTATCGCGGTGTTCATATTCCCAGATTACAACTGAGGGTTCGCAGCAACCACCAATGGGCTGTTCTCGAAACCCTCAAGGCTTCGTTTCCGGATGGAGCGTTTGGTGGACGCATTGCCATCCGCTCCGGCCTGAAAGGGGATGATATTTTCAGGGCTATGTTGCTGGACCTCGAAAGCGACGCCCCCTGGGAAGCCCTGTGTGCCGCCAGTGGCATCGAGGAGCTCTGCGGGGCAACCTTCTCCGGAAATCCCCATGTGACGGTCCGCGGCGTCTTGTGGCAGGATTCCGGCAAGGGATTCAAAGCCCGGCCCCAGGCTGATTTGCGGCTGGGCCTTATCCAGCATGAGGGATTCAGTATCGTCCAGGACCTGCGGCTCGAGGGCCTCTCTCTCAGTGGCCGGCTCAAGGGCAATACCTTGGACCTTACCGGCCTCTCCGGCCGCTTTGCCGGGGGAGTCTTTACCGGGGGCATCCGCATCGACAACTGGCAATCCAAGGAGAATCGCCACCGGCACTACAACCTCCAGTTGGTGGACGCCCATTTCGGCTCCGCCCGAACGCAGCTGTCGGAATCCTTCGGCTACGATCCCAATGTCTCGTCAGCGCTTCCAACAGAACTCCACGAGGGGCGCGTGGATGCCTTTCTCAAGCTGACCACCGGCGCCGGGCTGGGCGAAGCGCACGGATTTGGCTCGGTTGGTCTTCGTGAGGCCAAACTGGGCCAGATTCACCTCTTCGGTGGCTTATCCCGGTTTTTCACATCGATGGGCCTCAATTTCAGCAGCCTGAACCTCGATGCCTTGACCTTCGACTGGCTTCTTGCGGATAGCGTTCTTCGCATCAACAATGGATTTGTCACAGGTCCCTCCCTGCGTTTACAGATCGCCGGTGCGCTCGACCTAGCCGCGCAGCAACTGGCAATGCAGGCGGAAGTCACCCTGGTAAAGGGCATGATGGGGATGGTCCTCTCGCCGGTCAGTGAAAACCTGCATTTCGACCTTCAGGGGCCAATCGCGGATCCCCAATGGACAATCAGCTTTTCTCCTTTCAAACGGCCCCAGAAACCCACCGAACCGGAGACCCCGCCAATTGAACTCTGACCCGGTTCGATGTCGATTTCCATTGCCCTTTAGGGGGAAAACTTATCAAACTGCGCCCTTTCATTCTGATAATTAACGGAGGTAACGAACTTGGATATCAAAGAAATTAAAGCGATAGTCGACTTGATGAAACGCTCGGGCTTGACCGAATTCCAACTTGAGGAAGACGATTTCAAGATCCGCATCTGCCGCAAGAGCGACGAGGTGCAGACCATTTACCAGACCACCACACCGGCCCCATTCCCGGTTCAGGCTGCGGCGGCGACACCGCCACCGGTGCCGCAAAACACACCCCCGGCAGAACCGGCTCCGGCGGCAGAGGTTGATGACAGCAAGCTGATCAAATCTCCCATGGTCGGGACCTTCTACACCTCCCCCTCCCCGGAAAGTCCGCCCTTCGTCAAGATTGGCGACAGCGTTTCCGCAGATACGGTGGTCTGTATTGTCGAGGCCATGAAGGTGATGAATGAAATCAAGGCGGAATTAAAAGGCCAGATCGCCGAAGTCCTGGTCGATAACGGGGAAAGCGTCGAATACGGTCAACCGCTCTTCCGCCTCAAGTAATTTCCGGCCTCTCCACCTGAGACAAGATGTTCAAGAAAATCCTCATTGCCAACAGGGGGGAAATCGCCCTTCGCATCATCCGGGCTTGCCGGGAGCTCGATATCGAAACCATTGCGGTCTACTCGGAGGCGGATGTGCAGTCGCTGCATGTGCAGCTGGCTGATGGAGCAATCTGTATCGGCCCCGCACCGGGCCCTGAATCCTACCTTCGGGCGGAGCGCATCATCGCCGCCGCCGAAGTCGCCGATGTGGATGCCATCCACCCCGGATATGGCTTCCTTTCAGAAGATCCCGCCTTCGCCGAGCAATGCGAGGAATGCCGTATCAAGTTCATCGGTCCACGCTCCGGGACCATTCGCCAAATGGGCGACAAGGCGACCGCCCGTGAAACCGTAAAGGCCGCGGGAGTTCCCACCGTCCCCGGAAGCGACGGGGTTGTCCACGACCCGGATGAAGCCATCAGAATTGCCGAGGAAATCGGGTTTCCTGTCATCGTGAAGGCCGTTGCCGGCGGCGGTGGTCGTGGCATGCGTCTGGCTCATAACGCCATGACTTTCCTCAAGGAATTTGCCGCTGCCAGCAATGAGGCCGAGAAAGCCTTTGGCAACGGGGATGTCTACATCGAGAAGTACATCGAGGAACCACGGCACATTGAATTCCAGATCCTCGCGGATGAACACGGAAACGTGATTCATCTCGGGGAACGGGATTGCTCCATTCAGCGTCGCCACCAGAAGGTCATTGAGGAATCGCCCTCCCCCTTCATGACGCCTGAGCTGCGCGAATCGATGGGTCAGGCGGCAATCAAGGCGGCCAAGGCCTGCGATTATTGGAACGCCGGAACCATCGAGTTCCTTGTCGATAAGAACCGCAATTTCTACTTCATCGAGATGAATACCCGGATCCAGGTGGAACACCCGGTGACGGAGGAAGTAACCGGCATCGATCTGGTCAAGGAACAACTGCGCATCGCCAGTGGCGAAAAGTTGGAATTAAAGCAGAAGGACGTCACCATGAAGGGCTGTGCCATTGAGGTGCGGGTCTGTGCCGAGAATCCCGGTATGAATTTTGCCCCTTACCCGGGGGATATCAGCCTTTATTATCCTCCAGGAGGACATGGTGTCCGGGTCGATAGCCATATCTATGGCGGCTATACGATCCCGAAATACTACGACAGTATGATCGCCAAGGTCATTTGCTACGGGCGCAACCGGAAACTTGTCCTCGACCGCATGAACCGGGCCCTAAACGAATACCTCATCCGGGGAATCCACACCAATATCGGTTTTGCCCGCTCGATCATCAACGATCCGGAATTCGCCATGGGCAACTTTACCACTGCCTTTGTGGAGGAATTTATGCAGCGGACACCGAAAACGCTTTTCGAATCCAAATTAGAGGAATAAACTGCCAGCTAGATAATCCCAAACCAAACAAGAATCATGGAAGAAGATCCAAAACACGATCCGTTTGAAAATCTGGAACCCATCCAGGAGGACTCCGGCATGGGCAATATCAGCATCAACAATGAGGTTGTCGCTGAAATTGTCGCCATGGCTGCCCGGGAGGTGGAAGGCGTCGTTTCCCTCGCCAGTGGCGGGATCAAGGATGACATCGCCGGACTCTTCGGTGGGCGCAAGGACAGCAGTTCCTCGGTTGGTATTCAGGAGGAGGCCGACGGCTCCTACCATATCAGCGTGAAGCTCATTCTCACCTTCGGGGTGCAGCTGGCCAAGGTGGCCCAGAACGTCCAGGTGGCCGTCCGCGAACGGGTGGAGAACATGACCAACAAGGACGTAACCAAGGTCAATGTCATCGTCGACGGCATCCGCCGGGAAAACGCCCCGGTTGAGGAAGAACCCGAAGAATAGGCAGACCTCAGCCTCTCCAGCCTTAACCTCATCCTCCCATGCAAGAGCTAACGGAAACCCTCAGTCACCTAATCAAGGCACCCTACCTTTACTATGCCGTGACAGCGGTGGTCCTGCTGGTCGGGTTCTACGTTGTGTACAGTTACCGGCGGGCCAGTCAGGGGATCATTCCCTTCAAGACCCAGGGCGGCCAGATTGAAATCGCCCCCAGCACCTTGCGCGGTGTCATGCAAAACGCCGCCAACAGTGTCGAGGGCGTGGAAAAAGCATCCTGCCGTCACTTTCTCAAAGGCCGCTCGGTCGGAGTCAAGGTGGCCATCCACCTCCGGGCCAACAGCCGCCTCAAGGATGTGGAGACGCATATCAAGCAATGTATCCGCGCCACCCTCCTCGACCAGTTCGGGATGGAGAATATTGAACCCATCCATATCCGCGTCACCCGTATTATTGGTGACCCGGTAGCCTCCTCAGGGCCCAGCTACGCGGACGACTTCAACGAGTCCAAGGCCGCCCTCATGGAGATGGATGATGAAGCGGATGACGAAAGGCCCTACTCCGACGAAACCCGCCTTTCCTGAACAAGAACAACCAAAGGGCTCCGATGAACGCTCCTGCCGTTCCGTCCAGTGGATTCTACGCCATACTGGACACGGGTTACATCGACGACAGCGAATGGGAATACAAGGCGGATGCTGTCCTCTCCGGTGGTGCCTGCATTTTGCAGATACGGGCCATGGGGGATCCCCTCGAACGAGTCCGCGAGTTGGTGGAACGCGTCCATCCGGTCGCCCGTTCCCACAACGTTCCCCTGGTCATCAACGATCACCTTGAGCTTGCCGCCAGCACCCCGGGCCTTGGGCTCCACATGGGGCAGGAAGACGGTCCGATTGATGAAGCGCGTGCGCGTCTCGGCCCGGATCGCATACTCGGCCTTTCAACGCACTGTCTGGAAGAGGCTAAAAAGGCCGTGGAAGCGATGGACATCCTTTCCTATTTCACCATTGGCCCCATCTTCCCGAGCCAGACGCATGCCGAATATAAACCCGTCGGCATCGACCTCGTCCGGGCTGTTGCCAGTCTTGAGCCCGCCCTGCCGTTCTTCTGCATCGGAGGCATCACACCCGACAACATGGAAAAAGTCGTCGCTGCTGGAGCCCGGGGAATCATTGCCGCATCCTTCTCCCTCCGGGATCCGGATCTGGCGTCCACGGCGCGTTTTTATGCCCAACACTTGACGGGTTGAGCGTGGCGCTTGACAACAGGCAGGGCCCTTCCTTCCTTTAGACCACTCTTGGGCGAAATCATGGAAGGTGGAAAAAAGGTCATCACCGTTATCTGTACCGGCAATATCTGCCGCAGTCCAATGGCCGAACGCCTGTTGCAGCACGCCTTGCAGGCCCAGCCCCACCCCCTGTCGGATTACAAGGTGGTCTCGGCCGGCGTATCGGCCTACCCCGGGGACTCCGCCTCGCGCAACTCGATTACCGCCCTTGGAAAGGTCAACCTTGACCTCTCCGACCACCGCAGCCGCCCCCTCACCGACCAACTGGTCGAGGTTTCCGATTTGATCCTTACCATGACCAGCAGCCATGCGGATATCATTCACATGCGCTACCCGGACCTCACCATACCCGTTTTCCGTTTTCGGGAGTGGATTCCTTCCGGCTCGCAGGAAGTCCCCGACCCCTTTGGCGGACCGTTGCAGATTTATCTCGATACACGGGACAGCCTTGCCGAGGCTGTTCCCTCAATCATCAATTACCTCAAAACGGAATTTGAAACATGAAAATCAGCATTGGATTCGACCACGGGGCTATCGCCTTGCGTAAACCTGTCCTGGAATTTCTTCAATCGAGCGGTCACGAGGTCATCGACCACGGGACCGACACCACCGATTCCGTCGACTATCCCGATTATGCAAAATGTGTCGCAGGGGATGTTGCCTCCGGAACCGCCGAAGCCGGCATTCTCTGCTGCACAACCGGCATCGGCATGAGCATGGCCGCCAACAAGGTCAAGGGCGTCCGGGCAGCGGTTGTCCATTTCGAGGATGAGGCCGCCCTGACACGGCGCCACAACAATGCCAACGTCCTCTGCATGGGCGCGCTACATACCAGTCCCGAACTGGCCCAACGCCTGGTTGAGGTCTTCCTCTCGAATTCCTTTGAAGGCGGCCGCCACCAGCGTCGCGTGGACAAGTTCAGCGACTGGGAAAGCAGTCCCTGCAGTTGACAGTCCGGAAAGCAAATCCCACCTTTTAGCATTCCCGATAACATGAGCACCATCCAGCAACCAAGCAACACCCTCAACCCGGCAGCGGCCAGCGAGCTCGATCCGGAACTCTATGCCGCCATTGAGGGGGAACATCAACGCCAGCAGAACCACCTTGAGTTGATCGCCTCGGAGAATTTCACCCTCCCGGCAGTCATGGAACTCACCGGAAGCGTCCTGACCAACAAGTATGCCGAGGGTTATCCGGGCAAGCGTTACTATGGGGGCTGCGAATATGTCGATGTCGCGGAACAGCTGGCCATCGACCGGGCCATGGAACTCTTTGGCGCCGAATACGCCAACGTCCAGCCCCACGCCGGCAGCCAGGCTAATTTCGGGGTTTATACCGCGGTTCTGGAGCCCGGTGACAAAATCCTCACCATGAACCTGTCCGACGGCGGACACCTGACCCATGGCAGTGCCGTGAATTTTTCCGGTAAACTCTATTCAGTCGTGCACTACGGGGTTGATCCGGAAAGCGGCCGCATAGATTACGATGCCCTTGAGGAACAGGCCCGCAAGGAACGGCCGAAGATGATCACCGTTGGGGCTTCGGCCTATCCGCGAATCATCGACTTCGAACGCATGGCTGCCATCGCCAGTGATGTCGGGGCCTACATCCTCGCGGATATCGCCCACATTGCCGGCCTGGTTGCCGCCGGTGAGCACCCCAGCCCCGTCCCCTACTGCGACTTCGTCACCACCACCACCCACAAGACCCTCCGCGGCCCCCGCGGCGGGCTCATCCTCGCCAAGGAACAGTATGCCAAGAAGCTCAACTCGGCTATTTTCCCGGGCGGTCAGGGTGGACCCTTGATGCATGTCATCGCCGCCAAGGCCCTCTGCTTTAAGGAGGCCATGAAGCCCGGATTCAAGGCCTACCAGAACCAGGTGCGGAAAAACGCCGCCGCCATGGCTGACACCTTCAATAGCCTCGGCTACAAGTTGACCAGCGGCGGTACGGATAACCACCTCATGCTTATCGACCTGCGCCAGAGCCATCCCGAGCTGACCGGCAAGCAGGCCCAGATCGCCCTCGACAAGGCCCATATCACGACCAACCGCAACACTGTCCCCGGCGAAACCCGGAGCCCCTTCCAGACCAGCGGTATCCGCATCGGTACGCCCGCCTGTACCAGCCGCGGCATGGTCGAGGAGGATTTCCGCAAGATTGCCACGGCCATCGACAGGGTTCTTGCCGACATCGAGGACAAAGATAGCATTGAGGCGGCCCGCCAGGTGGCCCTTGAGCTGACCGCCGCTTATCCCCTGCCCTATTGATTGACCCTTGGACCAACCCGACCCCAGGAGCGAAGAGGCTCTGATCGCCCACTTGCTGCAGTTCGTCACGCCTGAAAAAAAGGCGCGGATGGAGACTGTTATCGCCAACCGGACCTCCCACGTCCGGGTCGTCCTCGAGGATATCTATCAGCCACATAATGCCAGTGCGGTCATGCGGTCCTGTGAATGCTTCGGTATCCAGCATCTCCATGTAATAGAAAACCGCTACAAATACACGTTGAACCGCGACGTGGCGATGGGCTCCTCCAAATGGATCAACCTCCACCGCCACCGGGAAGAGGATAGTGACAACACCCGCGCCTGCATGGATGAACTGCGGGCCGACGGCTACAGGATTGTCGCCACCAGTCTTGACCCCTCTTCGGTACCGCTCCCTGAACTTCCAGTTGAAGAGAAGTTTTCCCTTTGGTTCGGTACGGAAGAGGAAGGACTCAGTGAAACCGCCCTCAAGGAGGCGGATGCCCATGTCCATATACCCATGCTGGGATTCACCCAGAGCTTCAATATCTCCGTGAGTGCCGCCATCTGCCTTTATGAGATTCGTGCGCGACTGGCCAAGGGCCCCATCAACACCTCCCTCGATGCCGCGGAAATGCGTCAGGTCTACCGCCTGTGGCTCCATAGCACGCTAAAAAACTGTGAAATTGTCGAAAGAACCTTCCTGGAGGGGCTTAAAGAGGCCCCCTGACCCCGTTTGGCGCTATTTTTCTTGCTGCTCAGGGTAGAGTATTCAACATTTGCCTACCAGCATGGCTGAGGAATATTTTATACGTGGACCCGAGGAGGAGACCGCACGCGGTCCCTACGGAATCGATGAACTGGTTACCCTTGCCGAGGCCGGCAAGCTCGACCCTGACTTTTATTACTTCGATCCCCGGATGGAGAGTTGGGCCCTAATCCGTTCCAACGAACCCCTCAAGGAGCAGATTTTTCCCGAGAAAAAGAAGCTCAGCCTCCGCAAGAAGACCGAGGAGGAAGTCGAGTCGCTGAACAAGGAAGCTGACGAGGATGAGGAAAGCGCAGTCAAGGTGGATGAAATGCTGGCTGCCGCTGAAGGGCACACGGAAGAGACCAGGCATGTCCGCGTTAAGCAGGCCTGGCAGGAACGGACTGCTGCCCTGTCGGTTCCCATTCTGGGAATCCTGCTCGTTATTTCCGCCCTCTCCGTCCTCTATCCCAGCTGGAATATCATTCAGGGAATCATCAACGATGAGGAGGGTGCCATCCAGTTGCTGTTCCAGAATCCGGTTGTCCTGCTCGGTGCCCTGGACCTCGTCATGGCGGTCTTTCTTCTCCTCAACGCGACTGAAATTTTCCCCCTCATCCGGTTCCGGGCCATGCTCGGGGCGGGATTTTTCTCCGTCATCTACTTCTCGAATTACCTCAATGGCGATCCCCAGGGCCTGTACATGGCCCTGTCCAGCCTTGGCTTTGGGATAGGCCTCTATACCTGCACCCTGACCCTCAATTTTTCCCTCATGGTCGCTTCGTCGGCGATCGGCATTGCCGGGGCACTGGGAATTGCCTGGTATAGCAATCTTGTCCCCCTCTTTATGGGTTCCTGAACCGGAACTTGGAATATGGCGTCCCCGCCGGCAGATTCAAAGCCACCGGCCGGGAGTGAAAGTGCTCCCGGAAGCCGCAAGAGACGCATCCGCCAATTCCTGGAGAAGGACATCTGGGAGTACGGCGTCGGGGGTGAGCCCTCTCTCAAGGGCCAATGGATTGCCTTTTTGCGGGTGCTGTCGATCGCCTGGCGCGGATTGGTGGAAAACCGGCTTTTCAGCCGGGCTGCAGCCCTGAGTTACTCGTCCCTTATCGCGCTCGGGCCGCTCATTGCGGTGGTGGTCATCCTTTCCAGCTCCTTTGTCCGGACGGATGCTGAAACCCAAATCAAGAAAGCCCTTCTCTTCATCGCCCCTTCCCTCGATGAGATGGTAACCCTGGAGAGGGAATCGCTTTCCGAGGAAGGCCAGCAAATGGCCACTGCCCTGGATACCCTCATTGCCCAGATCATTGATGGTGCCGAACAGTTGTTAAGCCAGATCAACACCTCCGGCTCCAAAGCCTTTGGCCTTATGGGGGGACTGATCCTGATCTGGGTCGTCATCCAGTTGATGACGGCTGTTGAAACAACCCTCAACCAGATTTGGGGCGTCCACCAGGGACGGCCATGGAGCAGGCGGATTGTCTTCTACTGGACCTTCATCAGCCTCGGGGCTCTTCTCGGACTGGGTTCGACCGCTCTATTCTCAGCCTCCAACCTCATGTCCATGCTGGACTGGATGCCCTTGGGAAGCGAACTGGCACGGGTGATCATTCGCCTCTCGCCCCTCATCTCCTTCGGCATGCTGGTCCTCTTGCTGGCACTCTTTTACCGCTTCTTCCCGAATACCAGCGTTGCCTTCAAGCCGGCCCTTGTCGGCAGCCTGCTCACCGCCACCCTGCTCTTCCTGAACAATTATCTCGGCATCCTTTATGTCCACCGGGTGCTTTCCATCCAGAGCCTTTACGGTTCCGTCGGCATCATCCCGGTCATGATGATCGGACTCTTTTTCTTCTGGGTCTTGATTCTCCTTGGAGGACAATTGACCTATGCCGTCCAGAATGTCCGCTTCCTCGCCAACCAGGCGGCCTGGCGACGGATCAGTCCGCTGGTCCGGGAACTGGTCACACTTTCCGCCTTCCTGCAGATAGCGCGCCGCTTTCATGATTCGGATAAGGCCCCCACGATGAACGAAATCAGCCGCACGCTCCACGTGCCGGTCAACATCCTCAACGAATCCCTCGAGGTCCTCGAGGAACTGAAGTGGATCGCCCGCATTGCCACTGAGGTGACCGAGGAGGAAGGCGAGAAGGTTGGATACCGGCCAGCGATGCCGTTGGCCCGCTACAATCTCTCCCGCTTCAAGCAGGCCATGGGCGAGCTGGGGCAGTCGGACATGGCCAGCAGCCTCGTACAGGCAGACCCCCTCCTGAAACAGTATACCGAAGCCCAGCAGCGGCATCAGGAGGACGAACTCTACCGGACGGGCCTGGACAAGCTCCTCGAAAGCTAATCCCGGTTCCAGCGACCACTCTTGACAGGTGGTGCTTCCAGCCTAGCATCGGCCGCTTTAATCGATTCGCTAAATGATTACCTCCTTACAGAATTTCTTCCTGAAGCATAACAAATGGCTCTTTGGCGGCCTCCTGATCGTCATCATCGTGACCTTTGTCCTGACCATCGGGCCGCAGAGCTTCTTTGGCAGTGGCACATCCAGCCAAAGGCAGTCGCTGAACTACTATGGCTATGACCTGACCTCGGAGGCCGACCAGCGCTCCATGTCCTTCACGGCCGAGATCAGTGCCATCCTGCATCCCGAGCTTCGCCTGCGTCGCGAGCAGCTGATGGATTACGCCTACATGCGGGTAGCAGGTCTGGGCATGGCCAACCAACTGGGCATTCCCCAGCCCGGTAAGGAGGAGCTGGCCACTTATGTGGAAACGCTGCTCATTTTCGCGGACCCTGCCACGGGCGAGTTTTCGGCTGAATCGTACAACCGGATGATGGATTCCCTCCAATCCTCCGCCCGTTACAACCGTGAAGCAATCGGAACCGTCCTCCGCGAGGATTACCGTATTGCCGAAGTCCGCAAGGCCCTCGGTGGGCCGGATTACTCCCTCCCCCATGAGGTTCGGCAGGACTATCTCGACCAGCAGACCACTTATGGTATCGCCATCGCCCGGCTGGACTTTGATTCCTTCGAGCCGGAAATCGATTTCACCGATGAGGCGCTGCTGCAGTTCTTCAACGAAAACCCGGCCCGCTACGAGGTTGAAGAGACGCTTCTCGTCGATGCCCTCCTCTTCCGGGCCGGCGCTTACCTTGGGGAAGTGGCGGACCCCGCTGACGGTGTCCTGGAAGCCTATTTTGCAACCAATGCGGCCCGCTACCAACCAGCCCCCGTGGAAGGCGAGGAAACAGTCGAAGTTGCCCTTGAGGATGTCCGCGATCAGGTTCTGACGGACTGGAAACTAGCCGAAGCCCGAAACATTGCCGCGCGCAAGGGTGAAGCCTTCAGCCTTAAGCTGTGGCAAGACAGCGTGACCCTCGATTCCGGGGCCTATACCTCCATGGTGGAGGAATTCGGGGTGGAAGTCCGTGAACTGCCGCCTTACGCCCGCAACAGCTCCCCGTCCAGCCAGGATATCCCCGCCGACCTGCTCAATTCCATGTGGATTTTTGCCAGTAATCCCAACCGCTACTTTTCTGACATTGCCCAGATTGCCGACGGCGCCGTGGTCCTGGTCAAGCGCGGCCTCACCGGGGCCCGCATGCCTGAGTTCGAGGAAGTCAGGGACTTGGTTGAACGGGACTTTGCCGCTTCCGAGAAGCGCAGGCTGTTTGCTGAAAAAGGTTCGGAATTGTACACCGTGCTGTCGGGCCGGCTGGCTAATGAGTCATTTGCCGACATCGCCGGATCCCTCGGACTCGAGGTGGAAAGTCTTGAATCATTCAGCGGTTCCCAGCCGCCCCAGGATCTCCTTGCTTCCACCCTCTGGGACCAGGTTCGCTTTCTCGAGGAAGGCCGGGTGACCCGTATGGTCATCAATGGCAACGTGGGATCCTTTGCCTGTGTCACCGGCAAGGAAGTTCCCGGGATCGAGGAGTCGGATGAGGATTACATCGCCTTCGTCACCCAGCGCACCAACGTTCTTGGCGGCGCCATGGGTTGGGCCCGCTTGCGGGAAATTACCGACAACAGCCTCAGCCAGCTGATGGGTCCCGGCGATTCGGAGTAGGCAACCTCAATCGGCCTGCCCGCCCTCGACCTCACGGTCGACCGGAATCTGGTGCCGGAACCAGGTCCGCTGCTTCCGCATGAGCTGGTTGGTGTGGATGAAGATCATTTCCGGTAGCATTTCCTCGGACAAGTTGCCGTCGAGGAAATCAAGGACCTCCCTGTAGCCAATGGCCCCGCAGGCACTGGGATTGTGCTCGAATCCCTTTTCCTTGAGACCGCGCACCTCGTCAACCAATCCATCCCTCAGCATCGCTTCAACCCGCCGGGCATTCCGCTCCTGCAGATCGGACATGGATCGATTGATTTGCCAGACCTCCTTGTTCCAGTCGGCCAGTGGTTCGGGTATCGCCCGGAACTCGGCCAGCAACTGGCTATAACTCTTTTCGGACGCGAGACAGCGGATGAGCGCTTTTTCAACCCGCCGGGGATTCTGGAAATCCAGACCCTCGAATGCCTCATCGGTTGGATTCTTTTCCCGAAGTGCTGTCTCCAGACCCTTCAGGCCGTCATTCCGTCTTATCGCTTCGGCTGTCTTGATAACCTCCGGGGATATTTCCAGGTCATCCGTGACCGCACTGAAAAAGCTCTTCAGATAAAAACCGCTTCCCCCGACAACAACGACCGCCCTGCCCGCCTGCTGCAATTCCTGCAGGCATTTATCGCGGTAGGAAACGTAGCGGGACACTGAATAGGCCTTGTCCGGCTCACAAATGTCGATTCCAAGGTGGGGGACGCGTGCCTGTTCCTCCGGGGTCGGCTTGGCGGTTCCGATATTCATCCCACGGTAGAAGCAAAGGCTGTCGCAGCTCAGGATGACCGCGTTCCGCCGTTCTGCTTCCCGCAAGGCGAGGGATGTTTTACCGGAAGCAGTGGGTCCGGTGATGAAAAGAAGTGTATTGGTATCCATCGATTCGTGACGAAAGTGTAACCCCAAGGACACCTTTTGGAAAGAAAAGCCTGATAAAGTTTACCCCCCGGATCGGGCACCATGCCGGTTGCTTCCAAGTCCTGCCCTGTGCCGAATTATGCCTGTGTCTGGAGACAGTGGCCTGTCAGGCGAAGGAACGCCCGCATCCGCAGGTGGATTCCGCATTCGGATTGCGAATCTCAAATCCCTTGCCGCTCAGTCCGTCATCATAGTGGATTTCTGATCCTTCGAGGAGCTTGTGGCTCTTCCGGTCGACGAGATAATCCAGCCCATCCTGGCTGAACCGTTCATCCGCTTCAGCCGGCTCGGCAAATTCCATCGCGTATTCCATGCCCGAGCATCCCCCGGACTTGATGGAAATACGCAATAACTGGCCGGGGGAAGCGCGTTCCCCGGCAAGCTTTTGGATGGCTGCAATGGCTGAATCCGTCAGTCGTATCATTAGGCCGAAAGAGGTATGCCAAACCCTCCGGATGTCAATGCCGCGTTACGGATTCGCCATTCTAAAGCAAAAATCGTGCACATTTGCAAAAGGACGCTTGAATCCGGCCAAAAACTGGAAGAAAACGATGGCGTGCGCCCGGTAAAGATATTTTCCGATTCCATATCCTATGAGCTGTTGCGGCCGATTGCCCAAGGGGGGATGGGCTGTGTCTACGAAGCCCTCCAGGAGGGCAGCGACGCCTTTCGGAAGCGGGTGGCGATCAAGATCATCCGACAGGAATATTCCAGCCTGCCCCAGTTCCGGAAGAACTTCATTGGCGAGGCGACCCTGGTGGCGGACCTGATTCACGCCAACATTGTCCAGACCTATCACCTTGGTCATGCCCACAAACAATACTACATGGTGATGGAGTATGTGCATGGGGTGAATCTCGAGCAATTCATGCTGCAGCACCGGGCCCTGGGCAAAGCCATTCCCTGCGACTTGGCGGCATTTGTCATCTCCCGCATCAGTCGAGCCCTTGCCTACGCCCATATCCACCGGGATCCGTCCGGGAAGCCGTTGGGCATTGTCCATCGGGATGTCAGCCCGAAGAACATCATGCTCTCCTACGGTGGGGATGTGAAGCTGACCGATTTCGGCATCGCGAAGGCCTTTAACCTGATGTACAGCGAGGAAGGGGAGATTATCGCCGGCCGCAGCGATTACTTGTCGCCGGAACAGGCCCGGCTGGAAGTCACGGATCCACGGGCGGACCTTTTTTCCTGTGGGGTGGTGCTCGCTGAAATGATCCTCGGCTACAATCCCTTTCTCGGCGAAACCCCGGAAACCTCGAGGGAAAACATCTGCTCCATGGAGCTGCCGCGGTGGTTCGACGAGCGGCCGGACATCGGCAAGCCGCTGACGAAAATCCTCGCCAAGTCCCTCGAGCGGCCCCGCGAAAAGCGCTACCAGAAGGCGGTTGAGCTCATGATCGACCTGGAACGCCTGCTTTATTCCAGGGGTTACGGCCCGACGAACGAGAAACTGGCATCTTACCTGCGTAGTCTGTACAAGGACGGGCAGGCTTACGAGGACGACTTGTCCGAGCGTCCAGTGAGCATTGCCCTCAATCCTGACGAGGCCAACGAATAAGCAAACGATTATGCCGAGGCAAGGGTTCCAGCAAGTCCAGAAGCAGACCCAGTCGATGGTCCTGGCTCCACAGCTCAGGCAATCACTGAAGATCCTGCAGGTTCCCGCCCTCGAATTGCGGTCGACCATACTTGAGGAACTGGAAGCCAACCCGGCCCTTGAAGAGTTACCTTACGACGACGTCTCCATTGAGGCCCCGGAAGGTGCCACGGACAACGGGGAGAAGGACTTTTCCGGGGACGAGCTTGCCGGCGATGAACCCGCCCGGGTGGAAGCCTCCCCAGAGTCCGCCGAGCGACTGGACTTCAAGGACGAGTACAAGGTCCTGGACAGGATGGGTGAGGAGTGGAAGGAATACTGGAATGAGGAGGCCGGGGAAATTTCCTACACCAGCGAGGATGCCCGCAAGCGGCAGTATTTCTTTGATTCGCTGACAACCGGACAATCCTTCCAGGACCAGATACTGGAGCAGGCACGGCTGGTCGAGGAGGATTCGGAAGTTATCACTGCGCTGGAGTTTGTCATCGGCAGCCTGGATGACAAGGGATTGCTAACATCCTCGCCCTCCGATCTGGCCCTGATGGCCCAGATTCCGCTGATGGCCATCCAGAAAGCGGTCAAGTTGTTGCGCAGCCTGGACCCACCGGGAATGGGCGCGGAATCGATCCAGGAGTGCCTTCTCCTGCAACTGGAGCGAAAGGGGCTGGGTAATTCGCTTGCCGCCCGGATTATTAAGAAACAGTGGGACCTGCTCCTGCGCCGCCGTATCCCGGAAATTGCCCGCGCCCTGCGGATCCGGCCGACGGAAGTAGAGGAAGCCCTCACGGAAATTGCCAAACTGGACCCGGCTCCGGCGAGCAAGTTCATGGAGGATACCAACCGCATCATCGAAGCGGACGTAACGGTCCAGCGCAATGACGAGGGGGATTGGGACATTCTTCTCAACAACGACTACATTCCCCGACTGCGAATCAATTCGACCTACAAGGAGATGCTCGCCAAGGGCGCAATCAGGGGCAAGGACCGCGAATACCTGCAGGGCATGTTCCGCAGTGGTCGCTTTCTCATCAACGCCATTGAACAGCGGCAACAGACCATTGAGCGCATTACCCGCAAGCTGCTGGAATTCCAGGCCGACTTTTTTGAGAAGGGCAGTACCCACCTCAAGCCGTTGACCATGAACCAGGTCGCCCAGAGTGTCGGGGTTCACGAGACAACCGTCTCACGGGCCATCGCCAACAAGTACATCCGGACCCCCTTCGGCCTCTTCGAGATGAAGTACTTTTTCACTCCCGGCTACCAGGTTGAGGATGGGCGGGATGTCTCCAACAAGTCCGTCAAGGACCGGATTGCCCGCATCATCGAAAGCGAGTCGCCCCGCAAGCCGTTGAGTGACCAGAAGATTGTCGGCATCCTGGAATCAGAGGGCATAACCATCGCCCGCCGCACGGTGGCCAAGTACCGGGAAGAACTCGGCATTCTCCCGACCAACTTGAGGCGCTCCTATGGTTGATTTGTCGCCAGGGGGGATCTGGCTCCTGCTGGACGCCGCCGGCCCCGTATCGACCATCGGCCTGCTAAGCGAGGGTGAATGGAAAGGCACGACCCAGGAAGAGGGGGATTTCCTGGAGTGGCATGCGGATGCCACAAGGGTCCTTCTTGGGGAAAATTCCCTGTCTCTGGAGGACCTGTCCGGAGCCATTTATGCCAGCGGACCGGGATCCTCCCTGGGGCTCCGCTTGGCCGCGATGTTTATCCGGTCCTTGCTGCAGGTTCCGGCACTGGCGCACTGGCAGTGCCTGCAATACCACAACCTCGAACTGGCCCTGGCCACCGGAGGAGCTTCAAGATGGAACGAACTGGTCGCTCCCTGGCGTCGTGATTGCCTGCACATAGCGAGATTGGAGAAGCGGACTCCCCTTGGCTTCCAGAAAGACGCCCTTCGTATCGATGAAGGTCGCCCCCTCCCCGCCCATGGCATCCTCCTCGGGCGCCGACCTGCCAACCAGCTGCAAGCCATTGAGTGGCATCCCTACCCCGCGCGGGACATCCCGGCAACAATCTTCGCTTTTCCTGAACTGTTGACCGCTGTTGATGTTCCCCTTCCTTACGTTGCGGAGGAACCCGAATTTGCCAGATGGTCCCCCCGGAGGCACGGTGCGGAATGAGCCGTTCTCCGGAGAAGATGCGCGCCTGGGCTGCTATCAACCTCAGTGCACTGGAACGCAACCTGAAGGCCATCCGGATGGCCCTGCCATCGCACCTGCGCTTTATCTCCGTCGTCAAGGCCAACGCCTACGGGCATGGCCTCGCGCCTGTCGTGACCCGGCTCATGCGTTCGCAGGCCGATGCCTTTGCAGTAGCTAACCTCGAGGAAGCCGCCCGCCTGCGGGAAGTTGGAACAGGCTGGCCGGTTCTCGTGCTCAGCGTCCTCCTTCCTGAGGAGCATGAGGAGGCCATCGAGCTCGGCATCCATCCGGTTGTCTCAACCGTTGAGGAAATCCGCTCCCTTGCGCTCTTGGCGAAGCGTATGGGGCAAGTGGTTGGCGTTCACCTCAAGGTCGATACCGGGATGGGTCGGCTGGGAATTTGGTATCCTGAATTTCCCCAATTGTTCGGTGAACTCCATGCCCACGACTCTGTGAGGCTGGCCGGAATCTGCACCCATTACTCTTCGGCCGATTCTGACCCGGCATTCACCAGCCTGCAAAGGAATCGCTTCCTCAGCTGCCTCAAGCACGTCCCGGATGAAGTATGCCGACAAATCCTTGTTCATGCCGACAACAGCGCAGGCATTGAATCCTTTCCCGAGGGCGGTGGATTTAATGCCGCCCGTATCGGCTTGCTGCAATTCGGGATCCGCCCGAAGCCGGGCTCACTGCTGAGCCAGACCCTGACCGAACCGGTACTGTCCTTCCATGCCCGGGTCGGCTTGGTCAAGGACCTCCCTTCAGGCAGCCCGGTCTCCTATGGGCAAACACACAAGCTGGCCCGGCCTTCCCGGGTCGCTGTGCTGACCGCTGGTTATGCCGATGGCTTGCCCACCTCCCTCAGCAACGCCGGCATGGTCATTATACAGGAAAGGCTATGCCCGATCATTGGACGGGTAACCATGGACCAGACAATGGTCGATGTGACAGATCTTCCGAGTCGCCCAGTGACCGGGGATACCGCCACCTTCATTGGCAGCAGCGGGGGACAATCCATCACTGCCACGGATTTCGCCGGCTGGTCCGGCCGCATCGAATGGGAAGTCTTGTGCTCCCTTTCGGACCGGACCCAGAGGATTTACCGCACAGATACCGCCGTTTGACGGAATTGACGGTAATTTGCATTGCCTCCCCTGCGGTTCATCCTTTCCGATGCCCCAATGGCAAAAGTAGATTTGGATCTCGTTAAGTATATTCTGCAACGCAACGAACTCGATGTCAGGCAGGTCAACTCCATCATGGAGGACATTGAGCAGGAAATAAAAGTCCAGAAGGAAGAGAATCCCCCTGCCCCGCGCGTCCCAAAACAGTTCACCATCCTGATCTCGGATCCGGAAGGAACCTTGCCCAGTGCGGACTTGACGGGCTGGATTCTTCAACTGCCTGAGGAAGATGCTCCCATGACCGTGGAAAGCCAAATCCACAAGGCCGCCTACGATTTCAATCAAACACCAAAAGGCCGCCGCATGCCAGTGAAGACAATCGGTGAGGCCTGCGAGGCCGTCCCGGCGCGGATATTCAAGGAACACCAGCTCTGGGTAAAAACAAAGGAACCTGTCCTGGTCCTTCGGACCGACAACCAGGTTCCCATGGATACAAGCGGACTCGAGGACTAACCTTGGGACTGGCCAATGGCGTTTCCGGAAACATGAGCGCTGGCCCAGGCCAGGTTCACGTGGGAGCCTCCCGGGTATCCCAGTAAATCGATGATTTCGCCGGCAAAATAAAGGCCGGGGCAAGCCAGTGACTGGCACTCGGCATCGAGGCATTGCAGATCCACGCCTCCTGCCCAGGCCCTTTCCCCAGCTGGCAGGCCCATCCCCTTGAAGGCGAGCGACTGGCCCTTCAGCAACTGCACCAAGCCTTGCAGCCGGCGGGCCTTAATCCGGGGCCAAGGGTCCTCCGGGTTGATCCGTGAAGCATGAAGGAAGGTGTTCCATTGCTTGCCGTTGAGTCCAAACAGCGGCGTCGAGCCAATCTGGCGACGGCCCCCGCTTTGTACGCGTGATTGCAATTCATTGCGGATAGCGGAGCCAGAAAGGTGCGGGTTCCAATCGATCCGGAGCCGCACATTCCAGCCCAGCTGTTCCCAGACCTTGCCCGCCTGGGCACTCAGGGCGGACAATCCGGGGCCTTCAAGCCCGCGGGGAGACAGGGTGACCGCTCCGGATGCCTCCAAGCCGGTCTTTTCGCAGTGCAGGTGCACCTCTTTTTGCAGCGATCCCAGCCTTTCGGCCAGCTTTGTCCCAGTCAGGCGCAAGCGGACAAAGGCGGGTAGTCCGGGGTTGACCTCCAAGCCGAGCTCGCGTGCCAGCTTCATCCCATGATTCCTTTCCCCACCGGTAGCCAGCAGAAGGGATTTACCGGTCAGGGCCATGCCGTCCCTGCTCCAGACCCGAAATCCTCCACCCGGCTGTGCGGAGACGGTTTCCAGCGGGTACTCGGTCAGGACCCGAACGCCCCGGGAGTCAAGCAGGGCTGAGCAGGCCTCCCGGAAGCCCGGCAAATCCGTTAAAAGCAGCGTTCCCTCATCCGTTGTTGCAAGTGGAAGCCCGATGGATTGAAGCCAGTCGTATGTTGCCGATCCCGGCCAGGCGGAAAGCAAACGCTCCCCGGCTGTTCCACCCCTCAGGCAATCCGGTCCCTCCGACCCGCTCCTCGTGGCCACGGGAATGCCGCTTGAGGGCAACGATTGAAAGCCAGACAAAAGGGAGGTGGATCTCTCCAGCAATACGACATTCCCTTCCTGGCCCTGTCCGGCAGCCCAGTAGGCAGCACTGATTCCGGCCAAACCTCCGCCTGTCACGAGTATATTTTCGAACTCCGGCATTTACAAAAAAGCTTGTGAAGCTAGCTTGAACATCTCTGTGATATGCAAGTCGTGGATCTTAAAACAGGAATATGTTCGCTTTATCAGGTCAAGGAAGACCAGTACAAGGCCTTCATGATGAAACGGACCCTGTTTCGCCGGGTTCGGGTAGTCAGGCCTTTCGTCAGCTTGTTTGTCCCGCATTACCTTTTCAACGAGGAGCGGCTCATTGAGAACATCGCCACGGCGGAGAATTTGAAGGAAATCCAGAAGGAATTGGATTTTTACCAGCACAAGTATGTCGTCAATTCCGTCTTCAAGGATGCCCTGCGGTTCCGGATCTCCGGAATGCGAATCATGAGCCTCGCCAACCAGGCTTTCAATCACATGGCCAAGCAGGCTAATCCGTCCGGGTCCTAAGAATTCTTCAGGCCAAAGGTTTCAATCCGTTTGCGCAGGGTTGTCCGTGTGATTCCCAGAAGCGTGCTTGTCTTGACTTGGTTTCCACCTGTTTCCTGCAATGCCCGCATGGTGATTTCCTTTTCGATCGCCTGTAGCAGGTCCTTGTCGATGGTTTCCCGGAGCCGTCCATAAACAAGGTCCAGCAGAGCTTCAGTGCTCATTTCCGCTCCTCCGGCATTGTCCAGGGCGGCATCTGGAACAGCTGATTCCAGGCTGAGCGCGGAGGGAAGCTCTTCGCTCTCTTCCTCACCCCGGTTTTCTGCAGCTGGCTGGTTGGCAGCGTTCCGCAACAACTCCTCCGGCAAGTCTTTCCTTAAAATGGTATCGCCTTGGGCGAGAACGACCGATCGTTGAACGGTGTTTTCCAGTTCACGAACGTTCCCCGGCCAATTGTAAGTGCAGAGAACCTGCATCGCCTCGGCGGAAACCTTCCGCACCTTCGTCTTCCGCTCCTTCTGTGAGCGCTGCAACATGAAATCAACCAGCTCGGGAACATCGGAAAGGCGGTCGCGCAAGCTGGGCATGCGGATCCGCATCACGTTCAGCCGATAGTACAAATCCTCCCGGAAGGACTTCTCCTCGACCATCTTTTCCAAGTCGCGGTTTGTCGCGGCAATCAGGCGGACATCAACCTTGATCGTCTTCTCGCCCCCGACCCGCTGGATTTCCCCGTCCTGCAAGGCACGGAGAATCTTGGTCTGGGTCGGCAGGGCCATGTCGCCAATTTCATCCAGGAAGAGCGTTCCTCCATCGCACAGTTCAAATTTCCCCAGCCGTTGCTGTGTCGCCCCGGTGAAGGAGCCTTTTTCATGACCAAACAGCTCGGACTCGATAAGATTTTCCGGGATGGCCGCACAATTTACGGCCATGAAGGGCTTGCCGGAGCGCAGGCTGTGCTGATGGATACACTGGGAGACGAGTTCCTTGCCGGTCCCGCTTTCACCGGTCACCATGACGGTGACATTGCTCGTCGCCACTTGGCCGATGGCCTTGAAAACTTCCTGCATCGCATCCGAGGAACCAACGATGCCCTCCTTGTAATCCTCGCTGTCCAGAAGCGGGGCATAGTCGCTCTTGGATTGGGCCAGGTCGCGATGCGCCTGGAGGGCTTTCTCGGTCAACTGCATGACCTTCTTCAGGTCGAAGGGCTTGATGATGTAGTCAAAGGCCCCGAACTTCATCGCCTCGATGGCTGTCTGCGTCGTGCCAAACGCGGTCATCAGGATAACCATCGCTTCCGGCAGGATACTGCGCAAATGCTGCAGGGTCTCCAACCCGTTCATGCCGCCCATGCGATTGTCGAGAAAGACGACCTCATACTTGCTCTTGCCTGCGACCTCGATCCCAGCCTCTCCACTGGAGGCTTCCTCGACCGTGAACCCACGGGAGGATAATACCCGGTTCAAGGAATACCGGATCTCGTCATCATCATCGATAACGAGAATCTTGACCTGATTGGAGTCCACCATAAACGCGCATTGCAATTGCAGTTCGAGCGGCAGTCAAGGCTTGTCCTCGGCCCGCGACCGTGGCTCAGGACGGTCGGGGGATGGCTTCCAGATGATGGGCTAAAACGCCCTCGACTCGCCGGCGCTCCTCCATCGGGTCGCTCCCGTGACTGGTCGATTTCAGGCGGTGGGAACAAACCGGCACCAGCATCGCCTCAATATCTTCCGGCAGGACGAAGGTCCTTCCGTGGTAAAGGGCCCTCGCCTGGGCAGCCAGCTTCAAGGCCAGCCCACCCCGGGGACTGATCCCGCACTGCAGGCTGCTGTCACTACGGGTGGCTGCCACCAGTTGCAGAAGATACTCCAGTACCGAAGCCTCAACGAAAATATTTCCCGCCGCTGCCTGCCATTCGTAAACATCAGCGAGCGCAACCACCGGATCCTGTTGAATCTGGTCGTAATGCCGGAAGCCAGCCTCAAGAATCTGCAACTCATCCTCCCGGGCCGGGTAGCCCATCTCCAGCCGCATGAAGAAACGATCCATCTGGCTGTCGGGCAAGGGGAAGGTCCCCTCAAAATCAACCGGGTTCTGCGTCGCGAAGACCATGAATGGTTGGCTCACCGCATGGGTTTGCCCGTCTATGGATACCCGCCCGCGATCCATGACCTCAAGAAGCGCACTCTGCGTCTTTGGCGTTGTCCGGTTAATCTCATCCGCCAGCAGAAAATTTGCGAAGACCGGACCCGGCTTGAATTCGAAGTCCCGCAACTTTTCGTTGTAGACGGAAACCCCAAGGACATCAGCCGGTAGCAGGTCACTGGTGAACTGGATGCGCTGGAACGTTCCGTCAAGGGCACGGGCCAATGAATAGGCCAGCGTCGTCTTGCCCATGCCCGGCAAGTCCTCGATGAGGACATGGCCGCTTCCGAGCAAACAAATCAACACCTTCTCCACCACCTCCGGCTTACCCCGGATGACAGATTCCATCCGTTCCCGGAGATGTCCCAACGCCTCTAAAATGGTTCCCTGATCTTGTGAATCCTCTGGCATCCCGTTTAGAGAACCACTATCCCGCCCCCCTGTCTATGATTTGTTTGCCCTATTTGACCAAACAAAAAAAATCCCCCTCAACGAGGGGGATTGCAATTGATTCATAAGAAGGAGGAAGAGAAGTCGTTACTTCTTCTTCTTGGCAGCTTTTTTGGCGACCTTTTTCTTAGCGACCTTCTTGGCAGCCTTCTTGGCTACCTTTTTCTTGGCGACCTTTTTGGCCGGCTTCTTGGCAGCTTTCTTGGCAACCTTTTTGGCCGGCTTCTTGGCAGCTTTCTTGGCGACCTTTTTCTTGGCGACCTTC
>JBFOLZ010000015.1:0-14329 GCA_040830445.1 Puniceicoccaceae bacterium
CCCCTCACAACAGCCACAACCTGCACAGCGACAGCATCAAGGCCAGTGACACCCTCAACCCCCTGCACCCCAACCAGGATCTCCCCCGCTACGAGCGCCATCGCGTCGGGGTCGTCGAGCCCCCCCTCAAGGACGGGCCCGGGCACATCTATGCCCGCCGCACCTTCTACCTCGATGAAGACTCCTGGCAGATTCTGGTCGTCGAACAGTACGACGGTCGTGGCCAGCTCTGGCGCGTCTCAGAAGGTTTTGCCGTGAATTACTATGAAGTACCCTGCCTGTGGACGACCATGGAAGTCCATACCGACCTCCAGGCCGGACGCTATCTGGCCATCGGCATGGATAACGAACTCGAGCCCTATGATTTCAGCGAGCAGTTATCTCCAGCTGACTTCACCCCGGCCAACCTGCGGCGCCAGGGCGTTCGGTAATTCAATTGCATGAATCTCCAGGTATACAACCTGTTCATCCGGATGGCCGCACTACTCTGTGCGGCCTCCGTATCAGCACAGACGGAACGGCCCGCGGAGTTGATGCCGCTGGCTCCACAATCCCTCCTGCTGGACATCACCATGGCGGGCGACCGGGCCGTTGCTGTTGGTGAACGTGGCCATGTCCTCCTTTCCGACGATTATGGCCGCACCTGGAGACAAGTGATGACCTCCACCCGTTCGACCCTGACCGGGGTTCACTTTGCCGACTCCCTGAACGGATGGGTCGTGGGGCATGAGAATATCGTCCTCAAGACAACCGACGGCGGGGAAACCTGGAAGCGGCAATTCCCCCAGGGTCCTATTGAGGAACGCTACCTTGATGTGCGCTTCCTTGACGCCCAGCGCGGCTTGGCCGTCGGGGCTTACGGCTTTGCCCGCGCTACATCCGATGGCGGGAGGACCTGGGAGGAGAGGGAAATTTCCTGGGAGGAAATGCACCTCAACCGTATCAGCCAGGGTTTGGATGGTCGATTGTTCATCGCCGTGGAGGGAGGAGCCTTGATGACCTCCGCCGATGAAGGCCAGACCTGGGAGGACCTTCCATCACCCTATGAGGGTTCGCTTTTCGGGATTCTTCCCCTTGGGCCCCGCACCCTCCTTACTTATGGACTGCGCGGGCACATCTTCCGCAGCATCGACAGCGGCCAGACATGGACTGAATCCGAGTCGGAGGGCCGCAACCTGATCATGCATGGTATCCGCCACTCAAGCGGGCGAATCATCCTCGCCGGACAAAATGGCCAATTTGTCATTAGTGATGATGGTGGAAAACGTTTTCGCATCTGGACCGTGGAGGTCCAGGGAGCATCTGCCTTGGTAGAGTGTCCAGATGGGGCAGTCCTCGCCGTGGGGCTTAATGGCGTCCATCGCCTTACCTTGCCCAAGGCCCGCAAACCGGAGGTTGAGGAATGAGTGACCATGAGTTCCAGATTCCTGATACACCCCCTGTCAAAGGAGGCATTGAGGGATTTGCGGAACACCTTTTCCGGATGCGGATCCTCGTACTGGTCTTCTTCGTCGTCGCCTCAGCCTTCCTCTTCTGGCAGGCCTCGCAAACACGGGTTGATGCCGGGTTCACCAAGCAGCTTCCGCTGACCCACGAGTATATCCAGACCTTCCTCGAATACCGGGAGGAATTTGGCGGGGCCAACCGCGTCCTCATTTCCTTCACGGTCGATGAGGGGGATATCTTCACCCCGGAATTCTTTGAGCTTCTGCGCGAAGCGACGGACGAGGCCTACTTCATTCCGGGAGTTGACCGGGCCCAGGTCACGTCCATCTGGACGCCCAATGTCCGCTTTGTTGAAATTGTCGAAGACGGCTTTGCCGGGGGCAATGTCGTGCCCGCGGATTTCGCTGGCACCCCCGAGGACCTCGCGACCGTGAGGCAAAACATCGTCAAGTCCGGCCGCCTTGGCCAGTTAGTGGCCAACGACTTCAGCGGGGCCATCATCTCCGCCCAGCTGCTGGAAGTGGATCCCGCCACCGGCGAGAAACTGAATTACATGGCGGTGGCCGACTACCTGGAGGAAAAGTTCCGCCAGCGCTACGAGAAGAAGGGTCGGGACGTCGGCCTCAACGTGGGGATAATCGGCTTTGCCAAGGTCATCGGGGATGTCCGGGACGGGGCCACCAATGTCATCCTCTTCTTTTTCGTATCACTGGCCATCACAGGCGGCTTTGTACATTACTATTCCCAGTCGAAGCGCCTTGCCGGACTGACTATCCTGACCGCTCTAGTGGCCGTCGGCTGGCAACTGGGGCTGCTTAACCTGCTTGGCTACGGCATCGACCCGATGTCCATCCTGGTGCCCTTCCTCGTCCTGGCCATTGGCGTCAGCCATGGCGTGCAGATGGTCCGTTCTTTCCGTGAGTCCTTCTTTGGCGGTCGTAACAGCCTCGATGCGGCCAAGGACAGCTTTGTCCAATTGCTGGTCCCCGGTTCGACCGCCCTGGTAACCGACCTGATCGGATTCATCACCATTCTCGCTATCCGGATTCCCATCATCCAGGAACTGGCGATCACCGCCAGCCTCGGGATTTTCACCCTTTTCTTCACCAACCTCTTCCTCCTGCCCATCCTGCTCTCCTACGTCCGGCTGGATCCGGGTATGCGGGACCGCATCCGTGAACGTCACCTCCGCACCGACCACTTCTGGACCAAAGTCGCCAGTGTCGCCCGCCCGGGGCGTTCACTCGTCGTCTTCGGCATTGCCGCCATCCTCGGTATTGCCGGCTTCCACTACGCCAAGCAGGTCCGCATCGGCGACCTCAGCCATGGGGTTCCCGAGCTGCGCGAGTCCTCGCGTTACAACCAGGACAGCTACCTGATCGCGGACCGCTTCGACATCGGGGTCAATATCATCACCGTTATTTGCGAGACCATCCCCAACGGCTGTGTCGATTACCGGGTCATGGAGCAAATCGATCGCATGGCCTGGCATGTCCGGAATGTCGAGGGTGTCCAGTCCGTGGCCTGCCTGCCGATCATCTCCAAGACCATTAACCAGGGCTTTAACGAGGGAAATCCCAAGTGGCATATCCTCCCGCGCCACCCGGCTGTCCTCAGCCAGTCCATCATGCCGGTGGACACCGCAACCGGACTTCTCAATGCGGATGGCAGTGTCCTGCCGATCTACATTTTCCTTCGGGACCACCGGGCGGAAACCATCGCGGGCGTGGTTGAGGAAATCAAACGCTTCCGGCAGGCGGAAAGCTCGCAACTGGTCGACTTCCGCCTGGCCACGGGGAATGTCGGGGTAATGGGCGCCACCAATGAAGTGGTCGCGGCGGCCCAGTTCCCGATGCTCCTCTATGTCTTCGGGGCGGTCATCCTGCTCTGCCTGATTTCCTTCCGCTCCTGGCGGGCCGCCTTTTGCATTGTCCTTCCGTTGGCCCTGGTGTCAGTCATGGCCTATGCCCTGATGGCCCAGCTGCATATCGGCCTCAAGGTTTCCACCCTGCCGGTGGTTGCCCTCGGGGTCGGGGTCGGGGTGGACTACGGCATCTATCTCTTCTTCCGCCTGCGCTCCTATATCGTCCGGGAAAAGAAGTTCACCGGAGCCGCGGAGGTCGATGAGGAACTGGTTCTCGAGACCGATGCCGACCACTCCATGCTCTTTGAGGAGGCCCTTGTCGCGGCCCTGCGCCAGACCGGCAGTGCAGTGGTCTTCACCGGCCTGACCCTCGCCGTCGGGGTCAGTACCTGGATTTTCTCCGCCCTCAAGTTCCAGGCCGACATGGGTGTGCTCCTGACCTTCATGTTCCTCTTCAACATGCTCGGCGCCATCCTCCTCCTGCCCGCCATCGCCCGCTGGCTCCTCCCCCACCACAAATGGCGGGAATGAGTTGAACAGCGGGCGGGTTTATTCCGCGACCAGTTGTCGCGCCATAAAGGCGCTCACTACATTAATTAATTGAAGTGCGGCACCTTGCGGATCTGGCTCAGGTCGTACCCCTCTGCGGCGACAATGTCCAAAAGCTTTTGGTAATCCGCCTCCGGGATTTCCGGCGTCCGGGCCATGATCCAGACGTAGTCGCGCTTGGAGCGTCCAATAATGGTCTGCGTGTAGTTATCATCCAGATACACGATGCGGTACTCTGCCTTGATGGGCCAGATAAACTGCATCCCCCAGAGCGCGTCGGACTCCTCGCTGACAAACCCGGTCGGATTGTACTCCTTCAGGGGTCCGTCAAAGCCGCCCTTGTTGAAGGTGAAGGTGGTGTCGATGCGGTTGCCTTCACCACGGGCGTATGTCTCCACAGCATTGTAGGCCTCCGTCTCAATGAAAGTCGGGATGCAGGCGATGACGTACCAGTCGCCCATGAAGCGGTTGAGGTCGACGGAAGCTTCGGTCCGTATGGGTGCAGGTGATTGGCATCCGGTCATAAGGCAAACTGTGGCTAAGGTTGGCAGTGCAAAAAGGATAAGTTTCCAATTCTTCATCTTAATCAAGGAGGGTTAGCAGGTTCTGGTTGACGACAGAGCGGGCCGGGAGCACCACCGGTTCGTAGCGGAGCGTGCGCCCGCCCTCGGTCAGCGACTCCAGCGCCAGCCAACGCTGGTCTTCAACAGCATACCAGATGGAAACCGGCAGGCCCTTGACCATGATGTCATATTGTCTGGCGGGAATCGACTCCCCTTGATAGGCAATGGTCGACTCTCCCCGCTCAATGATTGCCACTGGTTCGTATTCGCCAGTTTGCGAATTTAGGAGTTGGTCGGCCTTGAGGATTTCAGGACTCCAGTAGCAGAAGCTTTTCAGTTCCGCTGGCAGCTTGGTATCCGTTTGACCTGTGTTGAGGCGAAAGTGCTCACCAGCCCGTTCCCCCTGTACGATAAATTCATCGCCGTTTGCATTGGTGTAAGCGTCGATGCTGACCAGTCCCGTGCTGTCCCATGCCTCGACATTACGATGCTGGTAGCGAAATGCGGTGATAAAGAAGAACTTTACGTCAAACCGGGCTTCGGTCTCCACTTTGATCCGGGAGCCCTGCGGGTCCACCCGGAATTCGTGCCAGCCAATTTCCTTGTCGTCGAGGAAGACTTTGAAGCGCCATTCCAGGGAACCATCGACCGCATCAAAACTGGTCTGGGCAATGGTTGCCGAACCGGAGAGCAAAAGCACAGCGAGCGAGGATAGAGAGAAGTAAAGAAGTTTCATGAGAATAAAATGAAGGTTAGTTGGCGCCCTTGGGCAGCCAGGGAAAAAAGGCATTCGTCCGTTTGGCATATTCGGCGTACCCGGGACGCCGCTCGCCGATATCCTTTTCCAGGAGCGAGACACCGGAGACCTTGAGGAGCAGGAATGACATCAGCAGGGGCGCCGGCAGGCTCCACCAGGCACCGGCAGACAAGGCCAGCAGGTAGAAGCCCCACCAGACACAGAAGTCACCGAAATAATTGGGATGGCGGGTGAAACGCCAAAGGCCACGGTCCATGACCTTGCTCTTGTTCTCCGCCTTGGCCTTGAAGAAGGCCAGCTGGAAGTCGCCCACGCTTTCAAAGAATATCCCCACCAGGACCGCGGCGACACCCAACCAGTCAATCAGGCCAAACGCGTTTTGTCCACTGACCGCTCCCAGCAAAGGCAGCGAGATGAACCAAGCCAGTCCGGCCTGCAGTAGGAAGACGATGTAAAGGCTCTTCCAGACAAAGGGTTGGTTCCGCTCCCGCATGGCCGCATAGCGGTAGTCTTCCCCCTTGCCCCAGTTGCGCCAGGTAATATAGCCGGAGAGGCGCACGCCCCAGATGGTCACCAGGGCCAGCACCAGCACTGCCCGCGGGCCCGTTTCTGCCGTCAGGGCATAGGTACAGGCCGCCAACACGAAGAAGATCGACCACAGCGAATCGACGATACTCGTGTTGCGGATGATAATGCTAATGGGCCAGAAAATGATCCCAAAGCCGCAAAGAACGGCCAGGGCAGCAAGAAATGCCGATAAATCAAACATGCGAGTAAGATACGCAAATCAACGGAAAATTCCACCATTCCGGGGCCAATTTCAGCCAATCAGGAGAGCCCCTCCGCCCACCCGGGAGTAGAGCCTTCCATGCATAAAAAAAACCGCTCCCGGGAGGACCTGGAAGCGGTGAAATTTTCAAAAAAAAGCGCAAATTACTTTTGGACCGTCAGCGGTGCGGTGAGCCGGAATTCCATAAGCGTGCCCCGGTTGATGACAATGGGCTGGCCCTTGGCCATGGAAACCCCGGCGCCGACTGCCGCGCCGCGCCGTGCCCCCTTGGAGGAGTCACTGCGGGCAAGGGCGCCAATACCGGCACCGACGGCCGTATTGCGGACCGTCTTGGCCCCTTCACGGGCCCCTTCTGCACCGACTCCTGCCGTCACCACGGGAACCCGGACGTTATCGATGAGAATATCGGTCACCTGCAATTCGAGCCGGTTCTGGCCGGCCAGGCGACCGGCCTGTTGGAGGACAGTCACCTTCCCGTAAACAGTGGTCCCCTTGGGAGCGACCACGACTCCGTTCTGGACCAGGTCCGATTCCAGGGTGCTGGAGAAGAACTCGCCCTGTTTGCTGGAAGCGGTGCTGATGGTTGAGCCCATGCGGACCAGTAAACCGGTCCCGGCGTTGACCGTGACCACCTGTGGCTGGGCCGGCTGGGTTTCCGCTGGTTGGGTTGGTGCCTCGGGTTTTGCCTCGGGCTGGGCCGGTTGCTGCCCACCAAACTGCAGGTTGGCCACTTCATCGTGAGGATAAACAAGGGTCTGGGAACCGACTTGGAACTGGACCCCCTCGTCGGTGCGCCCGACGAAAGTTCCCTGAACCTTGTCGCCGCTCTTCAATTCGAGGACATCCCCGATAGCCGGGCAGGCGCAGAGAATCCCTATGGCCAGGGCTAGTAAACTTTGGATTTTCATCACTCTTACCTCCTCACCTTACATGCCCGCCGGGGGGAATTCAGCGAGGATGCCAGCAATGGCTGCCCGGAGCTTCTCGAAGTCCGGTCCATCGCTTTTGCGACGGCCGACGCCCCATCCGACCCAGGCCATCTCCTTCGACTTGGCGTCGTAGATCTCGATGATGAGAGTACCTTCCTCGTACTGGTCCACGGTCACATTGCTACCAGTGTAGTAGTAGGGCGAGTAGGCCCCATACCAGCCACGGGTCGGGTAATGCATATAGCCCCAGTCCGTAATGTCGGTCTTGGGAACAACCTTTCCGGTCAGGTTGACCGCGAAGTCACAATCCTCTTTGGCAACCTTGGTGTAGCCGGCAGCGACCAGCTGGGCCACCACTTCCTCTTGCACGAAGCGACCAGTCCGCAGGACAACTCCCGGATCTGCGCCCGGAATACTTGTCGGGAGTGGCATAATGGCGAAGGTCTTGTAGGCTGAAAAATCAATGGCATCGTTGTATTCAGACTGAATTTTGGGCGTCGATTCGCAGCCGAAAAGGAAAGCCAGGGCGATCGACAGGAGAGATATGAGTGTGATTTTCTTCATGATAGCTTTGTTACGGTTTAAGGGACGAAAACCTAATTAAAATGGAATACCCGGCAGAATCAACCACACAGTGATATTAATTGAGGGGTGGCAGGAGGGAGGCAACGGTCAGGCGATGCCCTTTTTGCTTATTCCAACGGCGGAAATTGCGCCGCGCGGCGAGCAGGCCTTTGTTGAAAACCACTCGTTGGGCTGGATCGAGCTCCTCCACTTGCAGGGCGGCCAGCCTTTGAGCGATTTCCCGGGTGGAGGCGTCCCCGTAATCGGTCAGGAATGTGGTCAGGGAAGCCGGGCTGCCCTCCGGTTCCATCCCGTCGAGCCATTGCATCAGCTCGCGCATGATCGCCTGTGAAGAACCATCCTGGACGGCCCGTCTGACCTTGCGGAATTGGATTCCCTCGGAAGCGGCCTGTTTAGTTAACCAACCGGAAATGCGACTCCGGAACCGTTCGCGAAAAGCCACTGCGAGGAAGATTAGAGCGGCAACGGGCAGAAGCAGCCACCACGGCTTGCCTGCCGAACCGGTCTCCTGATTGGGAGAGCCGTTTGCTGTCATGGCAGGATTGTGCTCAACAATGACCGTAACCCCGGGCAGTAATTCCTTCCGGAGGACGGATGCCTGCATGTCCCACCAGAAAAATTCATAGGGCGGCAACTGGATCTCTCCTGGGGACTCAAAGACGTAGGCCATGGATTCTGTACGGGAACCCGACAAGGTTCCCCGATCCGTCCGGTCCTCGACCAGGGGTTCCTTCGGATAGGTGGAAACGCCGTTGATCTCCGGATGGCCAATTCGGGCAAAGGCCATACCGGGAATGTCCACGGCGAAGACCCGGATACTGCGCTGGATGGAGTCCCCCACCATCACCGATTCCTTCAGGGAGGTCCACTCCTGCTCTACCTGAAGGCGACTGGTGGAAACCAGCCAGTCAATACCATCCGCCCCGGGCGGCATCCGGGCCTGGAACGTCAGGCCGGGAACAATGACGTCCTGCGTCGTTTCGGAAGCATTCATACCCCAGGTACGGGTAGCAACCTCTGCCCCAAAGGAGGGAACTTCAACAAGACCGGCCCGCTGGGGGAAGACGGACAACTCATACCGCTGACCGGTGTAGCGCTCACTCCCGATGGTTTCTTGAATGCGGACGCCTTGGGATTGGGTGCGCATGATAAACGCCCCGGGAACATCCATTCGGTCGTACCGCTTGATTTGGGCCCAGCCATCCTTGCCCAGCACTTCCACATGCACGATGACCCGCTGGCCGACCCAGACCTCATCCTGGGTTACGCTGGTTCGCACAACCACCTCCCCAGTAGCCAGGCCAGTCAATAAGACAACGATAATCAGTGTCAGACAGAACCCTTTTCGGTGTCGCCTCACTCCTGCCCCCTTTCCTCGCCTCGGGCAAACTGGTAGACAAACTTGGCTCGCAGGAAGTCGGCCGGCTTGGTCTGCACCTGCCGCAGCCACAGGGCCTGCAGTTCCGAATCGCTCATCTGAACAGATTCCTCGACCACTTCCTCCCCGGAAGAGGGCGATGAGGAGCCTTCGGTAAAGACAATCTCGTCGGCTCCCAGCATGCCACCCGTCATTTCGCCTCCCTCGCGCTTGAGCAGCTCCGCCCGGGCCTGGGCGATGTCCCGGTTGACCGTTGCATCCTCCCAATCTGGCCAAAGCTCAAGGGCGCGGTCGTAGCGCCTGACGGCTTCCTCATACTGCCCCTGCATGAGGAGGCTGTTTCCCCGGTTAAAAGTGGATTCGGCCGTATCCTGTCCGGCGAAGATGGCTCCAGCCTCCTTGAAGGAGCCGTCCCGGTAAAGGGCCGCCCCCTTCCATTGCGGATCACTGAAAGCGACTGCCGCCGAATTGTAGTCCCCCTGCGAATACAGCCGCATTCCAATCTGATCGGGACGAAACAGCGCGAAACTACCCGAAATGAGGCACCAAGCCAGTGCAGCAACAATCGGAAGGGTGGTCACAATGTGCTTGGGCTTCATTGAGTCACCCATCCTTTCCTTGACCAGAAGAGGGCGCAAAAGGCTATCAGTGGAAGAATAGCGTAGCCACTGTCCCGCCAGCGGTCCTGTCCAGCTTCTGTCCCGGTGGTCCAGTCGGAGCGGGCCCGGAGGGCAATGCTCTGCACATCGGCCGAGTTAACCGTAAGCCGGGTGATATCGCCGCGCAGCAGGGAAGCCGCCTGCTGTATCCCGGGGTCCAGTGGAGATTGAGGAGATTGGATGGCCAGAAACTGGACCGGAAGCCGCGTGGTTTCCGTAAGCTCGTTGGAAGTGGATACGGAGTCAGCGAGGACAACGACAGACCCGGGCACACCGGCCCGCTGAAGAAGGGAATCCGCCTTGACCAGTGCCGCTTTGAGCGCATCCCCGTCGGCGGGCATCAGTCCCGGAACGAGGTCTTCTATCATTGCGGAAATGATGCGATGGTCGCGCGTCAGGGGCATCACCAGGTGGACACTGCCGCTGTAGACTATCAGGGCGGTCGGCGCACCCGTACGCTCCTCGAGTAAGTCCCGCAGCTTGAACTTGGCCCGCTCAAGACGATTCGGCTGAAGGTCCTCCGCGTTCATGGTCTGACTCACCTTGAGGAGCACCACCAGCCCAGCATCCTCCCCCGCAAAGGGGCTGGGCTCGCGCTGCCAGGCCGGTCCGGCCAGGGCCACGACCATTATCAGCCAAAGGACCAGCAGCATATTCACCGGCCGGAGCCAGCGCTTGCCGGACTGACCAATGAAAAGATGCTCCAGCAAATGGGGATCAATCACGCCCCGCATTACGCTCAGGGTATCCTGCCTGCGGAAAATCTGCCACCAGAGGAGGAGTACCGGGACAATAGCAAGGAGCCACAACGGCCGGATAAAGTGAAAGTCACTCATGCGGCGACCGCCTTTCTCCGGCTGTGGGAAACCATCAACAGCCCCGCCTGCGAGGCCATTCCAACTACCAACAGGGCCGCCAGCGGCCAATGAAACAAGTCCCGCCGGGGACGGTAGGTCTCCATTTCCATCTCCCGCGTATCCAATCGGTCCAGTTCCGCATAAATGCCCTGCAACTCCTCACGGTCATTGGCATGAAAATACAACCCACCCGTGGTATCCGCCACTGAAAGCAAGGCCTCCTCATCGAGCAGTTCTTCGCCGATGGCTGAGGGATCGCCAACCCCAACCACATGGACCGTGATCCCGTTGTCCCGGGCAACCTTGGCCGCCTCGTAGGGGGGAATCTTGCTCCCGGTGTCGTTGCCATCCGTCAGGGCAATCATGACCCGGTTCTCCAGCTCACTGCGTTGAAAAAGCGTTATCCCCAGCCCCATGGCATCCCCGAAAGCAGTCCGCGGACCGGCCATGCGGACAGCCGTCTCTTCCAGCAGCAACCGGCAGGCATCAAGGTCCTGGGTGAAGGGCACCTGCACAAAAGCCGCGTTGCCAAAGACGATCAGGCCGACCCGGTCCCCTTCCCGCTTCTCGAGGAATTCATCCAATACCTCCTTGACCGCGTCAAGCCGGTCGACCTGCTGACCCGCCGCGTTTGTGAAATCCCGCGTTTCCATGGAACCGGAAAGGTCGACCAGCAGGAGCAAATCGCGGGTCGGCAACACGCAGCTGACCGGCTCTTCGATGAATTGTGGCCGGGCCAGGGCAAGAACCAGCAGCAGCCATCCCATGAATCCCGCGCCAAGGCGCATCCAGCTGGTTTTGCGGATAACCGCCCCCTCAGCCGGACTCAGGCGCAGCAGCCTCGCCATCCGTTCAAACCAGGGAACACGGATGGCAGGCTGGGATTCCTTGTAGGCCGGCAGGATGAAGTAAAGGACAACCGGCAGGGCAACCAACAAAAGCAACCAGGGATAGGAAAGGGTCACCATCTCAACTGCTCCTCTCCTTTAAAGGGTCCAACTCCGTCCGGTGATTTCGAATCCAGTACGCGGCTGCCTCCCTCAACGGAGTTTCAATACATCCTGCTTGATCGCCTGTATTCAATGCCGCCAGGTCCACCCCGGAACAGGTCCGGCCGAGAAATTCAACCCATTCCTCTCCATGCAGGGAAGCCACCTCCTCGCGGGGAAAGACTGCCAGTGCCACCCGCTTCAGGAGGACGGATAGTTCGTATGTTGTTCCAACTTCTTCCAGAAGCACAATGCCTGCCCGCCGGTACGCATTGCGCCGCCTTTTTTCAACCATGGACCAGGCGAGAAACAACAGCGTTGACAAGACGACCGCAAAGAGCAGCCACATCCCAGGAGCCAGGGGCCAGAGGCCAGGCGCAGCGGGCTCGACAATGTCCCGCAGTTCACTGAGCGAAGGTCCGTTCATTTGACCGGCTCGCCCCGGACGATGCCGAAATACTTCCGGACCTGGGCGACGACATCCTCCTCGTTGTTAATCAAAAGCAAAGGAGCAGACAATTTGCGCAGAAAACCACGAATCTGTTCCTGTTCATCGCCATAATCACGGACAACTTTTTCCCTGACCGTGCGGCTGGAAAAGTCCACTTCCATCTGTAGCGAACCATCCGATACGGTGATCCCTGCCCCGGGCGGAACCAGGCGCACTGGATCATGGACAAGAAATCCCAGCAAATCGTTATGGCGGGTCATCCGGGCAATCAGCCGCTCGGTCTCAGCATCAATCCCGAAGAAATCACTGACGATAACCACCAGCACATCGTGCTTGGCCAGCCGGGCGGCTTTCTCAAGGGCGGCATTGAGCATGGCCGGATTTGGAGCTACCGTCGACTTGGCCTCCAGGGCATGATTCATCTGGAGGACGGAATGGAGGATGCCCATGACGGACTTCTCACTCCGTTGCGGGCGGTGCTCGACGATGTCCGTGTCGTTGAAGACAACCGCCCCCACCCGGTCCCCGACATCGACCGCGCGCCAGGCCCCCAAGGCAGCCATATGGGCTGCCGTGACCGACTTCATCCGCTGGCGGGTGCCGAAAAACATGTTGATGCGCTGGTCGATCACCAGCAGCACCTGCCGGTCCTTTTCCTCGGTAAAGACCCGGACATGTGGATTGCGGGTCCGGGCTGTGACCTTCCAGTCCATCGTCCGGATATCGTCACCCGGTTGATACCGCCGCAGCTCCTCGAAATTCAAACCGCGTCCGCGCAGGCGGGAGGCGTATCGGCCAGCGAGGACACTGGTGACCGGTTGCTGCGGTAGGAAGGAGAAATCCTTCGCCTCAAACTGGATGCGAATCAATTCATCCAGATTGGTGTAGGCGCCCCGGGGTTTTTCCGGGTCGGGCTTCCTCCGGTTGAGTTTGGTCCAGTCCACTTCTACCCTTTCAGGCGACAGCAACCAGCTTGACGACCCTTGAGATCACATCATTCGCCGTCACCCCGTCCGCCTGGGCCTCGTAGCTGAGAACGATCCGGTGGCGCAGGCAGTCATGGATGATCGCCCGGACATCGTCCGGCGTGACCGCATCCCGCCCCTGCATCCAGGCATGAGCACGGGAGCACTTGTCGAGGGCGATTGAACCGCGCGGGCTCACCCCGACCTGGATATACCTCGCCAGATCCGCATCCAACTCAGCGGGCCTTCTTGTTGCCGCCACCAGGGAGACAATGTAGTTCTCCATCGGTTCGGAGATACCAACTTCGGCAATCTCATCCCGAGCCGCAAAGATTGCACTCTGCGGAATCGGGCCTGAATCCTCGTTTCTCGTCCCTTGTCCCTCGTCGCTTGTCCCTCGTCCTTCTCCCCGGACCAGGCGGACGACCTCCCTTTCGGAGGCATCGTCCGGATAGGAAATGTAGACATGCATCAGGAAGCGGTCCATCTGGGCTTCCGGCAAGGGATAGGTCCCTTCCTGCTCGATCGGATTCTGGGTAGCCATGACCATGAAGAGCGGTGGCAGCTGGTGGGTCTTGCGGGCCACGGTTATCTGCCGCTCTTCCATCGCTTCCAGCAAGGCCGCCTGCACCTTGGCGGGGGCCCGGTTGACTTCGTCGGCCAGAACGATGTTGGCAAAGATGGGACCTGGCTGGAAAACGAAACGTTCAGCAGAGTCCTCTCCAAGATACATCTCCGATCCGGTAATGTCGGATGGCAACAGGTCCGGCGTGAACTGGATACGGCTGAAGTCCGCCTCCATGTTCTTGGCCAGGCTCTTGACCGCTCGCGTCTTGGCTAGGCCCGGTAGTCCCTCGACCAATACATTGCCATTGCAGAGAAGTGTCAGCAGCAGGCGCTCGACCACCTGTTCCTGCCCGATGATGGAACGTCCCATGCGCTCCTTCAGGTCCTGAATCGATTCAATTGCTCCCATAATGATGTCCTTCAAAAAGGCCGCAGGGGATACCCTCCCCTGCGGCCATTGTTAAAACTGTTCAAGTGCTCTGCAATTTCCTCACTGACCCAGCGGAATGCCAGACTTCTCCAGTTGCTGGATAATCTTCATGGCCTTGAGCGAGCGGTAGTTGATCCCGTCGGCACTGAGGGCCGCCCCTTCCTGGAAGGGATAATCCGGAAGGGTGGCCAGGAACTGCTGGATCTGATCCTGGATGGGGACAAACAGCCACATGTTGTCAGCATACCAGCGGATATACATGGAGGACTCCTCCCACATTTCCTCAAAAGGATCCGCCTTCAGGTTGATGACGAGCGGCCATCCCGGTGCATTGCGGACACCCGTGGCGATATTACCCTCAATCATGGCAAAATGGACCTTCCAGTCATTCCAACGGACCGCGTTCAGCGCACCCAGCTGGTCAAAGTAAAGAATCGAATCCCGTGGAGAATCCTCCACTTCACCCTTGAAATCGGAGCTGAAATCATAGCCATCCAGATGGACCCGCCACTCCTTGCCGTTGGCGGAATGTCCGCTCTTCAGCTTTTCA
>JBFOLZ010000016.1:0-6069 GCA_040830445.1 Puniceicoccaceae bacterium
AACGCGCTCGCCCGCGGAATCATCGGCGGGGAGATCGGGGAAAGCTCCACCGTGACCGTCTCCCTCAACGAAGCCGGCCACCCCTCCTGGACAATCACCTAATCCTAAGCTTAATCTTAGCCTTAATCTTGATCTTAATCTTGGTCTCAATCCGAACTGTCCCAAGCCCCCAACCGGCCTGGAGATTAGGATTAAGATCAAGATTGAGATTAAGATTTGTTGTTGACGCGGTCTTCTGGCCTGTTTTGCTCGTCCCCTTTTCCTCAATTTCAATACAAACCATGTCCGTAGAAGTTAAGATTCGTAAAGGAGAGCCGATTGAGCGCGCCCTGCGCCGGCTGAAGAAACGCCTCGACCGCGAAGGCGTCATCCGTGATGTCCGCGCCAAGCGCTATTTTGAAAAGCCCTGCGAAGTCCGTCGCCGCAAGAAGAAGGTTGCTGCCTTCTCCGCCATGCTGCGGGCCCGCTACGAGAACCAGTAATCCGGTTCCCCAAGGCTGATGTCTTTCGTCCCTGCCCGGTTGCGGCGGGGATTTTTTTTGCCCGGAAAGGAACCGGGGCCGTGCGACCCGCGCCCCTACAGGGCGCGACGAGGGGTTCGTGTTCCGGTTACCCAGGCCGTCGGCCCGGTCGCTGCGCTCCCGTGCCTCAGGCCTGGGCTTGGATACCAGTGGCCCCTTGGGCCACTTGCTTTAATGGCCGCATGAGCCGCCTCCATGGTGCTCGGTTGAAGGATTACGGGGGGACGACTGGGCTTGGATACCAGTGGCCCCTTGGGCCACTTGCTCTAATGGCCGCTTGAGCCACCTCCATGGTGCTGGGTTGAAGGATTACGGGGGACGATTATTGTCCCGTTGGAGGGCGGGATTTTCGAACCGGCCTTTGGGAATTAGGACTTCCGGACCGGCCTTTGGGAATTAGGACTTCCGGACCGGCCTTTTAGGATTGGGGCTTCCGTACCGGCCTTTTGGGATTGGGACTTCCGGACCGGCCTTTTAGGATTGGGGCTTCCGGACCGGCCTTTTGGGATTGGGACTTCCGGACCGGCCTTTTGGGATTGGGGCTTCCGTACCGGCCTGAAAGGCCGGTGGTATCCAAGCCCAGGGCTGCGAGGGAGCGAAGCGACTGAGCCGCCCTGGGATATTGTGGCAAATTAAAAACACGCGGCCTGAAGGGCCGCTGGGAAACCCACCAACCCCGCCGTTCAGGTTTTTTCACGATTTCTGCAGCGCGATGTTGCCCTTCCGCGATCAATGCGGTTTCTCTTAGCATCCTTGTCCGTATGAAATTTGCCATCTCCAGTTGCTGGAACTCGCACCGTCATGATGACGGGCAGGCCATGCTGCGCGAATTGGCCGATCTGGGATTTTCCCATGTCGAGCTGTCGCATGGGACCCGGCTGAGTCTTGTCCCGGGTATCCTTGAGGGCCTTGAGAAGGGAATCGTCAAGGTGGCTTCGGTGCACAATTTCTGCCCCTTGCCGGTCGGGGTCATGGGGGCCGCCCCCAACCTCTATGAGCCCTCGGCAATTAGCCGGCGGGAACGCATCCTCTGGCTCCACAATACCCTCAAGACGCTCGATTTCGCCGCCCGGGTTGATTGCCAGCGCGTCGTCCTCCATTCCGGAAAGGTCCGCCTGATCTGGGGAAATCCCGGACCGGCTGTTGACAAGGCCTTCGACGAGGCGGAAGGCGAGGACACGGATGCCCTCAAGCAGGCCCGGGTGAAAGGCCTGCGGCGCTTGAACCGCAAGAAAAAGGGTTTCATGAAGCGGCTCAAGGAGAGCTATGGGCTGGTCGCGGACCGGGCCAGGGAGCTGGGTATTGTCTTTGGGGTGGAAAACCGGGAAGCCTTCAGCGAGCTGCCGCTGGATGCCGACATGCTGGCCCTGCAGGAATCGCTCAAGGAGCACGAGGTTTTTGGCTACTGGCACGATGCCGGGCACGCCGAGTTGAAGGTTCGTATGGGCCTGCTCGATCATCGCGAGCACCTCGAATCCCTGCGTCCGCACCTGGTCGGCTTTCACCTCCATGATGTCAGTGCGGCCAATCATGATCACCAGGTACCGGGAACCGGGGTCATCGACTGGTCCATTATTGCCGACAATGTCCGGGACGACGATGTCGTCGTGATGGAAATGAGCCCGCGCCTGACGACCGAGGAGATTATCGCGAGCCGGGACTACCTTGTCCGGACAATTCCCGCCCTCCGCACCGTATGAGCGACGGAATCCAGTGGGTCCTGGCCTCCGCTTCCCCGCGGCGCCGTGAGTTGCTGGCCCGCCTCCAGCCGGACTTTGAGGTCATCTCCCCCGACATTGCGGAATGGGAACCGGATACCGCCGATCCAGTGCAGCAGGTGGAGCACAATGCCCTCCACAAGGGCCGGGCCGTGGCTGCGCTCCGCCCGGAAGCCCTTGTCATTGCCGCCGATACCACGGTTGCCCTCGGACAGCGTCTTTTCGCCAAGCCTGGTGACCGGGAGGAGGCCGTGGCCATGTTGACGGCCCTCAGTGGCCGGCAACATCAGGTGGTCACGGGCATGGCCCTGTTGCTGGAGGGGAGGGAGCATTGCTTCCACGCCGTCAGCGAAGTCACTTTCCGGGAACTTGATGCGGGATTGATTGACCAGTACTTGGGCAAGGTCCACGTCTTTGACAAGGCCGGTGCCTATGCCATCCAGGAGCACGGGGACCTCATCATCGAGGGCTTCAGCGGTTCCTTTGAAAATATAATGGGCCTTCCGGTTCAACGTTTGCAGGCCGAGCTGGTCCAACTGGATTGGGTGGCCCTGCCATCCATGAACGCATGATGCGCGAAAACAGGACGACAGTTGAGAGACCGGACCGGAGGACCCGCCAGCTTAGTTCGCGGGAGGACGATGAACGCCGCAACCGCGACGGCCTTTTCGCCGCCATCCTGCTGGCCTTCTTCCTGCACCTCCTTCTTTTCTGGGCCACGCCGCGGGAACTCTTCGAGGAGCCGGAAAAGCAGGTCCTGATTCCTCAATCGATGGAAATCATGCTCGAGGCTATTCCGGAGCAGCCCGAGATGGAGGAGACCTACGTCCGGGCCGCTCCCAATGTCCAGGAGCAGGTGCCCGAGGAAACCCTTAACATTTCCGACCGCAACCAGGTCGCCGCCCAGGAGGAGGCCATCGCCGCCCTCAGTCCCGACAATACCCCCTATGTCGAGGGGGATGAAGAGGACTCCAACCGCTTGATCCAGGGCAACCCCAACCAGGAGCCCACGCCTCCCTCGCCACCGGCGGCCAGCCCGACTTCGGCCGCCAGTCCGGTTGTCCAGCAGGAGGCGGCGCCCCGCGAGCGGCCGGTCCAGGTGGATCCGGATTACATTGAGCAGCCACCGGAGACCGACGAGGGCATTGCCAGTATTGAGAATCCTGCCGAGGCCCAGGAAGAGCCGGAAGAGCCCACGGAGCCGTTGGAGGAGATCCTCGTGACCAGTGAGTACGATGGCCAGGGCCAGGCGGAAATGACCACCCCGGCCCAGGCAGCGCAGCAGCCCAATCCAACCCCCCGGCCCCGTCTGCGGGTCGAGCGGGATACCTCCTACGGCCCCATCAAGGATAACCGCCAGGGGGCCATTGTCATCGGCCGGCTGGCTTTTGATGCCCAGTATTCGGAGTTTGGCGAGTACTGGCGTAGGGTCGCCGAAATCATCGAGGCCCGCTGGCGCAACCTCGTCTACAACACCCGGGCCATTCCCCCGGGGGGGCGCGTTGTGGTCCAGTTCTCCATTACCCGCGATGGACAGGTGACAGACGTCAAGGTGGCCCATTCCTCCTCCAGCAAGCTGGCCGATACAATTTCCGTGGATGCCATCGTCGGGCAATCGCCCTACGACAAGTGGACCCCGGAGATGATCGTCAAGATGGGTGAAAAAGCCCCCTGCGCGATTCACTTTCTCTACTGAGCGTCATGGATTTGCCACTACATGAATCCTGCCGCCTGCTGAAGGTTCATCCTTCCGGCCTGATGGCCCTCGAGAAGGCGGCAGGCGTCATGTCCCATCCCAACATCCGGGGCGAACGGAAAAACACCCTCCTCGAGGCGGACTACGACCACGAGACGGAAAGCTATTTCGACGGGACGCATTCATGGTATTTGCTCAACCGTCTGGACGCCCCGACCAGCGGGGTCATCCTCATGGCGGAGTCCCTTGCGATTGCCCAAAAGGTCCGGGAGTGCTTTTCCCGGCATTCCGTCGGGAAGGAGTATGTGGCCCTCGTCAAGGGTGTCCCGCCGCGACCGCAGGACAGCTGGCGCGATTGCCTCAAGGTGGTCCGCCAGCGCGGCTCCCTGAGGACGGTCGTCACCCTCGGGCAGGCCAATGCCTTTTGCGACATGCGCCTGCTGGAACGGGGATCCGGTCAGCCGGCCCGGGCACTCGTCGCCCTGAGCCCGAAGACCGGGAAGACCCACCAGCTGAGGGTCCAGTGCGCCCACCGGCACCTTCCGATTATCGGGGACGCGACCTACGGCCAGTATGCCTTCAACCGCGAATTCAAGCGCCATAAAGGGGTCAACCGCCTCTTCCTGCACAGCTGGAAGACAAAGGTGCATCTGGCCATTGACGGGGCCGAGGTGGATTTCCAGGCCGAAAGCCCGGTTCCGGATGTTTTTGCCGTTGCCCTCCGCTAGGCGGATTGGCTAATTCTCTCCGCTTATGATTATTTCCAAGGCACCTACCCTGACTGAACCGCAACTGGCCGAAGTCGAGGCCATCGTGGGCGAATTCGGTTGTAAGATCCAGGTTATCTACGGGGCACACCGCAACATCTACGCCATCATCGGGGATGAGCGCAGCGAGACCATGGTCAACCGTTTGCTCGGGCTGGAGTATATCGACCGGGTCGACCGCATGGAGTCCGTCTACAAACTCATGGATGTCCGCTCCGACCTGGCCCACCATTCCATCAGGATTGGCACGGTTGAGCTGGGTACGGAACCCCTTTTTATCGCCGGGCACTGCACCATCGATCCAAAGAACCCCCAGGCCTTTCTCGAGACGGCTGCCGCCGTCAAGGAGGCGGGTGCCCATGGGATTCGCGGAGGTGTCTGGAAACCGCGGACTTCTCCCCACAGCTACCAGGGAACCGCCAAGACGATGGAGGTGCTGCTGGAGGCGCGTTCCCGGACGGGTCTTCCGGTTGTCGCCGAGGTCATGGATGAACCACAGCTGACTGTCGCCCTCGATGCGGAAGTCGACGTGCTCCAGATCGGGACGCGCAACGCCCTTAACTACACCCTGCTGGCGGAGATTGGGCGCCGGACCGCGGAAGCCGGAATCCCGGTCCTCCTCAAGCGTAGCCGCCACATGGGACCCGTCGACGAGTACATCTCCGCCGCCGAGTACCTCGCCGCCAACGGCAATCCCAATGTCATTTTCTGTCCCCGCGGGACCATGCCCGCCCTCGACGGCTTCCGCAACCACCCCGACGAGAGCATCACCCCGCTGCTCAAGGACAAGTCATGGGCCCCCGTCGTCGCCGATCCTTCCCATGCCGTCGGCCGGGCCAAGTTTGTCCCCGCCTGTTCCCTAGCCGCCATAGCCTACGGGGCCGACGGGCTCATCATCGAGGCCCACGTCAATCCCATCTCCGGCATCGGCGACGATCCCAAGCAGGCCGTCACTCCCGATGTATTGAGGAAACTGATACAGGACTGCCGGGTCGTCTGGGGGCTGCGAGGTTAGGAAAGTCCCCGCGCCCCTACAGGGCGCGCTGATAATTGGAACGCCCCTGTAACCCAGGCCGTCGGCCCGCTCGCTCCGCTCCCGCGCCTCAGGCCTGGGCTTGGTTACCGGTGGCCCCTTGGGCCACCGCCCGCCGATAGGCAACTGCCCCTGCCAGCGGTCAGATTAGAAGTGGTCCCCGGGTTACCGCCCGCGAATAGGCAACTGCCCCTGCCATCCGTCTGTTTATAATTCGACTCCCTAGGCCACCGCCATACTTGTCCGGTGGCGCCGGCCTGCAAGGCCGGCGGTATGTCAGCCCGGTCCCTGGGGCCACCATCTGCCGATAGGCAATTGCCCCTGCCAGCGGTCA
>JBFOLZ010000017.1:0-4993 GCA_040830445.1 Puniceicoccaceae bacterium
CTTGCGCCTGCTTGCCGGCGCTGCTGCCATCACTCTGCTATTTTCCGCTTGCGGGAAGAAGGAGGAACCACCCGCACTGGAAGTTGTTCGTCCGGTCAAGATAGTCACCCTGAAAGCGGGTGGCCTGACTCGCGAAATCTCCCTACCGGGGCAGGTTTTTCCCGCCCGGCAAGCCAACATGGCCTTTGAAGTGCCTGGCACGATGACGGATATCTACGTCGCGGAGGGGCAGGAGGTAACCGCCGGTCAGCTCCTCGCCCGGCTGGATGCCCGGGACTACAAAGCCGCCCTCGAGGCCGCCAGAGCGCAACTGGACATTGCCATTATCGAGGAACAACGGGCCCGGTCCCTCTTCGAAAGCCAGGCCACATCCAAACAGCGTCTGGATACCGCCGTGGGCAACCTGCGCATTGCCCAGGCGACTTACGACCGGGCGGAAAAGGCCTTTCTCGACACCTCCCTGATCGCACCCATCGACGGGGTCATCGCCCGGGTCATGGTCGACGATATTGTCAACGTGCAAGCCAAGCAGGACATCCTTATCCTGCAGGACAATTCCTCCCTAAAGGTAACAGTGGATGTCCCGGAAACCTTGAACATCCTTTCAGATCGCAACCTCACCTATGAGGAACGGACGGAAAAGTCCAATATCCGGGTCTCCATGACCGCCCTTCCGGAGAGGAGTTTCCCCGCCCAAATCATTGAGGTCTCCATGACGGCCGACCCGCTCACCCGGACCTACAGGGGGACGGTCGCGATGGAACGCCCCGATGACCTGAATGTCCTACCGGGCATGACAGCCACCGTTACCGCGACAGTGCCCGAGAACGCTACAACCCGCCCGGATGCCTTCCACGTTCCCGCCCAGGCGATCATCTCTGACGATGAGGGCAACGCGGTTATCTGGGTGGTTTCACCGGAGGACATGACCGTCCAGCAGCAGATTGTCACCAAGGGAACCATCGTTGGGGACAGCATGGAGATTTTCTCCCCTGCCTTGTCCGACGGTGACTTGGTGGTAACATCCGGGGTCAGCCAGCTCGCTCCTGGCCAGAAGGTACGGAAATTCGAAAAGTAGGCCTTCCCGATGAAATTAGCTGAGTATTTTCTCAAGAACCGGGTCGTCACCCTCGTGCTGACGGTTCTCCTCATCGGCGTGGGAGTCAAATCCTACAATGGCATGAGCCGCCTCGAGGACCCGGAATTCACGATCAAGGAAGCCCTCGTCATAACTCCCTACCCCGGGGCCTCCGCCAAGGAGGTTGAGGAGGAGGTCACCGACGAGATCGAACAGGCGGTGCAGAAGCTGGGCCAGTTGGACCGCATTGAATCCCGCTCGGAACGGGGTCTTTCTACCGTCACCGTTGTCATTCAGGACAGGTACGACAAGAACACCCTCCCCCAGGTCTGGGACGAGGTCCGGCGCAAGGTCGGTGATGCCCAGAAGAACCTGCCCCCCGGCACCCAGCCCTCCATGGTCGTTGACGATTACGGGGATGTCTTCGGTGTCCTTTTGGTCGTCTATGGTGACGAGTACACCTATGCCGAATTGAAGAGCGTTGTCGACATGCTCAAGCGGGAACTGCTCCTCGTTCAGGACGTGGCCAAAATCGAGACGCTGGGCGAGAATCCGGAGGCCATTTATATCGAACTCAATCGCAACCGGATGTCCCAACTGGGAATCCCGGTCGCGGTCGTTATCCAGGAACTGCAGGACAAGAACCTGGTCCAGGACTCCGGGCGGGTCCAGGTCGGGCGGGAGTTCATCACCCTCGATCCAACCGGCGAAATTACGAGTCTGAAGGATTTCGAGGACATCCGCCTGAGCGTGGATGGATCCCAGTTCCTGCTCCGGGATATTGCCAGCGTCCGGCGAGGTTACAAGGAGCCGCAGGGAGACATTATCCGCTTTAACGGCCACAACGGTATCGCCCTGGGTATCTCAACCCGGTCCGGTGGCAACGTCGTGACCATGGGCGAAGCCCTGAAGGCACGCATGTTTGAGCTGGCGGAAGATATCCCTCTGGGGATCGAATTCGGAGTCGTTTCCGTTCAGTCGGACGCTGTCACCATCGCTATCAACAACTTTATCGTCAGCCTGATGCAGGCGGTCGCCATTGTCATTATCGTCCTCCTCCTTTTCATGGGGCTACGGAGCGGACTCCTGATTGGGTTTATCCTCGTGGTGACAATCGTCGGGTCCTTCATCTTCCTTAGCCCAATGGGCGTTGCCCTCGAACGGATTTCGTTGGGGGCTTTGATCATCGCGTTGGGGATGCTGGTGGACAACGCCATCGTTGTCGTTGATGGGATGCTCATTCGTATCCAGAAAGGAGAGGATCCGGAAAAGGCCGCGGCCACGGTGGTCAGTAAAACAGCCATTCCCCTCCTCGGGGCGACCGCGATAGCCATCCTTGCCTTCGCAGCCATCGGTACCTCGCAGGATTCCACCGGAGAATTTTGCCGCTCCCTCTTCCAGGTGATCCTGGTTTCCCTCACCTTGAGCTGGGTCACGGCTGTCACCATAACGCCACTACTTGGTGTCCTGGTACTGAAACGGCCGGAACAAAAGGAGGGTGAAGAAGCATCCGATCCCTACGACACTAAGTTCTATCGGGGCTACAAGACGGTCCTGACCCTTTGTGTGAGCAATCGCTGGATTACGGTGGCCGCGGTTGGCCTTATTTTTGTCATTGCCGTGATCAGCTTCGGTAACGTTAAGAGCTCCTTCTTCCCGCCATCGACAAGGCCTCAATTCATGGTCGACTTGTGGATGCCACAAGGCACCCATATCGATGACACGGCCTCGCGGGCCTTTGACTTGGAACAGCGGCTCATGGAAGAGGAAGGTGTGTCCAAGGTGACGACGATTGTCGGCAAGGGGGCCCTGCGTTTCCTTCTGACCTATGCACCGGAAAAGACGAACGGCGCCTATGCCCATTTCCTTGTCGATGTGGAGGATCCAAAAACCATCGACAGCCTGATCCGGAAGATCGACACCGATTACAACGATTCCTTCACCGAAGCATACCTGTATGGTTACAAGTTTGAGCTCGGTCCAGGTTCGAAGGGCAAGATTGAGCCCAGGATTTACGGGGAGGATCCGGATGTCCTGCGACGCCTCGGAGGCGAGGTGGAAGCCATCATCCGCGCACAACCGGATGCCAAGGCCATCACTACCAACTGGCGCCAGCGGGTGAAAATTATCCGGCCCCAGATGCTCGAGGAACAGGCCAGCCTGCTCGGCATCAGCAAGCCGGATGTTGCCCAGGTCATGCGCGAAGGATTCCAAGGCCTGACGGTCGGCATTTACCGCGAGGAGGACATCCTCCTCCCGATCATCCTCAAAGCCCCATTAGGTGAGCAATCCCGCAGTGCCTATGAGGACAACTGACAAATCTGGAGCCCGGTAGCCCAGCGCTCCGTCCCCTTGAGGCAGATAGTGACCGGTTTTGAAACGTCATTCGAAGATGAAATCATCTATCGGCGGGACCGGCGGCGTTCCTATTCAATTTATGCCGACCCGAGTCTGAAGACCTCCGCCGAGCTGTTTGAGACGATCAAACCACAAATCGAATCCATTGAAATGCCGGATGGTTATTTCCTTGAATGGGGTGGTGAATATGAGGACTCCGCCCGGGCCAAGGGTTCACTGGCGGCCTCCATCCCAACCTTCATCGGGGCCATGATCCTGATGACCATCCTGCTCTTCAATTCGCTCAGACAACCATTGGTCATCTGGCTCTGCGTTCCACTGATCATAATCGGGGTGTCCATCGGCCTGCTGATGTTTGACCAGCCGTTCAACTTCATGGCTATCCTCGGATTCCTGAGCCTGGTCGGCATGCTGATCAAGAATGCCATCGTGCTCATCGATGAAATCAACGAGCAGAATCGACTCGGCAACAGTCCCATGAAGGCGATTATCGATTCCGGAACCAGCCGGCTGCGCCCGGTTGCCATGGCAGCAGCGACAACCGCATTGGGGATGATTCCGCTCTTCTCGGATGACTTTTTCATCGCCATGGCCATCACCATCATCTTCGGCCTGATGGTAGGAACTGTCCTGACGATGCTGGTCCTGCCAGTTTTCTATGCCATCATCTTCCGTGTGCCCAACGATTAGGGATGCCCTCAGCCAAGGGTGATCTCGCCCCGAAGATAGGTTTTGGCGTTACCCCCGATGCGGACACGCTCGCCAGAGTCGCGACAGAAGAACTCGCCTCCCCGGGCGGAGATTTGCAGCCCGCGCAGGTTGATCTTACCGCGCCGGTTGGCCCAGTAGGGAATCAATGTACAATGGGCGGACCCCGTGGCGGGGTCCTCGTCGATCCCGGCCCGCGGGGCAAAAAAACGCGAAACAAAGTCCACTTCAGGATCGTCCCCGGGAGCGGTGACAATAACCCCGAGGCAATCCCACTCCTGCATCGCGGAAAAGTCCGGCTGCAAGGCACGAACGACTTCCTCGGAGGGGAATACGATGAAATAATCCCGGGAGGCCAAGCGCTCCACCGCGACACTCCCCAGGACCTGATCAAGATTGGACGGCGGCTCAAAATCCTTCGGTGGGCGTGATGGAAAATCCAATACAAGTTGCCCCCTGCTCCGCGAGACCCCAACCTCCCCGCTCAGGGTGTCGAAGCGGATTTCATGTGCCCCGTACTGGACCTCATTGAAAAGCACATGGGCCGTGGCGATAGTGGCATGCCCACAGAGGTCCACTTCCACCGCCGGAGTAAACCAGCGCAGGCCAAACCATTCACCCTTTTGAAGGACAAAGGCCGTCTCCGAAAGGTTGTGCTCGGCAGCCATGGCCTGCATGACTTCATCCGGCAACCAATCCCCCTCAAGCAGGCAGACACCGGCCGGATTGCCCTTGAATACCTCATTGGCGAAGACATCTACATGGTAGTAGGGCAGCTTCATGCCGATTGTCAGGAAGTCTCCGGAACCAGGGAGGAATGGTGATGAAGAATCGGTGCGGGATTCTCTA
>JBFOLZ010000018.1:0-5833 GCA_040830445.1 Puniceicoccaceae bacterium
GCCCTCTTCCGCCTGGTGGACGGCTTCACGGATCCCCTCATCGGGCACCTCTCGGACAACTTCCGCAGCCGTCTGGGCCGCCGGCGGCCCTTCCTCATCATCGGGACCATTGCCACGGCCATCGCCTTGCCCCTCTGTTTCCTCTTCCCCCGCGAGTGGAGCGACTTGAACATCATGATCTGGTTCTTTGTCTTCGGGAGCCTCTTCTTCATTTCCTCCAGTATCTATGCGGTCCCCATCAACAGCCTGGGGATGGAGATGACCCCGGACTACAACGAGCGAACCAGTGTCATGGCCTACAGATCCGTGATCGGGAAATTCATCACCCTCTTCGGGGCCTGGATCTGGTTTATAACTCAGTTACCGATCTTCCACAATCCGGAAACCGGGCAGCCCGACACCCTGAACGGGGCCATCTGGGTCTGTTTCATCATTTCCGGGATTACCCTCCTGCTGGGATTCATCCCCGTCATTTTCTGTAAGGAACGGTACTACGAAACGGCGGCCAAGGAGGGGCGGTCCAGCTTTCGCGAGAGCATGCGGCAGAGCTTGAAGTGCAAGCCCTTCGTCATCCTGCTGGTCATGCTGATCTTTCTCAACATGCCCAATCTGACTAACGTGATGGGTGCCTACCTGACCACCTTTCAGATCTTTGACGGGGACCAGGGGACCCCGGCCCTCCTTGACGGGACGGGCAAGACCATTTCGATGTTCCTTAGCATCATGGCGGTTCCGCTGGTGGCCTGGTTGACGCGGCGTTACGGCAAGGATCGGATCCTCCTTGTGATTGTCTTTTTTAATATCCCGATATCGGTAGCCTACTGGTTCATTTATACCTATGTGACCCCGGAAACCGCCTGGATAACCATCCTTCCCGGTTTCCTCAATGCCCCCCTCGTGACCGGTTTCTGGCTGATTGTTCCATCGATGCTGGCCGACGTGGTTGACCAGGACGAAGTCTCGACAGGACACCGGCGGGAAGGGGCGTTTGCCTCTGTCTTCAGTTGGTTCATCAAGGTATCCGCCGTCTTGATGGTCGGCCTCTCGGGCCCGATCATCGACATGGTCGGCTTTGACCCCGAATTAAAGGGTGCCCAGGCAGAGGGTGTTTTCCTCAAGATGCGGATCCTCCTCGTGGCGGTCCCGATCCTCAGCGTCATCTTCCAACTCTGGGTCCTCTCCAAGTACAGCATCAGTGCGGAGGTCGCCCACCAGAACCGCGAAACGCTGGAAGCACGCCGAGGCGCGATCAACAAATAATTCCCTTTAAAAGGGATATTACGGATATCCTTTTGGAACTATGGGGTCGGACCGTTCTAACTAGCTGGTATAAAATAACTTAAGACGCAATTGAGGACCCTGAGGCCTCTTAAACGTCCGTATTAGGCCTAAAGTGCAGATTGTAAGCGATCCGGAGCGACTTTGGGTCCGCTTAAACCTCGAAAATTACCCCAATAAATTTTCTGTAAGTCGGTTTCTGGGCCTGCTTTTTGTAGCAAATCCCTTTGCGAACCGTGTCTTGGGGTGGTCCGACCCTCCCCCCGGAAACCTTCCACTTAGGAGCTGATTGCTCCGCGCACCTGCTCAATGGACGCTCCCAGGCCGTCCGGCAGATCCTTGCCCGGCCAGTTCCAACCCTTGTCCCGGTACAGGGTTGCCGCCAAGGGGTGATCTTCCGGTAATTGCTGGTAATGACCCCATGCGGAGTCGACTGCTTGCAGTGCCTGAATAATCCCCGCTTTGCCTGAGCCGGCATCCAGTTCCTCCTCCTCCCGGGCAAGCAACAGCAGGCGCCAGGCCGCCTCTATGAATGTGAAGAAGCGCAACCCGTAGGTGCATGAGGCGAGGATGACCGCCTTGAGTGGAGGATTGCAGTTCATCCCTTCCGCCTCTGAGACAATTTCGCGCCAGACTGCAACCGACTCAGCCTTTTCCTTAAGCGCGGCGTCCACCAATTCGTTTTGTATCAAAAAATCGAACACGGGTGCCAGCAGATCGTATCCGTGCATGACATCATCGCGCATCCACTGGTTGGTGGGATAGCATTCTCCGTGGTTACTTCCATGGTCCCAAGCTTCGCAGCATTTGCCTTTCACGACCCCATCCAGTGAGAGCAGGGCGATGTGCCTGAAGCGATTTATGTCTTCCCCGGATAGTCCGAGCACCTCTGTCGCGTACTTGTTAAAAAGTGTCTCCTCATCCTGTGTGGGGTCCTGAGCATAGGCCGCAATGACATAGGCATTGAGATCGCACCAGAGTTCGGTTTTGCTGGTCACATAGGGACCATACCATCCTCCACCGCGCGTCCAGGTGTAGATGCCGACGACACGGGGGTGGGGCAGTATGTCGCGCAGGCCCCGTGTCTGCTTGGCTTCGCTGAATCCGTTGATGACGCCGTGAGCAGTGTAGTTGGGAAATGCGCCCTTGCCTTCGTACTCGCGCTGGCACTGCACCTCGATGACCTGCTGGTGTTGCCCCCGACACAGGGCTTCGTTGACGGGGACCCAGCGATGGAAGTCGTAAGCGGTGTGTTTTATCGAGAAGATGAGCTTTTCGTGTGGTTCCACCTGGTTGGAGACCTCGAGGTAATAATCCGGATCGGCATGCAGTTGGTCCGTGAAGTAGTCCCAGGTCCGGTAAATGCAGAGCTTTTCATGGCGTACACATATCGCCTCGCGGAGAAAGCGGATCAGCTTGACGTATTTGGGGGATTGCTCGGCCCGGGAGGTGTCATAGAGGGGTACGGCGCTGTTGCCCGCGTGGTGGGGTGTGTCGAAGAGGTAAGTCTCACCGACCCGGATGACCAGCCCATCGAGCTCGGGGAAGCGTTCAAACAGCTCGTCGATGAGCATTTGATGAAGTTCCAGCGTCTTGGGTCGCTCAATGTCGATGCGGCCCGTTTGTGGATCGCAGATTTCGTCCCGGAAATGCTCGACAATGGCAGCCGGAAGGACGAACAGGTCCACGTGGGAGTAGACCGCCAGCCCAGCCTCCTTTGCAGCTCGCATCTGGTGCTGGAGGGTCTCCGTAAACTCGTTCAACCAGATCCTTTCCTCGTCGGTTGACGGATAGACACCCGGCGCGGCTTTCTCGAAGGTGGCCATGCAATGGGCGTGCTTGAACACCTGTCCGTTAAATCCATATCCGGCGATGTATGCCGGATCCGTGAAATTCGTATCACAGGGTGATTCACCCGGGTTGTGATGAACCATGTCGAAGAGGTACTTCATGATCAGATGGTGGAAAGTAATGCTTTCATATAGCCCATGGCATAGGCCATTCCGGTGTGCCAGGGGGTGTCGGTGGACATCTGTGGCGTGTGGTCCGGAATCAGGACGCCATCGAAGTTATGCGCCTTCAGGATGGTCAGGATGCGGTGCATGTTGATGTCCCCTTCGTCGACAAACACCTCCTTGTAATGGGGGACTTTGCCAACAACGTTGCGGAAGTGGACGTAGGCAATCTTGCTTTGCGAAGCATAGTGTTTCGTTGCTTCATGAACATCGCCGGTTGGCATCTCGGCAATCGTCCCGAGACAGAACTCCAGCATGTTGGACGGACTGGGCGCTGTATCGAGCGCGCGCTGGTAGAGGTCCGGGCGATTGACCAGCCGCGGTGTGCCCCGGAGCCGGTCAACCGGCGGGTCATCCGGGTGCAGGGCCAGTTTGACTCCGGCTGCTTCGGCGGTCGGCATGACGGCCTCAAGAAAGTACGCAAGACGTCCCCACAGTTCTTCCGCGTCCACGCAGGCCCGGGCACGGGTACCGGCTGCCCGGGCATCGTCGAGTTGCATGTTCCAGACAATCCCATCCGCCATCGGCGTGTCGTCAATCGTCCCCTCCATACCAACAGATCGGGCACCTCCCCGGGCGTACGGGCCCTCGACCCGTCCGGAGACCCCGGCCAAACTGAAATTGTAGCCAATCACCGGTATGCCCACTTCACCCACGGTGCGGATCATGGCCTTGACGTTTTCAATCTGCTGGTCACGCAATGGTCCCGCCAGAAGGATATCGTGCCAATGGGCCGGGTCGAAGTTCTCGAGTGCGTACCACTCCAAGCCGTGGGATTCAATGTCCTCCTTGATGGCGGCAAGTTGCTCGACGGTCCACAGATTGTCCGGATCGCCGGCGCGGCCCCAGCAGCCGCCTTCGGCATTGACCGGCTGGTTGTGAAGATCGGAGGCGCCTGATGGGTCCGCCTGGTTAAAGTAGTCAACGAGGTGAACCACCAGATGGGTGGCCCCGCACTGCCGGGCGAAGGCATAGTTCTCCGCCGTCAGCATGTGTTTATAGAGTCCGAAACCGAGCTTCATGTCCTTGCCTAGATTTAGAATCCGATGGAGGCCCCACCGTCAACCGGCAACGACACGCCGGTGATGAACTTTGCCGCCGGAGAGCACAAGTAGGTCGCTGCCCAGCCGATGTCAGCGGGATCGCCGAAGCGGTTCAAGGGGGTGCGGGAAAGAATCTTCTCCTTGCGCTGGGGATCCGCATTGACGGCCTTATGCATCATTTCCGAATGGATCCATCCCGGGGCGATGGCATTCACCCGAATACCCCGGGGCGACAGGTCGGCTGCGAGGGCACGGACAAGCCCGAGGTGGGCAGACTTGGCTGCCGAATAGGCGGAGACTTTGGGGATCCCCATATAGGAGGCCATTGAAGCAATGAAGAGAATGTGACCTCTACCTCGATCGAGCATGCGTTTGGCGCATTCCCTGGAGAGGGAAAACGCTGCATTCACATGCGTCTGCTGAACCGTCTGAAATTCATCATCATCAATCGCTTCAATGGGCTTCTTCAGGTGGACCCCGGCATTGTTGATCAGGTGATGGATCGGGCCGTATTCCGCTTCGGCCTGCTCGACCATTCCGGCATTCGCGGCCAGGTTGGTCACGTCGTGCACGATATAGTGAGCCGAATCGCCGACCGTCTTGACCGCCTCCTGGAGGACGGATTCACGGCGGCCGACGAGGATGACCTTGGCCCCGCAGGCGGTCAGGCAGTGGGCCGTTCCCAGACCCAATCCAGTTCCACCTCCGGTAATGAGGACGGTATCGTTTGTCAGGTTGAAGGCATCCATGGTGAATACGGTACGCGATTAAAGAACACCATACTTGGCAAAGGCCTCCGTACTGGAGAGACCCGCCTCGATTTCCCTGCGGACGAGGTTTTCGGCCCGGGCCTTCTCCAGCGCCCTGTCGAGGACCTCCGATTCACAGGCCTGCGGGATCACGACAACCCCGTCGAGGTCACCGAAGATAAGATCTCCCGGCCGGATCACGATGCCTTCGATCTCGATAGGGACCCGGAAGTCCGCCACCCGCATGCGAACCCGTGAATCCTGGGCGAAGCGCCCCGTGCTGAAGACAGGCCAGTTCTGTTCAAGAACCTTGGGCGTATCGCGATGAGGACCATTGACAACCGCCCCGACAGCGCCCCGGGAACGGGCGGTGGCTGTCAAAATCTCCCCCCAGCAGGCACAGCTTTGTGACGGCAGGCTGCCGACATAGATCTCGCCCGCCTGCAGTTGGTCGAGGGCCTCGGTCAGTTTGCCAAAGGGCGGATCCTGTTCGCCGTAGACATCAACCATGGCAGGTGGCCTTGCGCGTCCCGTCAATTGCATGTCCGTAAGCATGGGTTGAAGGTGCCGGGGAAGGAATTGGTGATAGTGGCGCAAACTGTCGAGGATATCCCCCGGAAGAGGTGAATGGAGGGCCGGCCGGTATGGTTCCAAGTCCTTTGTCATAATGCGCGCAATGTGCTCCGGAAAGTGCTTGGGGGCAATTGTATTGAGATCGGATTGCGTCTCGGGATGATTGATTAGGCTA
>JBFOLZ010000019.1:0-2172 GCA_040830445.1 Puniceicoccaceae bacterium
CAATGAGCAAGTGGACAGTGGCGTAGGAGGCGCGCTGGATGCCAATGACCTCCGTCCCGCCATCGCGGAAATAATCCCAGTACGGTTCCAGGATGATCCGCTCCATGGTATCGACGATGGCCGCTGCCTTGGCTTCATCAGGCGCAACCATGTGGGCGGCAGCGAGGTTATCGATTCCCCGCAGGATGGCCATGAAGTCCCGGACAATATCTCTGGACTGCGTGAACTTTTCGTAGGCGGCCTCAAGATCGGCAGGTGTGTAGGCAGCCCATTCGTTGAAAATGGACTTGAGGAGCGGACTCTGGGCATTGGCCCGGATGCGGGGAAGGTCCGCTTCGTTGAAAAAGAGACGGCGAGAGGAGGATTGGGTGCCTCCTGATGCCAGGGAGGAGAGTGGGGATAGTCCGGCAAAGAGGAGGGAAGAACCGCCGAGGCGAAGTAGGTCACGTCTTGTCATTTTCATAATTGGAAACAGGTTATTGAGTGGATTCCAGACAGTGCACCCGCTGATAGGTGTGGATGGCCTTAATCGTAATGAAGCCGATGCCGATGGCAAGCCCGCCCACAATGGCATTGAGCCAGCCACCGCTGGTCATCGTAAAGACAGAGAGGATGAGAAGGACGACGCCGAGTCCGATGGCGAGGATGCCCATCAGGCGGTAGGCCTTGAGGCCTTCAGGGCCAATCTTGTGGTCCGGGTCCTCGTGGGCCGGTGTCTGCAGGTCCTTTTCAAAGGACTCAATGCGCTCCTTGAAGAGGCCGGTGCGCTTGTCGAGGAAGGCGGAGAAGAGGAAGACCCCACCGCTGACCGCGAGCCCGACCAGGGCATTCAATTCATAGCGGGTGAAGACGAGGCCGAAGGAGGTTACCTCCATGTCCGCAAAGAGGATGTTCATGAAGCTGAGATTGTCCTCGGTCTGCAAGGCCGCCGCCACCCCGACTGCCAGGACGGAAATCACGCCCGCGGCTACCGAAGCGATGGCGGACCACCATGGGGTGCGGGTATAGAGCAATCCGAAGAAAACCGGGACGAAGAGGGTAATCTTGTAGAGGGATTCCGCCTTCATGTAGACATCGAAGGCCCCGCCGTACTTCTGGATGTTGAAGGAAATCCAGATGGCAATAATACCGAGGGATGCCACAACCCCTTTTCCTACCCACAGCTGAGTGCGCTCACTCGGTGTCTCCTTGCGGATCTTCTCGGTGAGGGGGACGTAGACATCCTTGGTCAGGACTGCGCCGAGCCAGTTGAAGGTAGTATCGGTAGAGCTCATGGTGGCGGCGAAAATGGCCGCTGTCAGCAGGCCGAGCAGGCCATGGGGAAGGATGGCCAGGGCAAGGGTTACGAAGGAGGCTTCCGAGGGTTTGGCGAGGTCCGGCCAGAGCTCCTGGATGTTCGGAAACAGGATCGGGGTCACGAGAATGGGCAGGATCCAGAGCATCGGCATGATGAAGGACAATCCGCCGCACCAGTAGGCCATTTTGCGGGTATCGCGTTCATCCGATATGCTGTAATAGCGCTGGGCGATATGCCAGTTCACGTTGTAGCCGAAAATGATGTAGATGAACCAGGTCGGCCAGAAAAGGAACGGTTTGCCCTCCAGGCCGATGGAGAAATATCCCTCCGGGGCTTCCGCAAAGAGCCGACTGATGCCGTCAAGGGGATTGCCTCCACCAAGGTGCGTGTAGGCTAAGGGCGTCATTACCATGGTGATGAGCAGGACAATGAGAAACTGCACCGCATCCGTGACCATGACCGCCCACAGGCCGCCCAGGGTCGTGTAGACGACAATCACCATGCCGGTGACGAGCATGGTCAGCTGGAACCCGTTGAGGGTGAATAGCCCGAGGTCGAACACGGTTGTATTGATCCCCATCGCGGTGGATATGAAGATACACAGGGTGTAGATCATGATCCCCAGCACGAGGGTGTTCGGGACAACCGCGAGGATGGTGTAGAAATAGGTCGTTCCCTGGGAATAGCGGCGGGGGAGGGACTGCAGGGGGGTGGTGAGCCCCGTCCGCCCCCCGCGCCAGCCAAAAAACCACGGCCCGCTAAGAAAAGCCGGGGGGGGAAAGGTGAAGAGGGGGGTGGCGCCCCCGCCGGTTCCGGAGGGAAAGGCGGCCGCACCCCCGGAAATGAAGGGTGAGAATGCGGTGGTAAAGAGGGGA
>JBFOLZ010000020.1:0-3739 GCA_040830445.1 Puniceicoccaceae bacterium
ATGGAAGAGCACTTGTGGGCCTGGCATGTTGTGCGGGGGGCCCACGGCCTTGTTGTATTGCGAGGGGGGCATTTTCTGGCTGAACAGCGGTGTGAGGTCGAGCTGCCCATCGAGGATGCCCTGGTAGGCCCGCCCGGCAGCCCCCCGGTTATGTTCGCCGTAGGCAATCAGGAAAAAACCGCCGTACCATTGTGCGGGGCCGAGGGAGACGTATTCCCGCAGAACCCCAAAGATGGCCACAGCCCGCTTGCAGGCGTTCATAAGGGCCTCGATGGAGACCTTCAGACCCGTCGTATCGAGGGCGGCATCAAAGGCATCCGGGCCGGAGCGGGAAACACTGACCAGGGGATCGCCGGGTGGGACCGCGGCATCCGCTCCTAATTGGAGGGCCAGTTCACGCCGCTCTGCCACCGGATCAATAGCCACCACTTCAGCAGCACCGGCTGCCTTGAGCAGCTGCAGCCCGACTATCCCACCTGGACCAAGACCACCCAGCAGTATCCGCTTGCCGGCAATAGCATTGATTTCGCTCAACTGGTCAATGGAGACCTGGACACACATGGCCAGCTCGAGCGAAGTAACCTTTTCCGCCGAGAGGTCCTCCTGAATGCGCAGGAGTCTTTCTGCGTCGACTATACCATGCGTCGCATAGAGTCCGTTCATGTAAGGTTGGGCCGCTCGCCAGACAGCGACCCGCCGGCCGACAAGACCTTCATCAACCCCATCCCCAACAGCTTCAACCCGTCCAATGGCCTCATGTCCCGGTTGGCCCGGCCAGTAGGGGTAGTCCAGCTTATGACCCTCGAACATGGGATCCCCCTCGTAGATGTGGCGGTCCCAATGCGGACAGGTGGCTACTGCCTCTATGGACAGGAGGGCTTCCCCGGCGGCTGGACGAGGCTCCTCCAGATCGATGATTTCCGCCTTTCCGGGAGTGGTGATTTGTAGAGATTTCATCATGACATTACTCCCAGTCGAGAATGACGCCCAGGACCGGTTCCCGCTTGCTCTCGATCAATTCCCATGCCCGGGCGGCTTCTGATGCGGGGAAGTGATGGGTGATAAGGGGCAGGGTCTGCAAGTGCCCGGATTCAATAAGCGGAATGGTTTCCAGCATGCGCTGGTGCCAGACGCCGGAGACCAAATGAATCGAAAGCTCCCCGTAGCGCAGCGGTTGCAGGGCAATCTTGTCCTCGGTTCCGTAAAAGCCGGCACTGATGGCATGACCAAAGCGGTGGAGGACATCGAAAAAGCGGTCCATGACCTCTGACGAGCCAACCGTGTCCACGGCGACGGTCGCCTTTCCCGGGAAGAGTCGATGGGCGGCACCGATCCAATCCGGGTCATCATTCAGATTGTGCAGGTGGGAGCCCGGGTAATCGGCAAAGTGCTTCAGGCGGTCATCATGCTTGCCGACCAGCATCACTTCCGCCCCGCGCCAGGCCAAGGTCTGGGCGGCCCACTGACCGACCAGGCCATCCCCGATGACAATAGCAGCCTGGCCCTTCTCAATCGGCGCCCGGATACCGCAATTGTAGCCGACCTGGGTCAGCACAAGTCCGGAATAGGCAAGGGGGTCCGGCACCGGGGGGAGTTTGTAGACCTGGCTTCGCTTGGTAACGGATGGGTTCACATGCCCGGCACAGCGCTCAAACATATCCTCGACCTGACCACAGATGGCAAAGACCGTCTCGCCAATGGCCAGATCCGTCACCGCGTCCCCAAAGGCCTCCACCGTGCCAACTTTCTGGTATCCGGAAACAACCGGAAATGGCCACGGATCGCCTTCCCGCCGCGGCGTGTCACCGGCAATCCGCTCCCCGCGCAAGTAGGAGCCCTCCGTCCCATTGCTGATCCAGGAATGGGTCACCCGGATAACCACGTCTTCCGGACCCGGATCCGGGCAATCGACCGTTTGGAATTCGACGGTACTGGGGGCAGTGAAGACAACGGCTTTGGCTTTCATGGCTATGTGGGATTGAGCGCAGTGGAAGGGTAGTTGATCGAACCGGATTAGGCTCTTCCAATAAACACGGCTGATGCCTTACTGTAAATAGCTGAACAGCATGATGAAATTGCCTCTAAGGCATTTGCTTCCGGCGGAAACCTGGGTACGGTTTACTGAATGATCAAGCAGGATATCCTCCAACAGCTCGCAGAGCACCTGAAAGCTGAAATCCAGCGTCTGCAGGCGGCCAATAAACAGGCCGCGGCTGGCGCTACCGACAGCGAGTCCCGGGCGGAAAGCAAGTGGGATACCCAGGGACTGGAGTCTTCCTATCTCGCCCGCGGCTATGCAGCCCAGTTTGATTCGATGAACGAGCAGGCAAAGCTGCTGAACGAATTTTCACCCGCATCCTTCACCGGCCAGCCCATCGATACGGGTGCCCTGGTGAAATGCGATTTCGATGGCTACCGCTCGTGGGTCTTTCTGCTTCCCTGCTGCGGGGGAACCGAGCTGATGGTCGAGGACGAGGAAGTGACAGTGGTCACCCCGGAGTCGCCGTTGGCCGGTGCGCTGGTTGGAAGGCAGGCGGGGGATGCCTACCAATTGCCCAATGGAGCCATGGGCACGATTCTGATTGTCGAATAACCCTATTCTCCCTCTTCCTCGAATGCGGCTTCGCCTTCTTGCAGGATCGGGGCAATGGCAGCCGTCCAGATGTCATAGCCCTTCTCATTCAGGTGGAGCTGGTCCTCGGTAAAGATGTCCGGGAGGGGTTGCTTATCCTTGCCCAACATGACCTTCCACAAATCGATGAAGACGACGTCCTCCCGCTTCCGGCAATGTTTCCGGATCAGCTTGTTGGCTTCCTGCATCTGCTCGGCGATTTCCCAGCGGGCGATGCTCGGCTTGGCGGAGATGACGTAGAACCGGAGGCCCGGCATCTGGGACTGGCAGATATCGACGAGGAACTTGAAGTCGGCGAATATCCGCTGGGGATGCTTCCCTGCATTGGCGTCGTTGTCGCCCTCATATATCAGGACCGCCCGCGGCCGGTACTTCAGGATGAGCTCATCGGCATAATAGATAACATCCGTGTACTGACTGCCCCCGAATCCGCGGGGAATGATGCTCAAGCCCTCAAGGTCTTCCCTGATTCTATCATGCCAGAAGCGCATGGAACTGCTCCCGACACAGACAATACCGCCTTCCGGGGGCATATCCACCTCGTCCGCGAAGGCGAAGCGCTCGATGTCGTTGGCGAGTCGCTCCGGATCCGGTGTAAAGGGCAGGGGATAATTGTCCTTGCCGATCCCCGAGGCGTGGAGGAACGGCGAAACAAGCAGGACCAGCCCCGCGACAGGGAGGCATATTGCAGACAGATTCATGCCGGCATCCAATCCTGACGGCCGTCAACCGGCAAGCTTGATCAGTCCTGCAGCTTTTCCAGTTCCGCGATTAATATGTCGAGAGGCGGCCGCTTGTTGATGTCGTGGACATCGATATAGCGCAGGATGCCCTCCTTATCGATGACGAAGAGGGCCCGCTCGGAGGTGCCGTCCTCGCGGAGGATACCGTACTTGGCCGTCACTTCGCCATGCGGGTAGAAATCCGACAACACCGGAAACCAGACCCCGCCCATTTCCCGTGTCCAGGCATGGAGGGTGGGGAGGTTATCAACCGTAATGCCGATGAGGATGGCATCCGCTTCCTCGAAAAAGGGCTCTGCCACGTTGTAGCCGGGCCACTGTTCGGAACAGACAGGTGTCCAGGCCGCCGGGACAAAAGTGATGA
>JBFOLZ010000021.1:0-40963 GCA_040830445.1 Puniceicoccaceae bacterium
CCTGGTGGGGCATTTCTTGGGGAATGACAGCTGAGCAAGCGGACGGGTATTTCCAGATCTACACGGGTGACGGCAAGGGCAAGACAACGGCCTCCCTCGGGCTGGCCCTGCGGGCCGCCGGACGGGGCTATCCGGTCTACATCGGCCAGTTCATGAAGGGGCAGGACTATGGGGAGCTGCATTCCCTGCCGCTCTTGGAGACGGTGACCCACGAACAGTATGGGGATCCCGGCTGGGTCTACAAGGGCAAGGTGACCGAGGCCCAGCGGGCAGCCGCGCATGAGGGGCTGTTGAAAGCGAAGAAGGCCCTGGTGTCTGGCAAGTACCGCATCGTCATTCTGGATGAAATCAACATGGCCCTGTGGTTTGAGTTGATTACCCTGGAGGAGGTTTTGGAGCTGGTGGACCAGCGGCCAGCGCAGGTGGAGTTGGTCTTCACCGGGCGCAAGGCGCATGAGGAGGTCATCGCCAAGGCCCATCTCGTGACCGAGATGAGGGAAGTGAAGCACTACTTCAGCCAGGGTGTCCCGGCCCGCAAGGGGATTGAGAACTAGGCCTTCTCAGGGAAGAGCGGGGCCAGCTTTTCGTAGCCTTCAGCGAGGGCATTGGCCGTCGTTTCCCAACCGATGCAGCCATCGGTAATCGACTTGCCATACTCCAGTTCCTCCAGCGGCCGGGGGAAGGACTGGTTCCCGTCCGCAAGGTTGCTTTCCAGCATGATGCCCATTATCGGGGAATCCGGCTCAATGGCCTGCTCAAGGACTTCCGTCATGACCTCCGGCTGACGGGACGGATCCTTGCTGCTGTTGGCGTGGCTACAGTCGATCATGATGGAGGGGAGGAGCTTGTGCTTCTGCAGGCTGGCGACAGCGCTGGCGATGGATTCCGGGTCGTAGTTGGTGCCGTCGGAGCCTCCGCGCAGGATGAGGTGGCAATTGGGATTGCCCTTGGTGGCCAGGGCCGAGGCCAGGCCTTGATGGCTGATGCCGAGGAAAGTCTGGGGCTGGGAGGCTGCCCGGATGGCATTAATGGCCACCTGCACATCCCCGCTGGTGGCATTTTTAAAGCCCAGGGGCATGGAAAGACCGGAGGCCATCTGGCGATGGGTCTGGGATTCCGTTGTCCGTGCACCAATGGCGGACCAGCAAATGAGGTCGGAAATGTACTGTGGGGTGATCGGGTCGAGGAGCTCGGTGGCCGTGGCCAGGTTCAGCGAAAGGACATCGAGGAGGAACTGGCGCGCCTTTTTCAGGCCCAGCGGGATGTCACAACTGCCGTCGAGGTCCGGGTCCATGATGAGTCCCTTCCAGCCGACAGTGGTCCGCGGCTTTTCAAAGTAGACCCGCATGACGATGTAGAGCCGGTCCTGGTACTGGCGCTTCAATTCCACCAGGCGCCGGGCATACTCCAGTCCAGCCTCCGGATCATGGATCGAACAGGGTCCGACAATGAGCAGCATCCGGGGATCGTCCCCGAAGAGGATATTGCGGATCGTATCCCGGGCACTGGCAACAAAGCTGGCCATCCCCTCGGTCCGGGGAAGTTCCCGGCAAAGGTATTCCGGTGCCGGTAGAACGGCACTGTCGAGAATGTTGACGTCTGAGACCTGACGCGGTTTGTGCTCCATGGCGTTGTAGGGTGGGGCAGGTGATTGCCTCCGCAAGCTGAATTTTTCCCAATGTCGCCTTGAAAGGCGGCCGGATTAGGTTTCCCTCCAGATATGGCATCAGCGAAAGCTTACCGATTTACTCCCCGGGCCGTCCTGCGCTTCACCGGGGAGGATCATTTTGATTTTTTGCAAGGTCAGGGGACCGCCGATTTGCGTGGACCCGCCGGCACCTGCCGCTACTCCCTCTGGCTGGACCACCGCGGTCAAATCCAGGGGGACGGCTTTGTTTTCCGGGAGAGTGAGGAGTCCATGCTCCTCGTCAGCCACGCGACCCCGGTGGAGAACCTTCTGGCCAAGTTCGAACGGCACATCATTGCCGATGATGTGGAAATCGAGAACCTGACGGGCGAATTCGACATACTTGCCCTCACTGGCGAGGATGCCAACAGCCTCCTGCAGTCCATGGGATGGGACCCAGTCGAGAGCGGCCGCTATGCGGAAAAGGACACCATCAGCGCATACGCTGGACGGTATTTCGGAACGCGATCAGTGGAGTTCCTTTTGCCAACCGGAAGCGATCTTTCGGTCCCAGCTGATTCCATCGACCCGGACGAAGCAGAGGCCCTACGTATCCATGCGGGGATTCCCTCGGTTCCCCTCGATACCTCCACCAAGGAACTTAACCCTTTGGAGGCCAACATTCTCAGTGCCCTGTCCTTCGATAAGGGATGCTACCTCGGACAGGAAGTTGTGGCCCGGGTCCACCGCCTCGATCGAGTCACCCGTCGTCTGGTCCAGTTTGAGACCTCCGGCAACCGGGCCTCCTTGCCAGACAATTGGGTGCTCGAGGACAATATTGTCGGTGCTCCGACAAGTGTAGTGGAAAATCCCGACAAATGCATCGGGATCGGCTGGCTCAAGAGTCGCTGCGAGGACGGTCAATGGACTTTCGGGGAGACAACTTTCCTCGTCCAGAGTCTACCCGCAAGCTGACGAAAAATTGACTCCCCGAATCTTTCTGAGGCCTTTTACCGTACCAAGTGCGGCGGGGCTTTCGCCTTAATCCCTTTCTATCAAAGGTATCCGGGAGGTGACCCGCCGTCATTCCGCACCACTAAAGGGCTCATTCCAATCGACATATCGGAAAAACTTCAAGTTCCGGCAAAAATTCCGTTGACGGGGGATTCTTTCAATCATTGCATCAATTAGTTCACTCCGAACGTAACAAATAAAATAAAAGGAACCTATATATGAACAAAGCTGAGTTGGTAGAATCCGTACAAAAATCGTTAGGTGGCGACACCTCCAAGGCCGCCGCCGAACGCGCGGTTGCTGCTGTTATCGATGGCATTGAAAAGGGCCTCAAGAAGGACAAGGCTGTCCAGCTGATTGGCTTCGGCACATTCTCTGTTGCCAAGCGTGCTGCCCGTAAGGGTATCAATCCGCAGACTGGCCAGCAAATCCAGATTAAGGCCAGCAAGACGGTCAAGTTCAAGGCCGGTGCTGGTCTCAAGGGCAAAATCTAATCAGCCTGAGATCATAAATCTTCCTGAAAGGCCCTGTCCTGCATCTGCGGGACAGGGCTTTTCCTTTGGAAATTCCCGGTTTGCCGATTGACGGAACAGGCCGGTCTCAGGAAGCCTTCTTGGCCTTCTTGGGCTTTTTGGGGGCTTCCTCTGCCTCATCCTTGAGCGGTTTCCCGGTCAGGGTGGCAATGAACTTCTTCATCGCCGGGGTCAGGACCCGCCCCTTGCGGTGGATGATGGCCAGTGGCCGGGTCACATTTGAGCCCTTGATGGGGATCGACTTGAGCAGTCCCTGCTTCAATTCCTGTTTCACCGTGGCGGATGGCACGATGGAAAGGCCGGCATTGATTTCAACCGCGCGCTTGACGGTCTCGATGTTGTCAAACTCCATCACTGGCTCGATGTCGACCTTGCAGTCGCGGAACATCTGGTCGGTCGCCTTGCGGGTCGGGATGTCCTGGTCAAAGCCGATGAACTTTTCCCCGGCAAGGTCGGAGATTTCAACCGACTTCTTTTTGGCCAGGGGATGGTCGGCATTGCAGATGACAACCAGTTGATCCTCCAGGAAGGGGATGACTTCCAACTGGCGCATCTTGGTCGGGAAGGCAATCAGGCCGAGGTCCACGGAGTTGTGCAGAATGTCTTCATAGACCAGGTTGGAACGCCGGTACTCAACCCGGACATTGACCGAAGGGAATTCCTTGAGAAATTTGGTGATATAGGGCGGCAGCTCGTGCAGCCCGATACTGTAGATGGTCGAGATGTGGATGGTCCCACTGATGACCTTCTTCATTTCCTGAAGGTCGGAAACCAACTTCTCATAGCGATGCAGGATTTCCTTGGCGCTGTCGTACAGCTTCTGGCCTTCCAGGGTAAGCCGGAATTGTTTTTGACTCCGGTCAACAATAAGGACAGCAAAGTGTTTTTCCATTGCCCTTAACTGCTGGCTTACGGCCGACTGGGTAACGCCGTTTAGCTTGGCAGCCCGCGAAAAAGACTGACTTTCAACCAGATCTGAAAATATTTTAAAATTTTCAATGTGCATAAATATTTCTGATAGTGCCACTGCTTGCTTTTGTAAATATTAATTTTTCTAATTATACGAATTTCTAGAGCGCTTTTTTAATAATGAACACCGAGCAACAGTTCCTCATCAGTCTGGATGATTTGCGTAGTCGTATTAAGGATGCTTGTAACCGGAGCAACCGGGAGTCCTCAGAAGTTGAATTAATGGCCGTAACCAAGACCCATCCCCCGCAGGCTGTGGAATGGGCGCTGGCAGCCGGACTGCGGATCATTGGGGAGAACCGGGTGCAGGAGGCTGCGGGGAAGCGCCCCGGGGTCAAGGGCCCGACGGGTTACTGGGAATTGATTGGGCCCCTGCAAAGCAACAAGGCGCGCCTGGCCCTGGAGACGTTTGACCGAATCCAGACAGTGGACCGCTCAAAGCTGGTCCGGATCCTCGAGCGACTCTGCAGCGAAATGGGAAAGGAACGCTATCCTGTGCTCCTGCAGGCCAATGTCGGGGAGGATCCGGCAAAGAGCGGGTGTTCAGTGGAGGAGGCGGAGGCCCTCGCGCTTTCTGTCATGGAGAGTGAGCACTTGCAATTGGAAGGCCTGATGACAATCGGTGAATTCAGTGACGATGAGACGATTGTGCGCGGTACCTTCAGCCGTTTGCGGGAACTCCGGGACCGCCTGGAAGTTGCCTGCGGATTAAAGCTGCCAGTCCTTTCAATGGGCATGACGGGTGACCTTGAGTGGGCCGTGGAGGAGGGGAGCACCCTGATCCGCGTCGGCACCGCCCTCTTCGGGACACGCGCCAAGTTTCCGCCGGAATGAGCGTCAGCCCTCGTGGTTGGGTCGTGCCAGCACGCCCGCATATGGCTCGCTGTTGAAGAGCTGCTCGCTTCTTCCCTCCTCGAGCATGTGCCGGTCGCAGATGGCAAAGAAGGGGGTTGCCTCACGAGCCCGGCGCATTTCGTGCAGGAACTGACCGTCCGGATCTACCCCTTGCCCGACAAAGTTGAGGAACTTCTTCATCCGGTTGAGGTGCCCCATATCCTCCATGCCCGGCCGACCGGTCACTTCCCAGAGATCATCGACATATTGGCGGACATCGCCAAGCGTGGGCCGCGTCAGTGGCTGGCCGGATGTGCTTTCGCGAATCTGGCGGAAAATCCACGGATTACGGATGGCGGACCGCCCGACCATGGTGCCAAAGCAACCGGTGTGTTGCTTCACTTCAATGGCCTTGGCGGCCGACGTGATATTGCCGTTGGCAAAGACCGGACAGCTGACCGTCTCGCAGGCCAGCTGGATGCGGTCATAATCGACCTCGCCGCGGTACATTTGCTTCACTGTCCGGCCATGGATGCTCAGGGCGTCGACCTGGTATTTGTTGACCAGGTCCAGAAGTGTCCTGAAGTGGCGGTCATCCTCGAACCCGATGCGCGTCTTGACGGTGAAGCGGCCCTCGCAACAGTCCCTAAGGGTGGCGAAAATCTGCTCGATCTTACCGGGTTCCCGAAGCAGGCCACCGCCAACATTCTTGCGATAGACCTTGGGGGCGGGGCAACCCATGTTCAGGTCGATTCCGGCGACCGGGTAAGCTTGCAGGAGCCGGGCGGTACGCCGGAGGTGGTGCAGGTTTTCGCCAATCATTTGGGCAAAGACGGGACGGCCCGTGCCATGCAATTCAATTGAATCGAGAATGTGTTTCTCCGGTGTGGAATGGTCATGCACCCGGAAATATTCGGTAAAGAAGTAATCCGGTGGCCCATACTTGCCCAGCAGGCGCATGAAAGGCAGGTCGGTCACATCCTGCATCGGGGCCAGGGCCGTGGGCAGGCTGCCCTGGAGAATGGGCTCCGGTAGCGGCAAGCGATGCACCATCTATCAGCCCTGTTCCTTGAGGATGCGTTCGAGCAGCTCGGTCATATCTTCCTCCGCATCAAGGACCTTGCGGGAGACGAAGATTGGACGCTCGTCATGCAAGGCCAGGGCAATGGCATCACTGGGCCGGGAATCGATCTCACAGATCTTGGACTCGATCTCGTTCTCCATCTTGAGGATCATGCGGGCATAGAAAGTCCGGTCCTTGACATCATTGATAATAATCCGCTGCAGGCTGATCCCCAGGCCGACGAAAATGTTGCTGATGAGGTCGTGGGTGATGGGCCGTTCCCGCTCCACGTTGTTGATAATCATGGAGATCGTATTTCCGATCTGGGAGTCGACGTAAATGATGAAGGTCTTGTCCTCCGGCCCGAGGAAGAGGGCGCAGCCGTTTGATGTGGGCATCACTCCCTTGATGGAAACGTTGAGGACATCCTTTTGCATATCTTATTTATATGGCAGGCGGTACGGAATAGGCAAGCGGGCGCTGCAATTAATCCGCAGGGCAAAATGGAGTTGAAGGCACCGTCCGCCTTGTCCAGAAATGGCGGCATGCAGGAATCAGGAAAGGCCAGACGCCCCAACATCTACCTCATCGGCTTCATGGGGGTGGGAAAGAGTGCCGTTGGCCGTGCCCTGGCCCGTTCCCTGAGGATGACCTTCGTGGATTCCGACTGGGCCATCGAGCAGAAGGCGGGCAAGAGCATCGCCGGAATTTTCGCCGATGAAGGTGAGGGGGCGTTCCGGACCATGGAGCGGGAGTTTATTGAATCCGGCCATGCCGAAGAGGGTATCATTGTGGCCTGTGGGGGCGGCTTGCCCATTCAGCCGGGGATGAGTGAGCTGCTCAAGCAAAAGGGCCTCGTGGTGTGTCTCTTTGCCAGACCTGAAACCATCCTCAAGCGCACGATTGGCAACCCGAAGCGGCCCCTGCTCAATGTCGAGGATCCCGAGGAGCGCATCCGCTCCCTGATGGAGGAGCGGGAGCCTGTCTACATGGCTGCCGGGATTGGCATTTCCACGGAGGGCCGGACAATTCCGGATATTGTCAAGAGTATCACCCGGGTCTACCGTCGGGAAGCCCGGCAATCCGGCCGCTGAGATGCCAGGGAAGCTCAAGTCAATTCTTGTCTGGGGCCTCCGCTGGTTGGGGCTGGTCGCCTTAATTTGCCTTGCCGGGGGCTTTCTCGGAGCCGTGCTCTTCCCGATTGCCGGGCATTTGCTGGGGATGGACCTCGCAACCCGGGACATGGTTCGCAATGGAGTCTTTGATGGCGGATTCTTTGCCTTGATCTGGGCCCCGGGGCTTTCCCTGGTGATTTGTATCATGTGGGCGCATGCACAATTGAGCAGGAAGCGCGACTGAGACCCTAATGGCTTGACACTCAGGATTAGTAATTCTAAAAAACTTTTGTTCCGAGATTAGCCCATTTAATTGATGGGATTAATGAAATTTGGAATTAACAGCTTATATACGAAGACAGAAATACTATGAGTGAGAACACAGTAGATACTGTCGCCCCCATGTGCGACTACCCCCTGAATGCCGAGCCCCCGACAACCAACCAGGACGTTGTCAATTGGGTCGAGCGCGTTACCCGCCTGTTGACTCCCGACCGTGTCCACTGGGTGGACGGCAGTGACGAGGAGGCGGATGCCCTGTTCAAAATGATGGTGGCCCGCAACCATTGCATCAAGTTGAACGAGAAGAAGCGCCCCAACAGTTATCTTTTCCGTTCAGACCCCAAGGACGTGGCCCGGGTCGAGAGCCGGACCTTCATTTGCTCGGTTTCCAAGGATGAGGCCGGGCCGACCAATAACTGGATGGCTCCGGACGAAATGAAGGCCAAGATCAATAACCTCGCCAAGGGCTGCATGAAGGGCCGGACGATGTACGTCATCCCCTTCAGCATGGGCCCGGTTGGTTCGCCCATCTCCAAGATCGGGATTGAGATTTCCGATTCCCCCTACGTCGTCGTCAACATGCGCATCATGACCCGGGTCTCGAAGCAGATATGGGAAGTCCTCGGCGACAGCCGGGACTATGTGCGCTGTGTGCACTCAGTGGGGTCACCCATCCACAAGCCGGAAGATGATGTGCCATGGCCCTGCGATCCGGCCAATACCTACATTGCCCACTTCCCGGAAGACAAGACCATCCTTTCCATTGGATCCGGTTATGGCGGCAACGCCCTGCTGGGGAAGAAGTGCTTTGCGCTGCGCATTGCCAGCACCATTGCCCGGGACGAGGGGTGGATGGCCGAGCACATGCTTATCCTCGGCGTGAAGGATCCTACTGGCCGCAAGACCTATGTCACGGCGGCCTTCCCGAGTGCCTGCGGCAAGACCAATTTCGCGATGCTGATCCCGCCCAAGGAACTGAAGGAAGAGGGCTGGGAAGTCTCCTGCATTGGGGATGATATTGCATGGATCAAGCCCGACCCGGAAGGCAGACTGCGGGCCATCAATCCGGAGGCCGGATTCTTCGGGGTGGCTCCGGGGACGAGCGCGGTCACCAACCCCATGGCGCTCGATTCCTGTGGCCGGGACACCATCTTCACCAATGTTGCCTTGACCGACGATGGGGACGTCTGGTGGGAAGGGATGACTGAGGAAACGCCGGACCACCTTATCGACTGGAAGGGCAACGACTGGACGCCCGGTAAGACCGACGAGAACGGCAAGGAAATCCTCTCCTCGCACCCGAACAGCCGCTTTACCGCACCGGCCCGGAATTGTCCGGTCATTGACCCGGAATGGGAAAATCCCGCCGGTGTCGAAGTGGGGGCGATGATTTTTGGTGGCCGCCGCATGACCACCATTCCGCTGGTTTTCCAGAGCTTCAACTGGCAGCACGGGGTTTACCTCGGAGCCACCGTCGGTTCCGAACAGACCGCTGCGGCCGAGGGCCAGGTGGGCTCCATGCGTCGGGACCCGTTTGCCATGCTGCCGTTCTGCGGTTATCACATGGGCGACTACTTCCGCCACTGGCTCAAGATGGGCAAGGCGATCAGCGAAATTCCCCGCATCTTCCACGTGAACTGGTTCCGCAAGACCGCCGAAGGCAAGTGGCTCTGGCCGGGCTTCGGTGAGAACACCCGTGTGCTCAAGTGGATTGTCCAGCGGGTCAACGGGGACGCCCACGCCAGTGAGACCGCCCTCGGGTGGATGCCCCGCTATGAGGACATTGACTGGAATGGATTGGATTTCTCCCGCGAGGATTGGGACGAGCTGATGAAAATCGACGGCGAGACCCTCCTTGTCCAGACCCTCGGCCATGAGGAACTGTTCCTCAAGCTCTGGGACCATATGCCCAAGGAGATGGCCTGGCAACGGGACCTGCTGATTTCAAGATACTAACGGATTCTTGTTTGTTTATTGGTTTGAACAATGCCCCGGCCCTCCGGGGCATTTTTTTCATCCCGCGACAATCTCCAGCAACTGGCCCAGTTCCGTGATGACAAACTCCGGCTGGACTCCGGAACAATCCGGATCCTCCTTGCGCCAGCGCAGTGAGCGCTCATCCCCGGCAAAGAGGACGGTGCGGAAGCCCAGTTCCCTGGCCGGCCAGATATCGTTGCGGATGTCATTGCCGATGTAGAGGGTTTCCTCCGGGGCGATGCCTTCAATAGCCAATTTGTCCTTGAGTTTTCGATACAAATCCTTGGACGGCTTGCCTTCCCGTTCGATGTAGGACCAGACGCAGCGGGCATCCTCGAAACCAAAGTCCTCAAGCGGCTGGCCCAGCAATGCCTTGAAGAGCAGGGGGGTGTAGAACTGGGCGTTGGAAACGATGCCCATTGCGAGCCCGCGTCGCCCCAGCTCCTCAAGCGTTTTTTGCAGCCCGGGCATGGGCCAGCAGGGATTGACCCGGCATTCATGGTCGACGATGGCCAGTTCGATACTGCCGTCACCGCTCAACCAATTGTCCCTCGCAGCCCTTTCCACCAGCGCCTGCCAGACTTCCCCAATCCGGACCTCAGGGTAGGGGATGCCCTGTTCGAGGCGCTCATTGCGGGCAAATTCGAGTTCTTCCATGAAGGCCTTCGACCATGGGGCCGCGTGTTCAATGAGCTGGAATCCCGCTGTCTCGAGGGAGGCGACAATGGCCGGGCTGCGATCCTCATTGCGGGCCAGACTGATGTCGCCGGAACCGCTGATGAAAAGGGTGCCGTAAACATCAAAGACGACCGCACGGATTCCCTCCGCTTGCCTGATCCGGGGACCGGTCCCCGTTGGCAACGGCTCGATCGGGGACGAGCAGTTCCGCATATGTTCGCTGAGAGCGGCCTTGTCCACGACGCAGAGTCCTCACATTCCCGGAAAGCCGCCCATGCCTTCCATACCGGGCATGTCCATGCCGGAATTCTTCATCTTCTTGAGCATCTTGCGGGCCTTGGGACCCTTCATCATGCGCATCATTTTCTTCATCTGCTGGAATTGCTTGATGAGAGCGTTGAGGTCCTTGACCGGAAGACCGGCTCCCTGGGCAATGCGATTACGCCGGCTTCCGTTGAGGATATTCGGATTGCGGCGTTCCTGGACGGTCATGGACTGGATGAGTGCTTCCGTGTGCTTGAGTTTCTTTTCCTCTTTGTCACCGACCTCCATGTTGCCCATGCCCGGCATCATTTTCATGAGTCCGCCAAGCGATCCCATCTTCTTGACCGCCTGCATCTGGCTGAGGAAGTCTTCAAAATTGAATTCCGCCCGCTGGAGCTTTTCCGCCATCCGCTGGGCATCTTCCTGGTCGATGTTTTCCTGGGCCTTTTCGACCAGGGAAACGACGTCTCCCATGCCGAGAATCCGCCCGGCGAGCCGGTCCGGATGGAAAATCTCCAGATCGGAGACCTTTTCCCCGACACCCATGAACTTGATCGGCACCTGGGCGATGGCCTTCATCGAGAGCGCGGCCCCGCCACGGGTATCGCCGTCCAGCTTGGTCAACGCGATACCGCTTAATTGGACCGCCTCGTTGAAGGTCTTGGCAACGTTCACGGCCTCCTGGCCAAGGGCGGCATCCGCCACGAGGAGGCTTTCGTCGGGGATGACGGCTGCCTTCAGGTCGACCACTTCCTTGACCAGCGGCTCGTCGATCTGCAGCCGGCCGGCAGTGTCAAAGATGATCGCATCGGCTCCCTGCTGCTTGGCCCAGTCCCAGCCGTTACGGCCAATCCGGGGAACATCCTTGTTGTCGCGCTCCCCATAGAAGAGGAAGTCGTTGGCCTTGGCGATAGTCTCCAGCTGGTCAATGGCGGCAGGACGGTAGACATCACAGGCAATGAGGGCGGGCGTGTATCCCTGCTTCCGCAAGTGCAGTGCCAGCTTGCCGGCAAAAGTCGTCTTGCCCGAACCCTGCAAGCCCAACAGAAGTACCCGGAGCGGCTTCTTTTCCTCAAGATGGGTGGTCCCTTCCCCGAGAAGCTTGACCAGCTCGTCGTGGATAATCTTGACCACCATCTGTCCCGGGGTGACGGAATCCAGAACCTTCTGCCCGAGGCATTCCTGCTTGACCCGTTCGATGAATTCCCGGGCTACCCGGAAATGGACGTCCGCAGCGAGTAGGGCCTTGCGGACTTCCTGCAGGCTCTCGGTCATGTTCTCCTCGGTCAGCTTGCCTTTGCCACTCAAGGTGCGCAAGGCGCTGCCGATGCGGTTGGTCAGGGTTTCCAACATAGCCCGCTAGCAATGCCCATGCTCCAGATGGAGTCAAGAGCGCATCGGGATCAGCTGTCGACGGAGCGCCAGGGCGGCCGCGGAATGGCCTATTGTCCGATCAATGTCACCTGCAATTCGCGGGTGTGCGGGTGGGACCGGTGCTCCCAGAGGAAACATCCCTGCCAGGTGCCAAGGCTCAGTCTGCCTCCACTGAAGGGGATGTTTTCAGAAGTCCGGGTCAGGGCCATCTTGATGTGGCTGGGCATGTCGTCCGCCCCCTCAAGGGTATGGGTGAAATGGGGATCGTTCTCCGGTACCAGTCGCTGCAACCAGGCCTCGAGGTCCCGGCGGGCGCGCGGGTCCGCGTTTTCCATGATGACCAGACTGCAGCTGGTATGGCGGCAAAAGACGGTCATGAGGCCGTCCCGGAGGCCCGACTCACGAAGGATCCGGTCCAGTTCGCCCGTTACCTCGTAGGTTCCCTGGCCGTTACTGCGGAGTCGGATTGTCGACTGGCTGACTTCCATGGGCGGCATCCTGGCTGGGGCTCTCCTCGAAATCGAGAAATTTCCGGCGGTCCCCCGCTTTTGGGACCCAACAACTGTTGTACTTGCCGAACCACTTGTAGCGGTTTTGGGCCACCCAGTCATAGGTGCCGTCCCTGAAGCCCCTCGGAAGGATATCCATATGGCGGCCCAGTTGCCAGATTCCCGGCAGGGCCTCCGCGATGGCCATCGCCGCCGCTGAGCGTTGCCGGATAAATTCGCCATCCCAGACCACGATGCTGTCTTTTCCCGGATGTTTCAGGTTGTGCTCACTGAAGAAGCGGGTGCTCCAGGCGCTGTCGAGGGAGGCAAAGCGCAGCCGGTCGTGCCCGTCCCGGTCGAGGAGGAATTTGACCCAGCCCACACAAAAGGGGCAGTTTCCGTCGTAAAACACTATCAGCTGCGCTTTGGACATGCTCTTTCCTTACTACCATGAACCACTTATTTCAAGCCTCCCAGGGTAAATCACAACCATTCATCATGTTATCAGGATAAGATGATGTTTTGACTTGCGCCAAGGGCCCGGATGGCCACATTACGGAAACCATGGGAATCACAATGAAATTCAGTTCTGAATCCGTCGGGGAGGGCCATCCTGACAAAGTGGCGGATTACATTTCCGACAGCATCCTCGACGCCTGCCTCGAGCAGGACCCGGGCAGCCGGGTTGCCTGTGAGACACTGGTCAAGAGCAACATGGTGACGGTCGCCGGTGAAATCACCACCAAGGCGAAATTCGACTACAACACCGTCATCCGGGAGGCCATTCGCGAAATCGGCTACGAGAACAAGGAGGACGATCCGGTTTTCCACGCGGACGACGTTTTTATCAACAACTACCTCACGCGCCAGAGTGCGGACATCGCCCAAGGGGTGGATGCCCGTGCGGCGGAAGGGAAGGAAACGGCCGAGCAGGGGGCTGGTGACCAGGGAATCATGTTCGGCTACGCGTGCAATGAGACGCCGGAGTATATGCCGGCCGCGATCATGTTTGCCCACCGCATTCTCCGCAAGCTGGCTTCCCTCCGCAAGGCCAAGGCCGTCGACTGGCTCCGGCCCGACGCCAAAAGCCAGGTCTGCATCGCCTACGAGGATGGTAAGATTACCCACATCGACAACGTGGTTGTTTCCACGCAGCACAAGGATACCGTTTCCCATGCTGAGATCGAGGCCTACATCATCGAGGAAGTTGTCCGCAAGGTCCTTCCGCATGAGCTTTTAAACGGGAGTACCCAGTACCTCATCAATCCGACGGGCAATTTTGTCATCGGTGGTCCGGAAGGGGATGCGGGACTGACCGGACGGAAGATTATTGTTGATACATATGGGGGCTGGGGCCGCCATGGCGGCGGCGCTTTCTCCGGGAAGGATCCCTCCAAGGTCGACCGCTCGGCCGCCTACATGTGCCGATGGGTGGCCAAGAACATCGTCGCTGCCGGCCTGGCCGATATCTGTGAGCTGCAGGTGGCCTATGCCATCGGCTATCCGCACCCGACCTCCATCCACATCGAGACATTCGACACCGGCAAGTATCCGGATGCCGAGATCATTGAGGCCATCAAGAAGGTCTTCAATTTCAAGCCGGCGGACATCATTGACCAGCTGGATCTGCTCCGGCCGATCTATCGCGCCAGCACCCACTATGGCCACTTCGGCAAACCTGAGATGCCATGGGAGCAGCTCAATCGAGTCGATGAGTTGAAGGCCGCCATCAACAGCTAAAAAAGGAATTTTACCATGAGTACAGACGTACAGGAAGCACTGGACTACAAGGTTGCGGATATCGGCCTCGCCGATTTTGGTCGCAAGGAAATCGAGATTGCCGAGCACGAGATGCCCGGCTTGATGGCTACCCGGGAAAAGTATGCCGCATCCAAGCCGCTGGCCGGGGTGCGCATCATGGGCTCGCTTCACATGACCGTGCAGACAGCGGTTCTTATCGAGACCCTCAGGGACCTCGGGGCGGATGTCCGCTGGTGTTCCTGCAATATTTTTTCAACCCAGGACCACGCCGCCGCGGCCATCGCGGCCAGTGGCGTTCCGGTCTTTGCCTGGAAGGGTGAATCCCTTGAAGAGTACTGGTGGTGCACCTACCAGGCCCTGACCTGGCCGGACGGCAAGGGTCCGCAGCTCATCGTTGATGATGGAGGCGACGCCACCCTGCTGATCCACAAGGGCTATGAACTGGAGGACGGCAGCGACTGGATTGATACGCCGTCTGGCAGCGAGGAGGAGCAGGTCATCAAGGATTTGCTCCGTCATGTGAAGGCGGAGGAACCGACCCGCTGGCACGATGTGGTCAAGGAATGGAAAGGGGTGTCCGAGGAAACCACGACCGGTGTCCACCGCCTCTATGAAATGCAGAAGAAGGGCACGCTCCTGGTGCCGGCGATCAACGTCAATGACTCCGTGACCAAGAGCAAGTTCGACAACCTCTACGGTTGCCGGGAAAGCCTCATCGATGGTATCAAGCGGGCCACCGATGTCATGATCTCCGGAAAGGTTGCCGTCGTCTGCGGCTACGGGGATGTCGGCAAGGGCTGCGCCGCCGCGCTCAAGGGCATGGGAGCCCAGGTGGTGGTGACGGAAATCGATCCCATCTGCGCCCTCCAGGCGGCCATGGAAGGTTACCGTGTCCTGACCATCGAGGATACCCTTGGCTGGGGGAACATCTATGTTACCACCACCGGCAACAAGGATATTATCAAGCTGGAGCACATGGAGAAAATGGCCGACCAGGCAATCGTCTGTAACATTGGTCACTTCGATAATGAGATCCAGGTCGACAACATGAAGAACCTCAAGGGAGTGGAGCGGACCAATATCAAGCCGCAGGTCGATAAGTACACCTTCCCCGACGGGCACGCCATCTACCTTCTCGCAGAGGGACGCCTGGTCAATCTGGGCTGTGCCACCGGCCATCCCAGTTTTGTCATGTCCAACAGCTTCACCAACCAGGTTCTGGCCCAGATTGAATTGTGGGAGCATGTTGAACAATACACCCCCGGCGTCTACATCCTGCCGAAGCACCTCGACGAGGAAGTGGCTCGCCTGCACCTCGAGAAGATCGGGGCCCGCCTGACCAAGCTGACGCCCGAACAGGCCGACTACATCGGGGTCAAAGTGGAAGGTCCCTTCAAGAGCGATCACTATCGCTATTGAGCCTCCCGCTTCTCGAATCTTTGCAAAGGTCCTGCCTTCCGGCAGGGCCTTTTTTGTTTATTGAACCCGGCAAATTACCTGAATTCAGGTAATTATCTCGCTTGCCGGGGCCCGCGGCTGGCCCGACCTTCTGGAACATGGACATTCGAAAAGTACTGGTGGTAGAGGACGAGAAGATGATGCGTGAATTCCTGATCGGCTGGCTGAAAGAGGAGGGACTGGAAATCGTCGGCGAAGCGGATTGCCTGGCTGAGGCCAATGCCCTGAGCGAGTCGGTGGAGATGGACGTGGTCCTCCTCGATTTGGACCTGCCTGACGGGGATGGCCTGCGTTATGTTGACTGGCAACTGGCCCGGCGGCCCAACACGCGGATACTGGTCCTGACTGCCCATGTCAGCAATTACCCGGTCATCAAGCTGAAGAAAAGCATTGTGATGGGGGTCCTCGACAAGAAGGAGACCAGCGGAGTCGAGTTGAAAAAGGCCTTTCGTGCGCTGGAGCAATCACGGACCTACTACTCCGACAGCATTGAGGAGGCATTCATGAAGCTGGTGCGGGAGCCCGAGGCCTTTTACAAGACGCTTTCCCCGAGGGAGGAACAGATGGTCAAGTTGTTCGGGCAGGGATCAAGCAATGAGGAAATCGCTACCAAGCTGGGATTGAGCGTCGCCACCGTGCAGGGGCACCGCCGCAACGTGATGGCCAAGGTGGGCGTGCGCAGTACACCCGAGCTGATCATCTGGGCTATCCAGAACGGGTTTGTCCGGGGGCGCCAGATCGGCCGCATGGATTCAGTTGGCGGCAAGCGCTAGCAATTCGACCGCGGACATGTGGATTGGATTGCAGGAAAGTTGAAATTGCGTCATCGTCTTCCCTGCACTTTCAACAAGGTCCGTTTTCCATGAAGAACCAGTCCCTGAACGAATCCATCGACGCCATTTTGCCGGATATAACCGCCCTGCGCCGCGATCTGCATCAGCATCCCGAGCTGGCCTATGAGGAATACCGCACGGCGGGCAGGGTTGTTGAGGCCATTTCCGGGATAGAGGGGCTGGACATCAAGACCGGCCTGGCCGGCAGTGGGGTGGTAGTCACCCTGGGAAAGGAACTGGAGGGTCCCTGTGTCGCCCTGCGGGCCGACATGGATGCCCTGCCCATCGAGGAAGTCAGTGGCGTGGAGTGGGCTTCCCGGACAAAGGGGAAGATGCACGCCTGCGGGCACGACGGGCACACCGCCATGCTAGTGGGCGCCATCCAGGTGCTGGCCGGATTGCGGGACGAGCTGGGCGGGCCGGTTAAGTTCATTTTCCAACCCGCGGAGGAGGGGGGAGCTGGTGCCGCAAAAATGTGCCAGGAGGGCGTTCTTGAGGATCCGCAAGTGGAGGCCATATTCGGCCTGCATAACAACTTGCCGGACCCGAATCTCAAGAGCGGTCGCATCGCCTACAACTCAGGCCCCCTGATGGCGGGAACGGGCACCTTTGACATCGAGGTTATAGGGGTTGGTGGCCATGCCGCTTTTCCGGAGAACTGCATCGATCCGCTCTACATAGGAGCGGCTATCGTCGACCAGCTGCAGGGAATCGTTTCCCGCGGAATGGACCCGCGGACGCCGGCGGTTGTTTCCGTCACCCGTTTCCATGCCGGGACCGCCTACAACATCATTGCCGGGAAGTCCCAGTTGCACGGGACCTTCCGGGCGCTCGATATGACGGTGCTTGAGGATCTCCGGGACCGGATCATCCAGGTTGCCCACCGGGTCGCGGAGGCTCACGGGGCAAAGGTGGAGATTCGCTGCGAAGTGGGATACCCTGTCCTCATCAATCACCCGAAGGCCGAGCAGATCTTCCTGGCCACGGTCCGGGAATCCGGTGATGAGGACCGGTTGCTGCAGGTCGATCCCATCCTTGGCGGGGAGGACTTTGCCTTTTTCGGGGAGAAAGTTCCTTCCTTCTTCTACTTCCTGCCTGCCTGTCCCGAAGACAGGGAGACCGTGCCCGCCTGTCATCATCCAGCTTTTGACTTCAATGATGACCTGCTTCCACTGGGCATTCGCCTGCATGTCGAGGTGGCGCGCCGATTCGCCCGGTTGTGGAAGGCCTGAGCCAGACTTGACTTTCTTCCCGCTCTTGGGAACCGTCTCCCCATCATGGCAGGACTTGGCAAAATGATGAAGCAGATGGCGAAGCTGCAGAAGAAAATGACAGCTTTGCAGGAAGAACTCGCCCAACAGACAATTGATATCGCCAGCGGGGGTGGAGCGGTCACGGTAACCGTTTCCCTGCAATCGGAGATCAAGGGCATCAAGCTGGATCCGGATTTCCTCAAGGAGGATGCCGCCTTGGTGGAGGAGACTATCCTCGAGGCTGTGCAAAACGCCCTCAAGGAGGCCTCCTCGAGGAGCGAGGAAGCCATGTCTGCCGTCACGGCGGAGTTTCAGGTTCCCGGAATGCCCGGATTCTAGGAAGGACTAACCGAACGTGTCCGACTCCTTCGAGTACCTCCAGCAATGCCTGAAGCGGTTGCCCGGCCTGGGTTACCGCTCGGCCGAGCGTGTTGCCTTGCATCTCCTGGTGGAAAGACCGGATGCCTGCAATGAACTCATGGAGGCCCTTGAACAGGCCCGGACCAAGGTTGCCGCCTGCCCAACATGTGGAAACCTGAGCGAGGGCAGCGCTTGTGGAATCTGCCAGGACCATTCACGGAACGGGTCGCTGCTCTGTATCGTCGAATCCGTCACTGACCTGCGCTCGATGGAACGGGCGGGTGCCTACCGCGGGCGGTACCATGTCCTCCAGGGAAAACTTTCTCCAATCCATGGGGTGGGCCCCGAAAACCTCAACCTGTCAGGTTTGCGGGAGCGGCTGGAGAAGGAGGCGGTTGCGGAAATCATTCTCGCCCTTTCCAATGATATCGAGGGGGAGGCTACCTGCCATTACCTGCAGGAGGAGATTGTTGCCGGTCTCCCTATCAAGGTCAGCCGCATTGGCTTTGGCCTGCCCAGTGGGGGAGGGATTCCCTACGCCGATGCCACTACCCTCAGGAGCGCTCTTGAAGGGCGTCGCAAGTTTGATTGAGGTCGACGTTGGGGGCCGGTTTGGTTTTTCGGAAAAATGATTTCCGGCCTTACTTGACTACAGTGAAACGGGATGGTTACCTTTGCGCCATGCCCCCTATAACATCTGATAATGGAGTTGAGCCGGAACGCCCGCAAGGTCGTTCCGGAGCCGCCTGTTTCAATGCCGGCCTGATCATGGTTTCCATGGCCGTGGCCACCTTTATCACCGGATGCGGCAAGGCCGAACCGGAATACGTGGAAGTCCAGGAAGTGGCGGAAAGTCCGCAGCCGGAACTCCCCGAGGGTCACTCTGAGCACGATGGCCATGACCATAGCGCCCATGCCGCCCCGGCGGCAGGATTTGCCTTCTCCCTGCCGCAGGGCTGGGTCGAGAAAGCACCCTCGAGCATGGTCCTGAAAGCTTTCCAGACCGGATCTCCGCCGGAAACGCTGGCGGATGTTTCCGTAAGCGCTTTCCCGGGCGATGTTGGCGGTCAGGCAGCCAATATCAACCGCTGGCGCCGCCAGGTCGGTTTGCCTCCGCTGGATCCGGATTCCGCCCTGGCCCTGGTCAAGCAGGTGGAAATTTCAGGGATGGACGCCTGGCAGGTGTCCCTGACCGGCCCGGCTGGCGTAACGGCCGGTGGAGAGGCTATCCAGATGGTGGTCTCGGCTGTTTCCCATGGCGGCAAGACCTGGTTTTTCAAGATGACGGGACCGGGATCGGCTGTTGAGGGAGAGTTGGAATCCTACGCGGCATTTATTGACTCGATAACATTCTAGCCTTCCCATGCATATACTCCCGTTTTTCAAGCGGCTTTTGAAGGAGTTGGGGTCCCTCAGGTTATCGGTTTTCCTGCTCGGGTTCTCCGTCCTGTTGGTCTTTTTCGGTACCCTGGACCAGGTCCGGATTGGTATCCGGCAGGCCCAGGATATCTACTTCGAAAGCTTTATCGCCATCTGGCGCTATCCGGAATTCTGGCCCGGGGGCAATTTCCTCAGGTTTATCCCGGTGGTCTTGCCGGGAGGCTACCTCATTGGTCCCCTGTTGGCGCTGAATCTGGTCCTGGCCCATGCCCGCTACTGGCGTCCCCGCTGGTCGATCATGGGCATCAGTTTTATCCATGTCGGCATCCTCATGCTGCTCGTCGGCCAGTTGGTGACCAACATCTTCCAGGAAGAGGACTACATGTGGCTCGATGAAGGCGGTAAGGCCAACTTCATCCGCAGTTTCCATGAGGATGAGTTCTACCTGACCAAGCAGAAAGAGGACGGGCGACTTGGGGTTTTTTCCTACGATTTCAAGGACCTGGCCAAGGGAGCGGTCCTTGAACCGGAGATTCCCGGCCAGCCGGGTCTCTTCCCATTGCAGGTCAGAGTCCGGGAAGTCTTTAACAATGCCGAAATCAATCAGGGTGGGGCGGTCATGGGCCGCGAGACCTATGGCATTACGCGTGGCATCGGGGCCCAGTTCAATCTGGGGGTCAAGGCGATTGGGTCCTTCAACAGCGATGAGCGTCGGGACATCCGGACGGCTGTCGTGGATGTCCTCAGCGAAGGGGAAGTCGTCGGTACCTGGCTGGTCTCGAATGTTTTTGAGGAGCGCTTCCCGGAACAGGAATTCATGATCGATGGCCAGACCTACCAGATCGGACTGCGTTTCAAGAAGACTTATCTCCCGTACACCATCACCCTGCTGGAATTCAACCACGACCGCTATCCGGGAACGAATATTCCCAGTAACTTCTCCAGCCGGGTACGGGTGGAGCACGCAGTGAACGGCGACGAAAAGGAGGTCATGATTTTCATGAACAATCCGTTGCGGTATGAGGGACGCACCTACTACCAGGCCTCCTTCGCCAAACAGGACACGGCTTCCATGTTCCAGGTGGTCAAGAATCCCGGATGGCTGGTGCCGTACATCGCCTGCATCCTTGTTTCCATAGGCCTTTGCTGGCAGTTCACTGTCGCGGGATACCGCATGACCCGGAGGATGAAATAATGAAATGGGCAGGTATTAGTATTATCTGGTTGCTGGCGCTTTATTGCATCTGGCCGGTGGTCCAGCCGTTGGTCAAGCCGGACACCTCCGCCGAGGCGGTCCTCGGGCAAATGCCGGTCCTTGAAGGGGGACGGGTCAAGCCGCTGGACGCCGTGGCCCGGCACACGCTGCTGCTCATTCGCGGCAAGCAGTCCATCAAGTACAAGGCCGAGTTGGAAGACGGGACCACCGAGCGCCGCAAGGTGGAGGCCATCACCTGGCTGACCGAGGTCCTCTTCAACCGCCAGGAAGCTGACAAGATTCCCGTATTCCGCATCGATCACCCGGACATTCTCGGGATGTTCGGCCTCGAGGCCGGGACGAAGAAATACTTCAGCTACGCCGACCTTGAGCCTTACCTGATGAAGGTCCAGGAGCAGGCCCGGCAGATCAATCCGGACAGCAAGCAACGCAATTCCTACGAGACGGCCATCAACCAGCTCTACGGTAATCTCGCCCTCTACCAGATGGTCGCCCAAACGGTCTATCCGCTGCGGCTGCGGCAGAGTGTGCCCAGCTTCTACAACGGGGTCGTGAACAGTGTCATGGAGGCGGCCAATCAGTTTGCCGCCTCCGGCCAATCGACGCCCCAGAATCTCGATTCTCCCATGCTGCGCATGCACATGCAGCAACTGAGCGAGATGTCGCGGACCACCATCTTTCTGCTCAACTACAACGGGGAGTGGAAGAAGCCGGGCGATGTCATGGTCGAGGGTATTCCGATGTCGGGAGGCCTCCCGGAGCAAATGGTCACCCTTGGCAAACTGGCCCAGGCCAGACAGGGAGGCGATACCGAGGCCTTCGCCGAGGCTGCCGCTGAATTGGCGGCCTTTGCTCCCGCCGTGGCCAAGACCGGCGAACATCCGGTCATGGAGTTCTATTTCAACCAGAGTCAGCCTTTCATCGTCGCCCTCGCGCTCTATGTACTGGTGACCGTGCTTGTTTTCCTCGGCTGGCTCTTCACGCCGACGGTGTTTCTTGCCAATGCCTACCGTATATTGTGGATCGGCTTTATCATCCACACAGTAGGATTGGTCCTGCGGGTGATTATTACCGGCTATGCGCCGGTGACCAACCTCTATTCCTCCGCCGTTTTTGTCGGCTGGGTGGCGGTCCTGCTGAGCTTGATCTTCGAGCACTTCCAGCGCAAGGGAGTGGGCTCCCTGGCCGCGGCAACGGTCGGTTTCCTGACCCTGCTGGTCGCGCACCACCTTTCCGATACCGGGGACACGATGGAAAAGATGCGGGCCGTCCTCAATTCCAACTTCTGGCTCAGTACCCACGTGATCACCATCACCATGGGCTACGGGGCCACCTTCCTGGCCGGCTTTCTGGGCATTATTTACACCTTGAACGGGTGGTTCCGGGGCCGGAACGGCATGCCCAAGGAGATGCAGCAGTCCTTCCACCGGATGATTTACGGCGCCATTTGCTTCTCCCTCCTCTTCAGCTTTGTCGGGACGGTCCTTGGCGGCATCTGGGCCGATCAGTCCTGGGGACGCTTCTGGGGCTGGGATCCAAAGGAAAACGGGGCCCTCATGATTGTCCTCTGGACAGCCATGATCCTCCATGCCCTCCGGGGCGGGCTCATCAAGACCCGTGGTCTGGTCAATCTCTCGATTGTCGGCAATGTCATCACTGCGTGGTCGTGGTTTGGAACAAATATGCTCGGCGTCGGTCTGCACTCCTACGGATTCATGGATAGTGCCTTTTTCTGGCTGCTGGTGTTCTGGTTCTCCCAGTTCGCCATGATCTTCCTCGAATGGCTCTTTCCGGTCCGCCTCAGAAAGGAAATTGCAGGGTGAGAAAAAGCGTTGCCAGACAGGTATCCGGTGAGCCATTATTCGGGGCAGTTCCCCCGATGATTAACGGTACCTTCAACCCCGCTTTTTTCAGGCAGCTCCAGGAGACTTATGAGAGCCGGACCGGATATAACCTGGTCCTGTCGGATACCAATGGGGCCATCCAGATGGGCTTGCCGGATTGCGACAAGTTTCCCTGCATGCGCTCCTGCCGCGAATGCCGTGAGCAAATCGTCTCGGAGGCGCTGCGGACCGGCAAAGTCTGCATCGATGCCTGCCATCAGGGCTATATCCTCTGGGGGCTTCCGTTCGCCGTGAACGGCAAGACTGTCGGCGGCCTGATTGTCATTGGTGGCGAGCAGGAAGGGGTCCTCAATGAGGACAAGTTCGGCGATGCCTGTGCCGAGCTCTACCGACTCATGGAGGAGAACGGAATTTTGCCCGACTTGAGCCATCTCGGACCGACCGACCTTGGGCATATTCATCGCTTCGTCCACCGCAAGGACTTCCAGCAGTTGAGCGGGCAGTTCGAGCAACACGGCAAGGACCTCATTGACAGCATGCAGATGGCCGAATTCGAGGCGGCGGAAAAGCATTTCAACAAGCTGCGAGCCGCCTTTATGGATTCTCCGGACCTCCCGGTTGACCTGCTCCGTGGGCTGGTCGGGGACCTCGTCTACGAGACCAAGCGGCAGTTCACCCGGGGCGGGATGGATACCTATGCAGCCTTTTCCGAAGCGGGCGCCCTCCTGCATACCCTTTCCTCCGCTCAGGACAAGGGGGCAATCATGATCCTGCTTGAGTCCTTCTTCAACCGTTTCAGCCTCTTTTCCCGGCAAAGTCCCAAGAATCCGGATGACCTCCTCATCGAGAAGGCCACCACCTACCTCGAAAACCATATCAGCGAGGACTTGACCCGGGAATCCGTCGCCCGGGCCGTCGGAATCAGCCCCAGCCACTTCTCCCGCCTGATCCGGGAGAAGAAGGGACGGACCTTCACCGACTTGCTCAACCAGTACCGCATCGAGCGGGCCTGCATGCTCCTCGTCCGGTCCTCCAACACCCTTGCCCATATCGCCAACGAGACCGGTTTCTGCGACCAGAGCTACTTTTCCAAGGTCTTCCGCCGATACAAGGACATGAGCCCGGCCAAGTACCGGGAGACCCACCAGCTTTAGGGCTGGATTCCACACCGGAACGGGCTCGCTTTGCGGGGTTTAGAAATTGGTAAAATATTACCACATCTGAGCACAAATACTCGCTACGGGGGTATTCGATTTCGTTATAATGTGTATACATAGAGTTAAATTTATTAATAGCTCATCAAGGTATACCAATGAAACATCCCCGACTAATAACGAGATACACTACACCGATAACGCTCATCTTGGCCGCTGTCGTATTGTTCGCCGGCACCAACATGACCTTGGCGCAGAAGATAGACGCCCGTCCCCTGACACCTCAGGAGATTCACGACAACGAACTGCCTGAAGGCGTCCATGCCTCAGCCGGCCTGCTTGTTGTCGCGGTCGGCGAGCCAGTTTACCTCGAAGCCCAGGTTCCTGCCGGAACCGTGGTCAACGGAGTGACCTGGAGCATCGAGCAGCGCCCGTTGGCCAGTCCGCCATCGGTGGCCGAGCTGCAGGATTCTCCCCTCGGTGACATGCCAATTTATTCCCCCGGTGACCGCGAAGTCCTTGCTGTCGCCGGCCGCAAGCTCCTTGTTCCTGACGCCGTCGGGAAGTACATGGTGCAGGCTGTCGTCCAGACGGACGCCGAAGCCCTGGTCCTGACCGCACAGGTCACCGGTGCCACTTACGTCGGTGTCGGTACCATGGGCGGGGCCTCCCCAAGCTATCCGCAATGTGCCCTTTGCCACCAGGAACGGGCCGTTGAGTATATGGCCACCGGTCACGCTTCCATGTTTACGCTGGCCATCGACGGTCTCAAGAGCAGCCACTATAATTCAAACTGCATCGAATGCCACACCCTCGGCGGCCACGTCGAAGGCGTTGACAACGGCAGCTTCTCCGCGGTTGCGGACTCCGTTGGCTGGACCTTCCCGGAAGTCCTCGAGCCCGGCGTCTGGGCCGCCATGGACCCGGCCCTGCAGGCCAAGGCCAATATCCAGTGTGAGCATTGCCACGGCGCCGGTAGCGAGCACCATGGTGACCTCACCACGACGGCCGTCAGCCTCAGCTCCGGCGATTGTGGCCAATGTCACGATGAGGAACCTTACCACAATCGCAACCAGCAGTGGAACCTTTCCGCTCACTCGGTGGCGACCCGTTATCCGACAGGGTCAGAGCGCCGCCGTTCCTGCACCGGTTGCCATAGTGGTATTGCCTTCATCGAGCGCATGGACGGGGTTGCCCAGGATGACCGGAGCTTCGAGTATGAAGCCATCGTCTGTGCCGCCTGTCACGATCCGCACAGTGCTGAAAACGAGCATCAGCTCCGTTCACTGGCCGACATCGAGCTCGAGAACGGCCACATGGTCACCGAAGGTGGCACCGGCAAGCTTTGCATGAACTGTCACAAGGCCCGCCGCGATGCCGACTCCTACACCGACCGGGGCGTGACCTCGAGCCACTTCGGCCCGCACTATGGGGTCCAGGGTGACATCTTCAACGGAACCAACCTCGTCGAGTTTGACGGCAAGGTCCAGGGCGGTGCCTCCTCCCACCTCTACATCCTTGAAAACAGCTGTGCCTCCTGCCACATGCAGGCCACGGACCGCAACAATGATCCGTTCCACAACAAGGCAGGTGACCATACCTTCAAGATTGTCTGGGACAACGACACACCGGAAGACCATTCTGATGACGTGCCGCTTACCGGTGGTTGCTACCAGTGCCACGGCCCGCTCGACACCTTCGACATCCCGACCGTCGACTACAACTATGATGGTCACCTCGAAGGCCTGCAGACGGAAATCCACCATCTGCTCGAAGCCCTGGCGATGAAGCTCCCGCCCTATGGCGAACCAAGGGTCGTCCGGGATCCGGACCTCGAGTACACGCCAATGGAAGCCAAGGCCCTGTACAATTACATGGCGGTCGAGGAAGACGGCAGTCACGGGATGCACAATCCTCGTTACGTCGCCCAAATTCTCAAGGCCTCCATCGAAGCGGTCTCGGATCCGTACACAGGTCTCTTCAATGGGGCCAACATCCCCGTCGGCGGAGAATGGTACTACTCACAGTGGTTTGAGTTCTATGCCCCGCAAAGCACACCGGACTGGATCTACCACTTCGAGCATGGCCACCTCTATGTGACCGGTGACTCCAGCACCATCTACCTCTACGATGTCCGCACCAATTCCTGGCGCTGGACCAACGAGGAAGTCTATCCGCTCATGTACGACGTGGGCGCTGGCACCTGGATGTACTACAGCGGCCGCTACGCCGGCATGCGGTACTTCTGGAACTACAACGCTGGCGATTGGGTAGTCGTAGAGTAATTGAGGTTGCAGATTAAATATCAGACCGACATGCTCATGCCTTGATGAAGCTCAATAACACCCCCCAAAAAATGTTCCTGAGTTATCGTTTGTGGGTAACCATGGGCGCCGTGGCGGTAGGACTGATTGCCTGCCAGTCAGTCAACCGCACGGTGCTCGTGGTACCGCAGACGAAGGGAGCAGAATTCGTTGGCAATGAGGATTGTAGCCTCTGCCACGAGGACATAAGCCGGACCGTGGACAATACTGTTCACGCCCGGCTTTTGATTCCTGACGAGGATGATATCATTGTTGGTTGTGAAGCCTGCCATGGTCCTGGCAGCCTCCATTCGATGGAAGGCGAGGGCCGTCACCTGATTCACAATCCCGGTCGCAATCCAGAGGCCTGCCTGCAGTGCCACCTGGATGTGCAGGGTCAATTTGCCTTGCCCCACAGTCATCCGGTAGCCGATGGAATGGTGGCCTGTGTTGACTGTCATGATCCCCATGGCAACGAGGAGAAGGAATTGTTTGCGGAAGGTATCCTGGCTGCGGAGAGCGGCTCTTGCGCGGAATGTCATCCGGCCCAGTCGGGCCCGTTCGTCTTTGAACATGAAGCCATGCGGGACGGTTGCACCGTTTGTCATGAGCAGCACGGAAGCGTCAATGACAAGATGCTGAAGATCCGCAACGCCAGCCTTTGCCTGCAGTGCCACTTCACGGAGACCCAGCAAAATGCCATCATGATCGGCGGGGTCGACCACTCTGGCTTTGGCTATATCCAGCAGGGCACCTGTTGGACGGCCGGCTGCCATGAGGCGGTGCATGGTTCGCACGTGAACGGTTCACTGAGATTCTGACCACGGAGGACATAGTCATGAATACAGCCTGTTTCAAACAACTTACCTGGCTGGCCTTGTCCACTGCCATGGTCATGCCGGCCACGGTTTCCGGGGTCCAGTTTTACACCAGCGACACGGAGGAACCGGAGCCGCGCCAGAACGAGCTCAGCTTCACCTACGGGAGTTCGGAATTTGATGATGATGCCAACCTCGGGCATGCCGCGGAATCGGTCCGTGTCCTCGACAAGGATGGCGGCGGGGTGGATAATTTCCACTACGAGAACGATCCCTATGCCGACTGGCGCTTCCTCATGGATGGTCGTTGGCTGGTCAATCCCGACGAGCTGTCGCTCCGGATCGAGGCCTTCAAGCTGGAGGAAATCTTCTTTGACCTCGAGTTCCGCCACTGGGTCGAATTTGATTTTGGCGGGGGCGTCTGGTACGCCCCGCGGAATGCTTATTTCACCCTTTCCGATACCGCCCTGGAGGAGGAAATCGATCAATTGAAGGTCAGTCTGCGCTTCAAGCCGACCGACACCCTGCAGTTGAGGGTTGCCTATGACTTCTTCAACCGCGAAGGCCAGAGCCTTTCCACGATGTTTGGCGACAACTACCAGTACCGGGTCAGCGGGCAGCCGAAGTCCCGAGGCATTGTCCCTGCCTTGTCCGAAGGCCAGGAAACGGTCCACAAGGTGGAAATCGGGGTTGAGCACAAGGAGGAAATCAACCGGGCCGGTGCGCGGGCCTTTTACCAGAGTCGCGAATCCGACAAGAAGCTGACCGTGGAAAGGGGAGCCAGCGACGCCAGTGCCAACCGCTATACGACCCACCAGCAGGAAACGAAGGATGACCTCTTTGGGTTCTCCGGATATGTCCGCCGGGCGATGACCGACAACCTGAGTGGCTCCATTGGAGTGGCCTATACCCAGCTCGATGGCGACGTCACGGGCAGCAGGGTGTTCGGGGCTAATCCGGATGCGGCTTACGACATTGACTTTGCCCGATCCCAACTCGATGACCGGGGCTTTCTCGACCTCGACGGGTCCCGTAAGCTGAAGCAATGGATTTTCAACGGCAACCTGGTCTACGAGCCACAGGGGAGTTACCGCTGGATGGCCGGCGTGCGTCTGGAGCACCTGTCCACGGAAGCGATGGGATCCTATATCGATACCTTTGATACGGTCGACTTCGGTGACCTGCAGAGGCAGAACCAGGAAGCGGACATGTTCTCCGTCAGCGACAAGACGGCTGAGGACCTTTCCGGCTTTCTTGAATTCCGCTACAAAGGGATTCCGAAAACATTGTTCTACACGCGGGTTGAGGCGGCGACCCAGTCCGGGGATCTCAAGGAGGGATGGACCCGCAGCGAAATCCTGCCCAATCCGGGCTCCTTTGAGCGTCTGCTCGATCGCGCGACCGGATTTGACCGGGAAACAAGCTTCTGGGAAGTGGGATTGAACTACGATCCTTTCCGCCGGATGCGCATCTCCGTGGAGGGCTACCTCAAGTCGCGGAAGAACGAGTACGATTTCGCCAACGTGACCATTCCGGATGCGGACTTCACGCTCTATCCCGGATACATCGAGTATCAGGATTTCTATACGGAAGACCTCAACGCCCGGGTCCATTGGAAGATTTTCGATACCCTGCGCAGCGTCAGCCGGGTCGATTTCCAGAATACCACCATCGACAGCCGGGACCGCGTCAATGATGAGTTGCGCACCTCGGAACGGGAGCGGGTGGTCTTCAACCAAGCCCTTACATGGGCGCCGCATCCACGCTTTATCATTACCGGAAATTATACCCTTGTGGACGACCTCACCGAAGTGCCCGCTGCCGGTCTCGAAGGAACCTTTTCCGGCATCATCGTCAACATTCCCAACGACTACTGGCAGGCGGATGTGAGCTTATATTATGTCCTTTCATCCCTAATCGATATCCAGGTTGGTTACAACTACATGGAGATTGATAACTACGTCGATAATGCCTCGGCCACCGTCCCATACGGGAGTGAAATTGAGCAACACCACGGTAATGTGAATATTTTCTTCCACTTTACGTCTAACTTAATGGCAAGGGTCGGTTATCACTATTACGAGCAAACTGACCTTGCCACTGCCGGCGAGACCGACTTTAGTGTACATGTCTTCAACGGCAGTTTGCAGATGAAATTCTAAACCCAAAATACAAGGAATATAGAAAGCATGAAAAAATACCTAATCGTCACCGCTGCATCACTGGTTCTGGCATCCCTCTCCGGCTATGCTGACAACTGTGAAGCAGCCAAGGCTAACTGGGACAAGCATTGCAAGAAGTGTCATGCTGAAGATGGATCCGCTGATACCGCGCTCGGCAAAAAGCTCGAGCTCAAGGATTACACCGATCCGGCAGCACTTGCTGAAATGTCAGACGAGGACCTTTTCAATGCCACCAAGGATGGTGTTGAAGGGACCAAGATGAAGGGTTACGCCAAGAAACTTTCCGACGAGGAAATCAACGCCCTTGTGGCCTATATGCGCGCGATGGCAAAGTCCTGATAGCGCCTTTCCGCCATGAACGCCCCCAGCTCTCCCCAAAGCGGTTCCGGTAAAGGACGCCGCAGCTTCTTCTTTTCCCAGTTCAACAATTGGATTTCGGCCACCGGCGCAGTGGGTGCCCTCAGTGCGCTGTTTGCCTTTTTCCTGTTGTTTGCGCTCGATGCGACCCAAGCGGAAAGCAGTCCCTACCTGGGTATCCTGACTTTCATAGTCGCGCCCTTCTTCCTCATTCTCGGGCTGTGCCTGATGTTTGTTGGGTGGCTGGTCGATCGCTATTACTTGAGCAAGCTGGAAGGGAAGACCTCCTTCCTGCAATTCTCTCTCGATTTCAGTCAACGGCGGGAACGGAAGAAGTTTGTCATCTTCATTGCCGGAGGGACGGGCTTTCTCTTCCTGAGTGCGCTTGGCAGCTACAAGACCTACCACTTCACGGAATCCAACATGTTCTGTGGAGAGGTCTGTCACACCATCATGGAGCCGGAGTACGCGACCTACGCACTGTCCCCGCATGCACGGGTAAATTGCGTGGAATGCCATATTGGGGAAGGGGCGACGTGGTATGTAAAGGCCAAGATTGACGGCCTCTATCAGGTCTATGCCGCCTTGGCCAACAAGTACCCGACACCGGTACCGACGCCGATCGAGAGTTTGCGCCCGGCCCAGGATACCTGTGAAAAGTGTCACTGGCCGCAGGTCTTCACCGGCAATCTGGACCGCACCTACGAGCACTACATGGCCGATTACGACGATGAGGAGTTCACCACACGGATTATTCTCAAGGTTGGGGGTGGCGATCCCCGTCTGGGCGATGTCACTGGCATCCACTGGCACACCGATCCAAACAACAAGGTGGAATACATCGCCGTCGATGAGAAGCGACTTGAGGTGCCTTGGGTCCGTTTGAAGAAAGGGGATGCCGAGGAAGTGGTCTTCATGCACGAGGACTACGACATGGAGGACCTGGAAGGGCATGAAATCCGGACCATGGACTGCATGGATTGCCACAACCGTCCGGCACACATCCTTCTGCCACCCAATGATGCCGTTGACCGGGCCATAGCCCTGAAGCGTCTCAATCCTGAGTATACCGACCTCAAGTACACCGTGGTCGACCTGCTGGTTGGAGAATACGAAACCACCGAGGCGGCCTATGCGGCCATCCGGGAAGGCCTCCTGGCAGAATACGAGGAGGAGCCGGATGTAGAGACGACCATTGAGGAAGTCCAGCGCATCTACACGGAAAACTTCTTCCCCAAAATGAAGGCGGATTGGTCAGCCTATCCAAATCATATTGGTCACAAGAACTGGCCGGGTTGCTTTCGCTGCCATGGCGGTTCCCACTACAATGTTGAGACGGAAGCGCCGATGCAAGCGGGTGACTGCAATGATTGCCATACCATCCTCGCCCAGGGCTCCGGGGCCGACCTCCTGAAACTGGCTCCTGCCGGATTGGAATTCGCCCATCCGGACGGGGATGTCTCCGGCCTCCTGTGCAGCGATTGCCACACCGGCGGACCCCAGTAAGGAATCCTTGGCAGGCTACTGCCGAACCGGCAAAAATCCGATGTCAAAGACATAGGCCCCGTCAAGGTCGGCCGATGTCCAGGTCCTGCCCATGTCATCCGAAAAGTAGGTGCCTTCCTCAAATGTCGAGGCCCAGAGGCGGCCGGGGACATTGGCGTCAAAGCACACGACCGTGACATGAGGTGAGACCAGGTCAGCGGCCTGTTGCCAGGTGGTCCCTCCATCAATAGAAACATGGACGCCGGTATCCCAGCCCCCGGCAGCGAGATTGGTGGAATCGTGCGGATCGACAGCCACTCCATAGACATTGGCCTGGCTGAGTTCGGGAGCCACCGGTTTCCAGGATACGGCATCGTCATGGGAAATGTAGATGCCTCTTCCTTCGGTAGCGGCAATCCAGACGTCCGGATTGGATACGCCCCGGCGCAGGCGGAGAATGGCTACTTCAGGTACTGCGTCGATACGTGCCCATGTTGCTGCCTGGTTCGTTGATTCAAAAAGGCCGCGTGTATTGGCGAGGAGAAGGCGCGACGGATCGCGGGCATCGATGACAATGCTTTTGGAGAAGTACTCATCGAGGCCCTCATTGGCCATGTTCCAGGACTCGCCACCGTCTGTCGAAATAGTGACGCCCCAGGCAGTGGCCGCGTAAATCCGGTTACCGTTGGTGGGGTCGATGGCGATCTGCAGGACATCGCTTTCCTTCCAGCCTGTGACCATCCGCCAGGTTTCGCCCCCATTGCGTGAACGGACAACACCGTTCCCGCAGGCGAGGAAGAGAATGTCAGGATTGGAGGGATCCGCGGTGACACTGCTGATCATCTGGATGGCGGGGCCGAGGCGTTCCCACTCTCCGCTGGACTTCGAGTGGATGAGAATGCCGCTGTCGGTGGGAATCGAGCTGGATTGCTGGTTCTTGGTCATGATCATGGCAATGAACATCTCGGAATCCGCCTGGGTTTCCGCGGAGCAACCGGATGTCGCCAGCACTGGCAGCAGGACAAAGGGAATGAGGTTTCTCAATTTCATTGGTCTGGGGAAAAGGTGGAATGGAAGGTGTTGTTTTTGAAATCAAGGAAGTGAACTTCACCACCATGCTGCATTTCCAATTGCTCGCTTTCCCGGTCAGCTTGGGAATAGGGACCATCGAACAGCTTCCAGGTGGTTGGATCATCGACGGTGCCGTCCACGGACAACCATTTATCATAGGTTGCAGAGAGGGTTTTACCCGCGAGGGTGGTGAAGGTGACGGATGGAACCGGATCGAGTGCATAGTCAAGCGGCAGTGCACGGATGGCCTCCTTGAAGGCCGCGTAGGAGGCAAATTCGCTGACCGGCGCCACCTGGAGCACGTAGCCGTTCTTCAAGGATGTGCTGACGAAGAATTCGCTGTCCGCAGCGAGCTCCTCAAAGTTGGTGCTGAACCATCCGCCGGCACCTCCCTTGAGGAGGCCGGTCCAATCGACGGGTCGCCATTCACCGGGCGCAAGTGGCCGGTAGGCAATGTAGACCGGTCCGCCCTGGGCAAAAATCCAGCCGGAATCATCCTCGGAGCGGTATTGCAGGTCACGGGTGAACAGGGTCTGGATGTGCGGGAAGCGGTTGCCTTCCGGGATATCGTAAAGGGCGATTAGGGTCGACTCGTGCTGGAAGATTTGCTCGTAGGGCGATCCGCCTTCCAGTTTGTCGGGAGAGTCGTAGTCCACCTTGGAGCGGGCGATGAGGTCGGTCACGGTATCCCAATCGGCACCAAAGTACATTGTTCCTTCAATGGGATTGGAATACGGCTGGATGCCAAACATCGTATTGGATGCCTCGAGGGCGTTCTCATCCCGCCAGAGGAGGCTCCATGTCTGTTGCTGAATCGGTTGGAGAAGGCCGCCCTGGGAGGAACCGAGCAAGTAGTCCTGATGGACATAGGTGTATTTGTAGACAGGTATGGTGGAACGCCAGCCCACGCGGAAGGCATCCGGTCCGGCATGCCGCAGACGCCAACGAGTCCGTTTGACTTCCTTTTGCACATAGGCCGTATCGCGGTCCGAGGCAATCCGGTGGAGGATTGCCGGAGGGGTATAACCGCTGAGAGCTATGATGAGGTTGCCTCCGTTGTTCTGGAATTCGCACTGCCCCCAGAGAAGCCAGGCATGGCGGGCGGAGGCTGCCAGGGCAGGGCGGAGGACATAGCGTGGATAAAGCCGGCTGTGGGCGCCCCCATAAAGGCCTTCAAGGTTTTCGACGGCAAAGTCGAGGATGATGTAATCGAGCATCATCCGGCTGAGATGGCGCAGTTCCTCGTCTTCACACCAACCGGCTAACAGGGCCAGCGGACGGGTATATTCCTCGATGTAATTGGGTGAATCATATTCACCCTGGCCGTAGGAGGTGGTCACCCGGATCCAGTCGCGGATGTAATCCTCAGCTTCTTCCATGTTCTCGCGGGCTGACTTGCCATTGTACCAGGCCTCCGGGCCTGAGTCGGGAAACATCTGGCAGGCAAGGTAGATGCTGGCATAGTACATCAGCCAGTGGTTCTCGGTATCGCCCCTGAAAGGGAAGTAAGTGCGCCACAATTCGCGGATAAAGGCCCAGTCCTCGTCGTTCAACTGGTCCTTGCCGGCATACATGACAAGCACCATGGGGTGCATCCAAAACATCGCTCCTGTGGGCGGATCGTTGGCGGTGCGCAGGCGCTCACGGGCCCAGTCGAGGTTTTCTCCCGCAGCGAGGTTGGCCGCAATCGCGAAAAGTCCGCCCCGGCTGGTATCCGTCGGGTCGGTGGCCTCGACCATGCGGTCCACTACCATTTGACAGCGTTCCTGATAGGCGAGGATGCGTTCACTTTCGGAGGGCCAATCCGCGGCCGCGACGGCCGACTGGCTCAACAGGGCAAGGGCGATAAAGAGGAATAGTGGAACCCTTTTCATTCCGTGGACAATGTTGGAGGTAAGACCTGCTTGCACGCGCCCGTCCGCTTTATCGTAACTATATTTGCGGTTGGACGGGTCGGGCGAAGTGGATAAGGATGACACACCTTAAGAATATGCTAGTTCCTGGACTTGTCTCAATCAGTTTTCGCAACCTTGCGGCGGAGGAAATCATCCGCCTCGTCAAGGAATGCGGCTTGCGTGGTGTCGAGTGGGGTGGGGATGTCCATGTCCCGCACGGGGACCTGGCCGTGGCGGAAGCGGTAGGACGATCAACCCGCGAAGCCGGGTTGCAGGTCGCTTCCTACGGTTCTTATTACCGATTCGCGGATTGTTGTGACAGCGCCGAAGACGGACCCTCGATGGAAGTTGTCCTGGAGACGGCCCAGGTCCTGGGCGCCCCGGCGATTCGTGTCTGGGCGGGAAACAAGGACCCGGAAGAGGTCAGTGGGGAAGGCTTTCATTTGATCGCTGCCAAGGCCCGGGAATTTGCGGGGGCTGCGGAAGCCCTGGGGATGCGTCTCGACTTCGAGTATCATGAAAACACGCTCACCGCCTCACCGGATGCCACCCTGCGCCTGCTGGAAGCGGTCGGGCATCCGAACGCCCGGACCTTGTGGCAACCTCCGCTGCAGACCTCTCCGGAGGAACGGTTGGCCGGCCTGAGACAAGTGCAGCCCTATGTCAGCAACCTGCACGTCAATCATTTCGACCAGGATCCATGGCCGGACATCCATCCGCTGGCCGAGGGGCATGAGGAATGGGCCGGATATCTGCAGGTCATGCATGAAGGGGGAGGAGACCGATGGGTGCTCATTGAGCACGTGGCGGACCATTCGCCGGAGAAGTTTACTGCCGATGCAGCATCGCTACTGGAATGGCTTAAAGGGAAAGGCGGCGAGGATGAGTAGTCCGGAGGAGCCATTGACGTTACCTTGTCCGGTCGGGGAGGTGGACAGCTTTCTTTCCCGTCCCCAGACGGGTACCCTGGCTGTCTTGCAGGAGCTCGCAGGGGACATTCTTGTGCTGGGTGCGGGTGGCAAGATGGGCCTGCATTTGTGCCGCATGTTGCGCGAAGGGCTTGACCGGTTTGGTAAGTCCAACACCGTCTACGCTGCTTCCCGCTTCCAGACCCTGGCCAGCCGGGAAGCGTATGAGGAGGCCGGTCTGAAGGTCCTTGTTGGGGATTTTCGTGATCCTGAATTTGTTGCATCCCTGCCGGATTGCCCGGTTGTCTTCTACCTTGTCGGGGCCAAATTCGGAACGACCGGTAATCCCGAACTGCTGCAGCAGATTAACGTGGAAGTTTCCCGTCAGGTGGCCGAGCGCTTCAAGGATGCGCGCATCGTGGCCTTTTCAACCGGGTGTGTCTACAGCTACACAACTCCGGAGTCGGGCGGTTCAACCGAGGAATCCCCAACGGAGCCGGTTGGTGAATATGCCTTGTCCTGCCTTGGACGCGAAGAAGCCTTTAATGATGCCTCCAGGCGACATGGAACACCAGTTGTCCTGATCCGCCTGAATTATTCAGTGGAATTCCGCTACGGGGTACCGGTCGATATCTGCCGCAAGGTAATGGCCGGTGAGCCCATCGACCTGAGTATGGGTTACGTCAACATCATCTGGCAGAACGATGCCGTGAACCAGATTATCCAATGCCTGTCCTTGGCCGGCAGTCCGCCGGTCCCGATCAACATCACCGGTCAGGACATCGTCCCGGTGCGGGAGATTGCCGCCCGCTTTGGTGAGCTTCTGGGCAAGGAACCGGTCTTGACCGGAACCGAGGAACCGACGGCCTGGCTGAGCAACGCCTCAAAGTCCCACCGCCTTTTCGGTCCACCCAGCGTTGGCCTTGACAACATGGTCGAGTGGATTGCTGCTTGGCTGCAGAACGAGGGAGAAACCTACAACAAGCCAACCGGATTTGAGCGCCGCGATGGCAAGTTTTAAGAGGAACACCAAGGACATGCGTTTACCGAATATTTCTGAAAATCAGCTAAGTCGATTGATGCGGGGAATGGTCATTCCCGCGCATCCATTGGCGCTGGATGCCAGCCGGCGGCTGGATGAGCAACGCCAGCGGGTCCTGACCCGGTATTACGCAGACGCCGGTGCCGGGGGCATTGCCGTCGGCGTCCATACGACCCAGTTTGCCATCCGCGATCCCAAGATAGGCCTCTTTCAGCCAGTACTCGAGTTAGCTGCGGAAACGATGGCGGACTGCGAAGAGGAATTGGATGAGCCTCTATTGAAAGTGGCGGGAATTGTCGGGCCCACGGAGCAGGCCGTCAAAGAGGCTGAGCTGGCCGCGGGACTGGGTTACGATGTTGGCCTGGTCAGCCTGAGTGCGTTTGCCGGGTCAACGGATGAGGAAATGGTGGCCCACATGCGGGCCTTGTCCGAAGTCATCCCCTTGTTTGGCTTCTACCTCCAGCCATCCGTCGGTGGGCGGCGGCTGGAATACGGCTTCTGGCGGCAGGTGGCTGAGATCGAGAACCTTGTCGGTATCAAGGTTGCCCCCTTCAACCGCTATGAGTCCCTCGACGTTGCCCGGGCGGTCGTGGATGCCGGCCGGGCAGGGGATCTGGCCCTCTATACCGGCAACGATGAAAACATCATTCTCGACCTCCTGACGACTTATCGCTTTGGCAACGAACCGGGCCAATCCATCGGCTTTCGTGGGGGCCTGCTTGGCCAGTGGGCGGTCTGGACGCAAAAGGCGGTCGAAGAATTGGATGAACTGCGAGAGATTCGTGATGAGGGTGGTCCCGTCCCTATGGAAGTCCTGACCCGGGCGCAGCAGCTGACCGATGCCAATGCCGTTATCTTCGATGCGGCCAACCGCTTTGCCGGTTGCATTCCGGGAATCCATGAGATCCTCCGCCGCCAGGGCTTGCTGGAAGGCCTCTGGACGCTGGAGGAAGAGGAGGTCCTGTCACCCGGCCAACTCGAGGAAATCGATCGTATCTACCGGATGTATCCGGAATTCAACGACGATGCGTTCGTCCGCGAAAACCTCGACCGGTGGTTAAGCTAGGCGGACCTTGGCGATGATTTTCTCCATGTTGAGGCCGAGGATGTTGCGCTTGTCGGCCTCACTGATATCCGCGTAAACGACCCATCCAAATTGCGGGAAGGGATCCCGCATGGGGGCATCCGAGCCGTAGAGGACCCGCTCCGAGCCCAACTGCTCAACCATCCATTCGATGGTCCCGTTGGTCACCGAGGTAAAGGTGATTTCGCAGAAGCAGTTCGGGTAGGTCTTGCAAAGCTCAACATGTTCGCGGCAGTGCTTCCAGGTCCAGCCGGAGTGGGCGAGGCAGAAGTTGACGTTCGGGAACCGCGTCGCGAGGTCATGCATCTCGGCGACAAAATTGTCCGAGGGGTGCATCTTGGCAAAGAGGTGGTGCTCATTGCCGTATTCCCACCAGGGCTGGTATCGTGCGTCATTGTAGGGAATGCCCTGCCGCGGGTGGTAGGGCTTCATGCCCATCATGCGGTTTTCCTCGTAGCAGTACTTGAGGGCGGCATCCCAATCCTCAATGTAGTTGGGATCCAGTACAGCGTAGGCGGCAAAGGCCTCGGGGAACTCCTTCAGTCCCTCAACGGTGTCTTCATTACCCAGTTCGTAGTCCGTCCAGATGCCGGTCCATGGGCTGGCTGCGGTGATGTCGACCCCGAGCCGCGCATTGCGGGCGACGACTCCCGCCAGGTCGGCCTCGTTCATGAATACCCGGGTGGCTCCCTGTGATCCCTTCTTGGTGAAGTGCGCGTGCGCATCGATGACAACCTGGTCCTCAATGGGCAGGCCATCCATAGCCCGGCTGACAATGGCATCCGGCTCAGGAGGCGACTCGTAGGCGGACGGAAGCTGGACCTTGAGAAGGCGGGCGAGGTTGCCGCCGGCAATGGCGTTGCGCTGCTCCTCGGTGAGTTCGGAGTAATCGACATAGGCCCGGGCGGCGCCAAGGGACTTCTGCATGGCGTCGGTCCCGAAGAGCAGTTGCTCGTGCCCAATTTTTTCGCACCAGTACTCCAGCATGCGGTTGGCCTGGTAGCTGGAGAACTCGAAATGGATATTGCGGCAATGCTGGGCCAGGGGCGTCAATTCCCGGGTTGCTTCCCAGCGGACCCCATGGAGGAGGATATTCAGCCGCGGATAGGTCTCCGCCACCCAGCGGAGCTCATTCCAGGAGATTTCCACATTGGGATGGCCGTCTTGACCGCGGTCGACAATCAACAGCATTCCGGCTTCCTGCAAGGCACCCAACAGGGGCGCGAGGCAGAGGTCATTGACGGGAAACTGGAAGACGCGGGGATAAATCTTCAAGGCCCGGACTCCGGCAGCCTGCATCTGCTCAACAAGTCTTTGCGGATCGGGGAACTCCCCGGTCTGGTGGGGGAGCCCCACCCAGCAGGGATAGAGCCGTTCATTCTCGCTGCAGGTCGCATCAACGATCGGATTACCGACGTCCGGATGCGTCTCGGCGGCGACATTGGCATAAACCAGCGCACCGTGGATCTGGGAGCGTTCCATGTGGCTGAGCAGGTCCTCGGTCTTCCACGGGGCGAGGGGATCCTTCCCGGCCCATTTGCCAATCTGTGCAAAGCAGTCGAAGTAAATTGTATCCTTGGCCATGTTGCTTATATGATTTCCTGAATTGATTCCCGCATCGCATCGAGCGTTTGCTCGATGTCAGTAGGCTGGTGGGTGTAGGTGACAAACCATTGCTCATTGGCGAAGATACCCTTCGCAAACAGCTTGTTGAACAAATTGCGGTGCAGGGATTCGGCATCTTCCCCGGCCTTGCTGAAGTCGATCACGGCTCCCTCGTCGACCCCGATGGTTGTCGCGGGGAAACTGGTCTCCTTGAAGATTTCTTCAAATCCCTTTCTTAGGACCGCTCCCTGCGTCCGGATGTGGTCATGCACCGGTTCCTTGTTGAAAATCTCCATGACCGCGATGCTGGCAGCGAGCGAAAGGGTTTCCCCGGCGTAAGTGGTGGTGATGATGGTCTGGTTGAGGGTGTCCATCCATTCCTTTTTGCCAGCATAGGCGGAGAGCGGGTATCCGTTGGCGATGCCCTTGGCATAGCCGGCCATGTCCGGGGTGACGCCGAAGTACTCGACCGCACCGGCCTTTCCGAGCCGGAATCCGGTGAGGATTTCATCGAAAATCAAAGCCGGTCCATGGGCATCACACAACTTCCTTAAATGCTGCAGGAATTCGCCATCCGGCTCCATGTCCCATTCGATGGGCACAGTGATTGCGGCGGCCAGCTCAGGCCCGTGTTCAACGAAGACCTTGTCCGCGGCTTCCTTGTCCCCGTAGTCAACCGGATGGATGTACTGTTTGAGGGATTCCGGCACACCCGGATTGGGCCAGTCAAAGGCAAACCAATCGTGATAACCATGGTAGCCGACGGTCAACATGTGATCCCGGCCGGTACGGCTTCGTGCCAGCCGCAGACAACAGGTGCAGACGTCCGCCCCGGTCTTCATGAAGCGGATCTTGTCCGCCCAGCCGATTGTCCCAAGGACCGCTTCAGCGGCCTCGACTTCAATCGGGCTGGCCATGCTGAAGAGGGTGCCGAGTTCCATCTGGGCGCGCACGGCGGCATCCACCGGCTCATGACAGTAACCGAGGATGATGGGGCCAAGGGCGGCCCGGTAGTCGATGAACTCACGCCCATCGAGGTCCCACATGCGGCACCCGGAGGCCTGCTTGATAAAGGCCGGGCGCTCCTCCATGCCGTCCCGCTCGTGGCGCTTGGCATTGGTCTGGGTGCCCCATGGGATTGTCCGGAGGGCTCGCTCCAGGTACTTATTGTTTTCCGAATCCATATGGCGTTAAAGGATATGAATCACTGGTTCGCGGGTGGTCATTTCCACAGTGGCCTTGAGATCACCGGCGTGGATGGTCCAAAGCTTGCCGTTCTGATCAACCTGCATGCTGGATGGTGCCTGGACGTCTGCCGGTGTGGCGGCCAGTACGGTGACCACGTGATGAGCCAGCGCTTCACTGGCATGCACCTCGACACATGGGAAGTCCCCTGTTTCCTTCTCGACTTCAAGACGAGCCAGCCTGGGCATGGCCCCGGTGTCGGAAGCGACCAGGCCGTGCAGGGTGGCATTTGGCCGGTTGATGGTGAAGCGATCACCGTCAACGGACAACTTGGCCTCGCCATCCCCATTGTCCGGGAAGAAACGGGCATCGACGGTTTGTGGCCGGTAACGCAGCCGTATTTGATCGATCACGACAAAGATATCCGGCTTGGCATAGAGGACACTCCTCAAGACCTGGTGAACATGGTAATTGTCGAGAATGTAGGCCGGGGAGGCATCACTGGTCCACCAGACATGCTCACCATGGTCCTCGTACTGGAGGATGTTGGCGTAGGCCTTACTGTCGTTGGTGCCTTCGGTTCCATCGATGTAGGGATGTCCCTTGCCGTCGATGAGGACTGCATTATGGCCGCGGGTAAAGCGCATCTTCCAGCCATCGTTGCGGCGGTCGTAGGCAGCCCCGACATGGTCGTTGAGGAGCCGTTCCCCATGTCGCTTGAACATGATGTGGTTGCGGTCGGCATGTTCATGGTTGGCCGGAGCGCCGCTTTTAAAGGCAAGGACGCTGTCATCGGCCTCCCAGCCGGAGCGGCAGATGATCCAGTCCAGGTCGTTGAGTTTGTTGAGCAGCTTCGGGGAAGGTTCCTCGGCCGGGGCATCCGGTCGATACCAGAAGAGGTCATAGATCCAGCGGGGATTGCCGGCATAGGTGGAGGCAAATCCCGCCAGCGGGTTGCCGGTATAGTCCCCAATGAGGGATATCGCACCCGGGAAGACACTGAATCGGGCATCACTGAAATTGACGATATCCGGGGTGCCATCCGCCTTTTTACCGAATTGCATGGTCATGATGTATTCGAGGGCGCCATCCCAATTGGCCTTGGTCGTCCAGTCGATGTCGCCAACGAGGTTGGTGTGGGCCTGAATGAAGGGCAGGGTGGTGCGGAGCGAATAGCTGAGGTAGCTCAGACCCTCGAAGAAACTGCCGTCGGGGCTTAGCAGCTCAAGGAAGCGTTCGGTGCTGGCAACGGCCGTGGCCAGCCACTCGTCGGCACGGTCATCAACTCCCTGAAGGGCGAGGGCCCCTAGGCCCAGTGCACCCGTTGGGGCGGCGCGGAGGTTGTTGGCTCCGAGGATCGTCGGCCAGCGTTCCATGGTGATGTCATAGAACCCGGCATGATGCTCGTCAAAGTCCCAGCCCTTGACGGTTTCCGGGTTATCCATGTCGTAGACGGTCCGGTAACAGGGGAGACAGCCCTTTTCGGCGATGGCCTTGAGCAGGCGCCGGTCAAGATCATGGTCGATGGCATCGCCGAGGATTTCCCGGGC
>JBFOLZ010000022.1:0-58269 GCA_040830445.1 Puniceicoccaceae bacterium
CAGCATCTGCCTGTATCGACACTTTTCGACCTGTTTTGCATTTTGACTTCTTACTTCAATCGACCCTTAACCCGCTTATTCTCTCAGGCTTGCCTTTCGCGTTCAGGCCTTATGGGATGGCTGTGTAGCAGATTAATTATTTAAGCTATGCACTGGAAACCAGCGCCATATGTCACTGCTGCACATCCACCCGCAACCGGATAAACCGGGGCGCACCCGGCCCGACAGGGGTCAGGTCCTCGAACCGGATTTCCTGCCAGCTGGTAGAGGGGGAATTTTCGGAGATGGATTCGCTCACAAATCCGCTCCCCGAATCCCAGTCCAGCAAATCACTGCTGACCTCGGCAACGGGTTCGATTCCGCTCTTCCCCATCCGGTTGGTCAGGGTCAGGCGGAGTTTAGTGCCCGCAAGTGAACTTTGTAACCGATGGGCGGCCAGGTCCTGGTCCGGCACCAGCGGATCCGTATCAAGCAGGTACTCGATGGACTCCGTCAACCCGTCGCCGTCAACGTCGGTGCTGCCCCCGCCATAGCCGGCTTCCACCCAACCGGGCCCGAAGGTCTGCTCGAGAAAATCATCCAGGCCGGTCTTGCGAAGGGTATACAGCCCGGCGTAATCGGCCAGGGTGAACGCCCCTGAGGGGCTGATTCCGGCAGCCACGGAATAGAGGTAATCCGGTAGCTCACCCTGCAGGTCACCCCCCGTCTGTCGGGTCCAGGTGACCCCGCTGTCCGTCGACCGGTAGACCTGGCGGTAGAGCAACTCCCCACGATCCTTGTTGGACGGGGGCGGTCCGGTGCTGATATAGACCACATCCTCAAAACCTGGTCGCGGGTCAAAGACCACCCAGTAGGTCCAGACAGGTAAGCCCACACTGTCCAGATAAGGATCCCCGGCAAAGGTTGTCGAAGCGATCTGCGTCCAGCTCCCGGTGGCCGGGGCTGTGTCCGCTGCCAGGTATTCCCAGACACCGCCCTCACCACCGCTAAGGATCCGGATCTTCCCGGCCGGCGGCTCCGGGTCGATGGCAGGGCCAGTGTAGGATCCGCCGGCAGTGGCCCGGCTTTGCCCGTCGCTGGCCCAGGGCGGATTGGCCAGCTGGACCCAGTTTGCTCCCGCATCCAGCGACAACTGCCAGTTGGAACCGCTGACCTTGCTGAGGACATGGTCACCGTTTGTGTTCGACAAAGCGGAGACCGGATAGGTCAAGGTCGTGGGAAAGCTGAGTCCACCATCTGTGCTTTTCCGGTTCCCGGCATAGACGATGCCGGGGTTTTGCCGGTGCCAATAGACATTTCCATCCGCATAAATGGCGGTGCCCGGCGGGATATAGGGCCGCCACTCCCCGACCACTGTCCAGGTGGCCCCGAAATCCTCTGTGCGCAGGATATTGGCCGGTGCGTACCCGTAGATCCCGATGAGGGTGTCGTCATCCTCCGGATCGAACGCGAGGCCCCAGGCGGAGCGCAATTCGAAGGCCCGGGTGCCTGGATCCTGTTCGGGAGGCTTGATGTTCGCCGTGTTGTACCGGTGATAAGCCCGCCAGGTCCGGCCCCCGTCATCGGTCAGGACAAACCCGTGCTCGGTGACGGCAAGGGCGCAGCGCTCACCACTGCTCCCGAAGCTGATCTGGGCGGCCCGCTTGAAATTCCCCCCGTGGGCAAAGGGCCGGAAGGTCTCCCCGTAGTCCGTACTCTTGAGTGGGCCCTTGCCGAAGTTGGTCGACCACATGACGATGGTGGTATCATTTTCAGTCCCTGGCTCCGGAGGAAAACCGAGGAGCAGGCGGTCCTGCATCATGAGATACCAGGATTCACCGGTGACAGGGGCGGCCTTCTCAAATTCGTAGCCGGGAGCTTTGAAGTTCCAGGGTCCATAATCGACCAGGCTGCTCACCGTGGTTGCTGAGGCATCAAGGGAATCCGGCCAGGAATTCCAGCTGGTTCCACCGTCCGTGCTCCAGCGGAAGGCATCGGGATCGCTCAACACCAACTCGCAGACCGTGACGATGTGCGAGGCGTTGTGCGGATTGTAACGCGCATAGGCCATGTTCCAGCCTTCTATCAATTTTGTCCGCGTTATGCCGGCATTTGAAAAGGCATAGAGCTTGCCTCGCTGTCTCGGACTTCCGGAATTCCCTACCACCACGACGCCTTTCCCTGCATCGGATGGATTCACATCAATGTCGAAAAACCATTGGTCTGGATCCGCGCTCAAGTCCATCACCTTAACCAAGGTGGCCGGATTTCCGTTGTCCATTCGCCAGACCTCGTTGCCGCCGATCATGCCCCGGTGCAGACGCGGAGACTTCCATTCCTGATCCCCCGGGATGAGATAAAGCTTTGTTCCATCCGCAGACAGGGCCAGGCACTTGATCGACTGGCCACTGAAGGCGATGGTTGACCAGGTCGCGCCGTTGTCGACCGAACGGACCAGTCCGCTGGTTGTGCCAATGTAGATATTCCCGTTGCTGGGATCGACCACGAGGAGGCGCTTCTGGCCCCGGGAGGGCGCGACGGTAGGATACATCAGATCCCAGGATTCGCCTTCATCCTTCGTGCGCCACCAGCCCCCAAACCCGGGCATTTCCCGTTCCATCATGAGGGCATAGCCCGTGCTGCCATCTGTCGGGTGAAAGGCCACGCTGCCCACTCGGTAGAGGGGCATCTCAGCGGGGATAAACTCCGTCCCTCCAAGGCGTGTATTCGTGTAGACGAGCCGTCCCAGGTCGGTTCCCTGCAACATGAAGTTGGCATTGATCGGGCTGACCCCGAAGGCGGACACCCATTCCGTCCGGTCGCTCCCCTGCCCTTCACCCCAGGGACCCGCGTTGGCCACATGGCCCGGGCCCGGAAAGGTGTTGCGGATCCACGTCTTCGCCCCGAGGGGGGGGACGCAAACAACAATAACAAGAAGCGTAATTACCTTCAACCGGGTCGATGAGCAATGAAACGTCACCTTGGTGATCCTAGGGATTCACAATTTAATCCAAGGACCTCTTAATTAAACTCGTTCAACGGATTAAATACATCATTGCATGCCTCCAATAAGACACTTTGACATATGTCGGAACGAATTGATGAATTTTCAACGCTTGAGCTAACCTGCAAAGACTTACGAGTACCCATAGATGCCCCATTCATAAATGCACCCCTAACCGACTAGACCGAAACCTTACGGAAGACCCCACTTGATCCACAACTTTAACGAACTTGGCGTACTTGATCGCTTCAACATTCGAGAAGTGGCCGAGCTGGACACCTTCACCATCGAGGCGGGCTTTCTCGTCTTTGAGGATCGAAACGGTCGGCCATGTGAGGTCTATGCCGAGCGTTGCCTACTCGACGGATCCGACAGGCCCGCCGTCGTCCATTGCGTGGGAGGCGGCCAGACGGTCAATCGGAACGACTTGCTCGATTGGGCCCGGAAGGGATTCTCCAGTGTTTCCTTTGACTGGCAAATCGGCAATTATTCCAACCATGATCCAGAAAAGAAAAGCCGCTGGCCGGAAGGGGTCGTCAGCCAGATAAACTACCTTCGCAACGAGCGGGAAGCTGTCTTGCCGCTAGCGGTCCGGGCGGCCGGTGCTTGTATTGACTGGTTGCTCGATTCCGGACGAATCAATCCGGAGGGAATCGGTGTCACCGGAATCAGCTGGGGCGGCTATTTGGCATGGCTGGTTTCCGCTTACGAACCGCGCGTCAAGGCAGCGGTTCCGGTCTATGGATGCGGGGGCCAGTTTGATCCCCGTCACCCCGGACAATTCCGCCTGCACCCGGACATCGCCGCGATCTGGCGGGACAAATGGGATCCCTTCTCCATCGTGGATCGCTACAGCAAGCCCGTCTGCTACCTCTCAGCTACAAATGATTTCTTCGGTATCCTCCCCATCGCAAACGATTTGCTGAACCGCCTCAAGGTCCCCTGCCGGCGCAGTTGGCTGCCCAATTGCAACCACAGTATCAGCCCCGGGGAAGACGCCCTTGGCACGGCCTGGTTGCGGCATTACCTCGATGGGGGACCTGCTCTGCCAGAGGAGCCTGCCCTGCATCCCGACGGAACGATTGAGGCCGATCAATCCGAAGAGGTCCTCTCCACGGAGACCTGGTGGACGCCGGCATTGCTTGATGGAGACCTCGGTTGCTGGGTCCGGGGGCACCCCGGACCCGGCGGCACCGCCGCGTTTGGGCGGGTCCTTTACAAGGACGGATTCACGATGTGCACGCCCCTCGTCTTCCCATCAGCAGAAGGAGAGACCGCCCCATCCAACAGGCAGACTGTACCCTCCACCTATCCCGATCCGGTGAATGGGATCGGATGGAACTGGGGCATGGGTTCCACCCAGTTCCACACCAACTGGGTCCGGGTCGAGACGGTCGCTCCCGGCACCACACGCCTTGAGCGGGATCCCGGAAAGGATGACGACGCCCCATCCTTTTTCCTCAACCAGTTCGCCCATCCGGCATGGAATACGGGCCGTCAGGAAGCTGTCATCCTCGACGTGCGCACCGACCCGCCCGAAATGATCGAGAAGACGGATGTCATCCTTTCCCTCCGGGGGAACGCTCGGGTGCAGGAGGTCCGGGCCACCCTGCCCCTGCGGGACGGAAAACTGGAGCTGGATTTAACCACCTTCCCGGGACTTCCGGAATTACACACCTGGCGGAGCGTGGTCCGCATGGAAATTCTCATGCAGACCCGGGCGAAGGCCTTTTTTGTCGGGCCACTCAAGCGGGTGAACGATTAACTCGGTGAATGCCTTAAGACAGCTCGAATAAATACTGATTTAACGGATTTACTGAATGCAGTATTGTTTGCTTTGGGAAGTCGATGTGATGATAATCCGTTCACGTTATCCAGAAAGCCGATGAACGCGCGTCCCAACATCATCCTGATTTGCACTGACCAATGGCGTGGTGACTGCCTCGGCAGCGAGGGCCACCCGGTGGTGGAGACGCCCTATCTGGACGGGCTGGCCAGGGAGGGTTGTCGCTTCAGGAACGCGTACACAACCTCCCCGAGCTGCATCGCCTCACGGGCTGCCCTGTTCACCGGGCTATCACAGGAATCGCATGGACGGGTGGGGTATTTCGCCGGTGTGCCCTGGCGGTATCCGGTCACCCTGGCGGGGGAATTCACCCAAGCGGGCTACCAGACGCAGGCCATCGGGAAGATGCATGTGCATCCGCAGCGCTCGCAGCAGGGCTTCCAGAATGTCATCCTCCACGACGGTCACCTGCCCGGTAGCACAAACGGGGACAACATCGATGAGGTCGATGACTACCTGCCCTGGCTGCGGCGTGAACTGGGCCGGGACGCTGATTATTTTGACCATGGCATCGACTGCAATTCCGCCACCATGGCCCGTCCATGGGACAAGCCGGAGTACACTCATCCGAGCAACTGGGCAACGAGTGAGGCCATCGATTTCCTGCGTCGACGCGACACGGATAAGCCCTTCTTCCTTTACCTTTCCTATCATCGTCCCCACCCGCCGTTTGATCCGCCTCAATGGGCGATGGATCTCTATCTGGACAAGGACATGCCCGATCCGCCGGTCGGAAACTGGGTCAACCACTTTGAACATCTGGATCAGACAGGATTGCCCGAGCCCTGGTTTGCCCGGCTCGATAAGACGACCTTAAAACGGGCCCGTGCTGGCTATTACGGGCTCATCACCCAGATCGATCACCAATTGAACCGCCTGTTCCATCACCTCAAGGAACGGAAGCTCTACGACAATACCTGGATCTGCTTTGTTTCCGATCACGGGGAGCTCCTTGGGGATCATCACCTCTACCGCAAGTCGGCTCCCTATGAAGGATCGTCACGGGTGCCGCTCATTCTCCGCGGACCCGATGGAGCCCTCGAACCGGGCCATGTCAGCCATGAGCTGGTCGAGTTGCGCGACATCATGCCCAGCCTGCTGGCGTGCGCCGGGATTCCCATCCCGGACACCGTCGAGGGAAAGAGTTTCCTGCCCAACGCGAAGGGCGAAACCCAGCCCCTGCGCGACTTCCTCCATGGGGAGCATCTCAATTTGCGCGGTCCCATCCACTGGCTGCACACGCCCACGGAAAAGTACATCTGGCATGCCAGGGATGGCGTGGAACAGTACTTCAACCTTGAGGATGATCCCAAGGAGTTAAACGACCTCTGCATATCGGGGGGCGCCGATGACCGTGTCGCCTACTGGCGGGAGCAGATGGTCACCGTCCTCACCGACCGCCCGGAGGGCTTTGTCGAAAACGGTCGCCTTGTCCCCGGCCGCCCGGGCATGCCGACTTTGCCGAGCTGCCCCTAGGACGGGCACAAAAAACCGGCTGTCATCGAAACGACAGCCGGTTGGTTTAAAGAAATGCCCGGGGCCTGATTGTGCCTTATTGCGGGATATAGACCCACCCGGAGTCGTCCCCGATGTAGACGTACTTGGAGAGGGCATCGACCCAGACCCAGGGATCAAAGCTGATGTTGACCCAGCCAAGCCAGGCACCGGTGTCGACCCAGTTGTCCGCGACGATGGGATAACCGTACCAGGTCGTTTCGCCCGCACTGAAGTCACCGATGATCTCCAAGGTACTCATGTGGCCGTTCGGGAGCAGGTTGTTCGGGAAGGAACCTTGTTCGAACGTGATGGTGATTTCACCGTTGACCGGAGAGACGTTCTCAAAGAGCCCGTAATCACTGGGATCACTGCCAGTATTGCCATTGGTCTCAACCGACTGCTTGTCCTGGCCGGCAACCCCCCAGAGAGACCGACGGTTTTCACCGATCCCGTGACCACCCCACAACTTGACTGTGTAGGTCTTCGCATCATCCAGCCCTGTTACGACAATGGTGGCAAGAAAGTCGAAGTTGACATACCAGGAGTCCGCCGTGGCGGTCCCCGCATAGCCGGTGTCCGTCGGAATGGGACCGAGGTCATCTCCATAAATGTGGCCGGCCCAGCCAAAACCACCATCGTTGACTGGATTGTCATAGAGCACACGCTGGGAAACATCCGTAATGATCAGCGACGATCCGGTGGCGGTGCCGGTCTGGTCAACCATATCGGCCACCAGGACATAGGGGTAACCCACATAGTCCGACCAATACTCTACAACCTCCGCCCAGGGTTGGTCGATTCTCTCCGATTCGGAGAGCAATTCCCATCCGATCCAGTTGCCCTTGGCCACGCCCGCGGCGACTACCACTGGATTGTTCCAATAATAGCCGTTGGGATCCGTCTCCGGTCCGCTTGGCAGGTCGACTTGACCGAAGTCAACCAGGATAGAGGTCTGCGCACCGAGGGTACTGGTCACGCAGGCGATAAAGAAGAAACTAAGACGTCTTTTCATTTAAATCAGGGTTATAGGTGAATTTCAGTTAGATTGTCCGTTCCAAGACAAGGACCTATCCACCATCACACTTCCGCAGAAACTTTCCAACTCGAGCATATTTGATGCTGTTGAACTAGATATTAACTGATGTCTCTTGCCCGGTCAGGACGAGCTGGTCGTATCCAGAACCTTGGCAATCCATTCCCGTGCGTAACGGGCCAAGGGGGGTCTGGATGGTGCCAGGTTCCGGGTTGTACTACCCTCCACCCAGTCGCCGAGGATGCGCTGGACGATGGGATAGCTGGGGCGACCCAGTTCGCCGTGTGCGATCTTGTGCAAGAGCAACTCGATGGCATATTCGGCGATCAACTCATCCGCACGCCGGATGCCGCTCCAGTCGAGGACATCCGAGTTCAGGCTGCAACGGATCACGCCGATATCGCCGGGAACCGAATAACCGAGCTGATCCAGCCATTTGACCATGTCACCATGCTCACAGATGACGGCATCCGGTTCATAGTCCTCCAACCAGCGGCCAAGGATGGCGGAATGAATGGCTTCACCCATCGGCTCGCCCCGGTCAATTTGTGCCTTCAGCTCCGACCAATCCTGCCGCAGGAGCCAGTCAGCCTCCCCGTATCGGTTGATTTCCTGAGGCCGCTTCTTATGATAAACGGCATCCTGATAATGCCCGAAAATAGTGTCCGAGTGTAAAATGGGGACCTGGTCCTCCGGTGGAGTGAGATGGTATTGCGCATGGCGGAAGGCAGCATCCCGAACGAAAAGGGACGATGTGGAAACCGCGTCGCTCGCCATATAGCCAATTCTCCGGTAGCCCAGTTTCCAGAGCCGGGCGTAGGCGATGAGGATATTCCGGAACATGTCGTGCCCGACGACGTGGAGGCGGACGGGACTTTGATCGCGGAAAGACACGCAGGAAAACCGGTCCAGCTTCAAGTTTGCCATGGCGGAGTAATAGGCGGGAAAATCCAGCAGCAGGCCACGGACACCCCGGTTGTAGAGGACCTGCTCCAATCGCCGGGCGTTCTTCCCGAATTCAAAGAGATTCTGGGGCTTAAGCAAATAACCCTTGTCGAAAGCCGCCCGGCTGGCTGCATCGAACTTTCTTGAGGGCCCCCAGGGCAATGCGTAGGAGGACTTCCAGGTGAATTCCCGGTCGGGATAGGCATAGACGTAGGCAATCGATTCCTGCACGAACTTGACCCGCCTGGACCGGACCGAGGCCATGTGGGCACCGATAAAGGGATGTGCCCGGTAACCCATCGCCCTGGCCGCTTCCTGCACCCGTTCACGGGTCGACTCCCGGATCTTCGGACTGCCGTTCAAGGCCAGCGAGACGGTACTTTTACTGACGCCCACGTGCTCCGCGATTTGGGCCAGATTGACGAACTCGCTTTTCTTCGTTCCGGACTTCCTCTTTTTGCGGGAGGTCCTTTTCCGCCGCTCCCACTGGCCGGCCTCCTCAAGGATGCGGCGCACCGATACCGGACAAATGCCCACCTCCTTCGCCAGCCAGCGCAGGCTCCGGTCCCGGCCCTCCCCTTGGACCAAATTCAGGACGGCCTGTTTGACGGAATCATCCAGGGGCGGACGACCGCGTCGGGGAGAGGGCTGGTCTTTGCTCATGCCCTTCATCGTGCTCATGGATCGACCGGGAGCAACATTAATTCCCGTTTTACGAAATTAATTCGATTCATCTCGGATACGGGTCTGTACCCTCAATGATGAGGGAACCATTCCCACTGAATCCAGTCCGAGGGTTCAGCGGTTTTCATTTGGCTTCCCGTAAGGGAGCCGGCAAAATCCCTCAACCCGACCCGACACATGATCCGACATTTTAAATTGCCTTTCAAGAACCTGCCGGCCCTGCTGGCTCTCCTCCCCCTGACCATGCCCCTGGACGCCGGCGAATGGACCTGGCACACCTTCCCGGGACAGCGCCATATCGAGGGCGGCTACCCGGGCAGCGAGCAGCCCTACACGGGGTACGACCGTTCGGAGTGGATTTCCGCATTCGGGGTCTCGCCGGTGATCTCCGAAGGCCATGACGCCCCCTTCATGATGATGTCCACCGACCTCGGTGCGGTCGTCTATTGCGCCGATGGTGAACGCTTTCAACCGGCGGACCTGCCGTTGTCCGGAGGGGTGTCTTTGGGATTCGACCCCCATGATGGCGACACCGGCTATGCCGTCATCCACAAGCTGGTCAATAAAACCATCTGCTACCTGTACCGAACCCGGGACCGGGGGGCTACATGGGAGCGCCTCACCGAGGCGACCTATTACCGGGTCCAGCGCAGCCTGATCCTCGTCGATCCGGTTCCGGAGCGGGCGGACCACATCTACCTGGCCACCACCCAGGGCATCAAGCGGTCCCTCGACGACGGGGCAACCTGGTCTGTCATTCCGGAAACCGACGGGGTGGACATCCGGACGATGGCCTTCAATGCGGATGGATCGTCCCTGTACTACATCAATGGTCCCGTTCGTGACAACGAACTCGAACTCGGTGACCTCAACCTCTACCGGCTGGATTTCACCGGGAACGACGGTAGTTACACCTGGCAACAGATACGCACCGGCGACGCGCGCGACATCCGTCCCCACCCGGACGATCCGGAGCGGGCGATTGTCCTCAACCGGATATCCCGATTCCACTGGTCGGAGGACCGGGGCGTCACCAACGGGCAGAACATCACGCCCTTCACCATCAACAACCCGCACTATTCCCTCATCAACCCTGCCAATCCCGACCACATCCTGCTCTTCGGATGGCCCTACCATCAGCAGGCCTACTTCTGGTCCACGGATGGGGGCAACTCATGGAGCACGTTCCAGAAGGAACAGATCGACGGCTGGACCTACTACACCGGCATTGTCGACACGGCGCCGTATAACCATGGCAATCCCAATGGCTACATGCCGGTGGCGGAGGATTCCCTCATCGAGGGGGACCGCTTCGTGGTCGGCTTCTGGCCCGGCAAGCCGGACTGGGTCGTGACCTACGGGATGACCCAAAAGACGAAAGGCCCCTACATCTCAAAGGATTCCGGGGCCACCTTCGAGCCCTTCGGCTACGGCGGATTGACCAAGGAACATACGATGATGGCAATCGGCTCCAGCGATGATATCATGGCCGCCGCCCGAATCGAATACGGCCTCACCCGCACGACGAACGGGGGCCTCTGGTGGGCAAGCAGCTCCAACTTCAACGATCCCGTCCTTGATGATATCCAGAACGCCTCGAAGACGATAGACGACGGTGTCTGGCTGAGCTCCACCTTTCACGGAATCGCCATCGATCCGGATAATGATGCCCACTGGATCGGTCTCTATGGCCACAATCCAGGATGGATCATTCGCAGCACGGATTACGGGGAAACCTGGGAAAAGGTATTGGAGTACACCGATTTCGACATTCAACGCCTCAATTTTTACTTTCAAGCCCGCTGGGTTTTCTGGCATCGCCAAAACACGGATATCATCTATGCCGGTCCTTACAAGTCGACCGACCGCGGCCAGACCTGGAACCGCCTGCCCGGGGATTTCGCGGTCACCGACATGTCCACGGAGAACGGGGACGTCCTTCTCTATCGTCCGGTTGGAACGGCGGGCACCCACTACCTGTCGACCGATGGCGGGGAAAACTGGAACCAACTCCCCACCCCGTCCCGGGACCCGGTGACCTTCCAACGACCGGAACGGCCCGATGGGCGCTGGCCCGCCCTGTCGGCCATCGACCCGGACCCGCTCCGCGATCCGACCGTGACCGGCCAGACGGTCCGCGTCCTGATCGGCTCCCGGGACAGTATCCTTGAATTCAATGCCACCAACGCATCAGGAACGGAGGGCACCTATACAGTCCTCAAGGAGGGACTGCAACTGGATGATGATCCCTGGCTGGAGTCGAATCAGTCGATTTATTTCTCCGCCGTCGCTTTCGACCCGCGGCCCGGCAAACACCACATCGCCTACGCCACACCGGGTGTCGGCTGGATATTCCCCCAACGGCCGACCAACGACAAGTATTACCGGCAGATCTATCGTTCCGAGGATGGTGGCCTGTCCTGGGAACGGATCATCGATGACGCGGATGTTGCCGGCATGGGGATTCCGAATTTCATGCAAGTCACCGGCCCCCTCACCGTCTCCCCCAACACGGGGAAGCTCTATGTTCATGCCTGGTCCGGCATGTTCGTGTATGATCACGAGGCAGGCGGGGAGGAAACTTGGTATGGATACCCGGTACAGGAGGGGCGCTACGTGGACACCGGCCCCTGGTTCAACGGATTCGTGGAGATTTCCGCCGACCCGTGGATCTACCTCTACTCCCTCGACGGCTACGGATACTTGCCGGATGACTCCGGATGGATTTACCTGATCAAGTGAGCCCGTCGCACAAACGACCTGAATCAGATACGGCTGACAGGGAGCAACCGGTCAATTCGCACAAGCCGCACAAGACGGCACCGGAGGACCGGATCCCCGTCCACGAGAAGGCGCTCTACGGACTGGGATCGCCCGCCCTCCTCATGACGACCAATGTCGTCGACCACCAGATTCAGCAGGTGCTGGTCTACGGTATGGGGATGTCGCCGGCGATGAAGAGCGTCATCGTGATGATTTTCCGGCTCTGGGATTCCTTCATGGATCCCCTCATGGGCTGGATCTCTGACAACACCCGGACTCGCTTTGGCCGGCGGCGGCCCTACATGTTCTTCGGTTGCCTCGCCATGGCGCTGATCATGCCCTTCGTCTGGCGGTTCAACGAGGGTTGGGACATCATCTGGATTGCGAGCTGGTTCACGATCGGCGGCATGATCCTCTCCACCGCAACCACGGTCTACAACATTCCCTACCAGACCCTGAAGATGGAGATGAGTCCGGATTACAATGAACGGACCAGTATCAACGTCTACTCGGGAATCGTTATCAAGTTGTTCAGTCTGGTCCTTCCCTGGATCTGGGCCATGACCCAGATGCCCTTCTTCACGGGACAGGCGGTCGGAGAGGAACCGAACACGCTCCTCGGGATCCGCAATGTGGCCATCTGGATTGCCGGCTTTGTCATCCTCATCGGCATGGTCCCGACCTTCATCTGCAAGGAACGGTACTACGGCATGGCCTCCAAGCAGAAGAAGGAGCCCCTCTTTAGAAGTTTCAAGCTCACCTTCCAGAGCCAGCCCTTCCGCATGATGATCATCTTCATCCTGCTCCTCAACATGGAGGGGCTTGTCATGGGCATGGGGGGCTATCTCACCACCTACTACGTCCTCGGCGGCGACCTCAAGCAGGCGGCCTACCTGACGGGAATCGGGGGAACGGCGTCCATGATCCTGGCCTTGTTGAGTATCCCCTTCTTTGGCTGGCTGGCGGGCCGTGTTGGCAAGGAGCGGTCGCTCTTTTTCATTGTCCTGGCCCAGATCGCGATGGCCTGTTCCATCCTCGTCTTTTATAATCCCAACTATCCCTACCTCGTCCTCATCCCAGCCGCCCTCAACGGGCCCATGGTCGCCGGCCTGTGGACCGTTGTTCCCTCCATGAAGGCGGACATCGTCGATGACGATGAGCTCCGCACGGGTGAGCGCCGGGAGGGCTCCTTTGAATCCGTCTTTTCCTGGATCCTCAAATTTGCGGGTACCCTCTTCACCGGACTGTCGGGATTCCTCGTGGTCCTGATCGGCTTCAAGATCGACCTCAAGGCGGAGCAGGCCGAGGGGGTCTTCCGCAACATGATCCTGCTCATGTTCTCCATTCCCTTCCTCTTCTCCATCATCGAGGCCTGGATCATTTACAAGTGGCCCCTCACTGCCGGGGTCATGGAGGATATCCGCCACAAGCTGGAAGCACGACGCGGCAAGATCGACATGCAAAGCGGCGGCCTGAGCGGATCCAAATAATCCACGGGGCCAACCTGTTCAAGGGCTGAAGAAATCTGCGCGAAAGGATCGGCGACAATCTGTTTAAAGACCATGACGAATGGCAAAACAACTGACCCTGCCACTATGCTTCATCAACTGACCAATCTCATCCCCTGCGATGACTGGGAGACCCCCTTCGTCGACACATTCAGCCAGTTCTCGGTGGGATTCCACCAGAAAAACCTGGGGCCGGCTTTCCTGCACCCGCGCGCCGCCATCGCAACCTACGAGATCGCCATGCCCCTGCTCCACCTCTGGATTCGGCAGGATGGCCAGTGGCAGATTGTCCGGCGGCAATCGATGGGTTCCCTGCCCTGGCACCAGCAGGAGGAGACAGCGATTGTCATCGGGAACCAGCCCGTCCGGATCATGTCCGACTATGTCTTTGCGGATGCCAGACGGCTGGTGGCGCGCATGATGCTGACCAACCGGGGCAGCAAACCCGTCTCGATCGACCCCGCCTGGGTCGGCTGCCTGCGCGACCGTCAGCAGCCAACCGAGATCATGAAGGCATTTTCCGGAGCCAGACACGGACCGCGCAGGGTCATCCTGAAAGCGGTTGGGAATGCCCTTGAGGCGGGACTGGAGCCGGACCCGGCGACCAGCGATTTGCCCCACGTTGCCTACCGGATACTCCCACCTGAGGGTTTGTCAGCCTCGCTCCGCGAAGGACCTGTCTGGGGCGGGGTTTCCGTCGACCCGCGCAGCCGCTTCTACACATTTACACCTGAAACGGACATCCACCTCGAGCCCGGCTCCCCCCGGGAGCTGACCTTTCATATCGATTATCGAGGAGCCGCTGTGGGGCAACCGCTCGATCCGTGGGACCCGCCGGAACCAGGCAACTTCGCGGAACTGCTCAGGAAAGCGGAGGATCGATACCGGGAAGCTGTCCAATCAAATGACTTCGACCCCAACATGCCTCCGGGCCAATTGAACCGCCTCCGGGCTCGGACAGCCCTCCTGCGGACAGGTGTGCGGGGTCACAACGGGGAATTCGGCGACAGGGTGGCTTCGCTTTGCTCGGCCGGCACACAGGATTTCTCCAGTTCCTTTTTCTGGGACACGCTTTTCACCTCAACCGCCTTGAGCCAGTTCAATCCGGGCTTTGCCCGGGACGCCATCAGTACGGCCTTCACCCGTCAGCATCCGCGTGACGGGTCCACGCCGGAACGCAAGTGGAACTACAGTTGCCCGCAATACACCATCATCGGTTGCCCCCAGTCAGCCATCGGGGCATGGGCGCTGAACCATTATCTGCGGAGCAACAGGGACGAGACGGACCTCGCCTTCGCGGCGGAGACGTACCCGCTCCTCAAGGCCAACCACCTCTTCTGGCGCGATTACAGCGATGCGGACGGGGACGGGCTTTCTGAATACAACTGGTCGGGCCAGATAGGCGACGACTCGCAGTTGTGGGATTCCGTGGCGATCGGAAAGGATCCGTACAGCGGATGCTTCTGGCTCCCACCCATTGCCTCGGCGACCTGCAACAGTTTCCTTTACCGGGATGCGCGGGAGTTGGCCCGAATCGCCGGAACTATCGGGCAGGACAGTGAGGTCGAATTCTGGAACGAGCGCACCGCGTTCATTGCCTCCCGGATGAGGGAAATCCTCTGGGTCGAGGAGGACCAGCGCTACTGGGACTACAACCACCGGGCACGTTGTCACAACAAAGTGGATACATTTTTCGCTTTCCTCCCCCTCTGGGCCGACGTGCCCATGCCGGAAGCTGCCAAGCGCGACCTCATTGAAAACCATTTGCTCAATCCGGACAAGTTCTTCGGCCCCATCCCTTTCCCGTCCGTTGCTTACGACCATCCCAGCTATGATCCGGCCGGCTACTGGCGCGGACGTGCCTGGTCACATTTCTCCTGCTGGCTGGTCGAGACCCTCTGGCGTGAGGGCTATTGCTCCGAAGCGGATGAAGCCGCCCGGCGGATCATTGCCTGGCAGGAGATGTGGGACTTCCGGGAAAACATGAACACCGACCCTGCCGAGCTGTTCCCCAAAGGCTTTCCCCACTACAACTGGGGCTGCGCCGCCTACTGCTTCCTCGCTGAAAGGGCGTACCGGGACCCAACACACCCTTCCTGATCATGAACGACACCTTCACCTTCATTGACGAGGCACGCGCCATCGAGATCCATGATCCCCGGCTGCCGGGCCCCTGGTCGAATTACATTTCCAACGGGACGATGCATGCCCTTGTTTCCCACGCCGGGGGTGGATTCGCCTGGTGGCGCAGCCCGCTGACGTACCGCCTGACCCGCTACCGGTCGCATCACCAGCCGGTCGATTCACCGGGATTCTACGTCTACATCCGGGAAGCGGACGGCAGTGTCTGGTCGCCCGCCTTCCGGCCCTGCGAGCGGACCGACACCCATCCGCAGGCGCTCCACCAGCCGGGGATCACCACCTTTACCGCTTCGTGGAGGGACCTTAAATCCACTCTCCACCTGTACGTCCTTCCGGATCACGACGTGGTGACGTGGGACCTCAGCCTGGAGAACAAATCCGGTGAATCCCGCTCCCTTGATGTGTTTGCCTATACGGAACTGTCCCAGCACCAGTGGATGGAGGAAAACCGCTTCGGCTATTACATCCGGAACATGGTGAAGGGCTGGTACGACGAGGAAACACAGTCCCTCAAGTTCCTCTACCACGAGACCAACCAGCCCCGTCCCGATATCTCCCCCATGGTCACTTTCGCGGGAACGGAGCCCGTCCTGAGCCGCTCCCTGCACCGGGATCGCTTTATCGGCAACTATCACGCTGAGCGATTGCCCCTCGGTGTGTCCAACAACCATTGCGGTAATGATGCCCTTTCCTGCGGGGAGGGCTGCTTCGCCCTGCAACACGTAGTCCATCTGGGGGCCGGACAATCCACCCGCATGGCCTGGTTCCTCGGCGTCCAATCGGGCGCGCTGGTCAAGTTTGAAGAGGCCGGAGCACGGCTTGCCGCGCTCTTGCCGAAGCTGCGGGATTTCACATATCTCGATGCCCAACGGACCCGCCTCGAGGACTGGTGGACGGAACACTTCTCCGCTTTCAAGGCTGAGATTCCCGATCCTGTGGCCGAGCGTTCGATCAATATCTGGACCCCCGTCAACACGGTTCACACGGGCCGGTATTCCCGGGCCGTCAACGCCCTCGCGCCCGGTATCCGGGCCATGGGCTACCGGGACACCGCCCAGGACATGCTGGCCATCGCCTACCGCAAACCGGACTGGGCAATTAAATCCCTCAAGGAGTTGCTTGCGCACCAGTTCGAGGACGGACATGCCTTGCACTTGTATTCACTGGAGGGCGACATCCCGCCGGCGGACAGCCTGCATAGTGACAACCATCTCTGGCCGCCCCTGCTGGCCTATGCCCTCGTTTCCGAAACCGGCCGGACCGACTTTTTAGAGGAAAGCGTTCCCTACGTCGCCCTCGACGGGAAGAAAACGACGGGCAGGGCCACGCTCTGGGAGCACCTTCTGCAGGGCATCCGCTTCACCGAGGCCAATCTGGGGGCCCACCAACTGCCCCTCACCTTCAAGGGGGACTGGAACGACATTATCGGAAAATTCTCCACCCAGGGCAAAGGCGAGTCGGTCTTCGCCGGGCAGCAGTATTGCGTCGCCCTCGACAATCTGATCCGGATTGCGCGGTTCACAAACCGCAAAGCTGACGAGGAGTGGCTGGCCGACTGCCGCTCCCGCATGGCGAAGGCGCTCCTCGCCCATGCATGGGATGGCGACTGGTGGGCCAGAGGGTTTGATGACGCAGGCGTATTGGTGGGATCCCAAACCCGCCCCTTCGGCAAAATCTTCCTCAATCCGCAAAGCTGGGCCGTGCTGGCCGGGGTTGGCGACCGCGACCAGTTGCTCGCGGGTATGGATGCCGCGGCCGAGCACCTCGACACGGGTTTCGGTCTCAAGGCCATGGCCCCCGGCTTCAAGACCTTCCCCGAGGACACCGACCCGTTCTCCGGATACGGTCCGGGCTGTGCCGAGAACGGCTCCGTCTTCTGCCATGCCAACACCTGGGCAGTCATTGCCGAATGCCTGCTGGGGCGTCCGGACCGGGCCTGGAATTACTATTCGCAACTGATCCCGGAAAACCTCATCGGCCAGTTCGGCATCGATCGCTATGAGGCCGAGCCGTATGCGTGGATGAGCATGGTCACCGGTCCGGAGAATGATCGCTACGGCTGGGCCAATACCATCCACATCTCCGGCACCGCGGCCTGGATGGATGTAGCGGCCACCCAATACATTCTCGGCATCCGGCCCGAACCGGAGGGACTCCGCATCGATCCGATAATCCCCCCCGGTTGGCCGGGCTTCACCGTCCGGCGCCTCTTTAGCAGCTGTATGGTTGATATCATGTTCCATCAATCCGGGGAACCCGGTAGCAGTTTCCGGTGGGCCACCCTAGACGGGGAATCCCTCCCGTCCGAAGAGAACGGAATCCTCATCCCGAGGAACCTGCTTACCGGTAAACGGGCTGCCGTCCGCATCGAGGCGTGAATGCTCTAAAATAGCTTAGAGCCTGAAGCCCACGCTGAAGAAGACTTTGCGCACATCGCCGGGTACGGAACCGGACTGGTTACCGGAGGCGGACCCGATGTACTCTTTGTCAAAGAGGTTGGTCACGTTGAGGGCAAAGCGGGTGTCGACACCGCGGATCGTCGTGTTATATTCAATGAGGGCGTCAACCACCACATAGGGAGGCGCCTGGAAGGTGTTCCGGTCGGGCTGGATCTTCAGCCAGACCCGGTCCTTGTACTTGGCCCCCATGCCGATGCTGAAGCCCTCCAGCAGACCCTCCTCAAAGGAATACTTGGTCCAGATGGAGCCGGAGTGCTCAGGGGCGTTGGCCAGCCGGTTACCCTCCTGCTCGGGGGCCGTCTCGTTATCCAGCACCTCGGCCTGCCACATCCAGGCATAGCTGAAGACCACCTGCATGGACGGTACCGGGGTATAGATAAAGTCCAGCTCCATGCCCCGGGTCTGGGACTCGCCCCCGACCTTAAACCAGACAACGTCGTTGCGCGGATCATCGTCGTTGTTGCGGGGATCATCCTCCTCCCGTTCGAAGTCCCGCGTCTTTATATCGTTCGTGAAACTGACCTGGAAAAAGGACAAGGTGCCGGAAAGCTTGTTGTCCGCGGTCTGGGCCTTGAAGCCGATGTCGATCCCCTCGCCCTCCTTGTTGTCGACAGTCAGGTTGCGCTCCGCATCCGTGGCACCATCCCCCTGGATGAGGCCGCCCTCGCCCGGCAGGTACCCCTTGCTGTAACAGCCAAAGAACGAGACGCCCTCGGTGAATTCCCAGACGATGCCGCCCATCGGGGTTCTCCCATCGAAAGTCGTCGAGGAGGTCCGCTCAAACTGAGAAAGGAAGCGGTTGTGGAAGGTCTCATTCCGGATGCCGGCCATCACCGTCAAGCGGTCCTCAAAGAAATTGCCCACATAGGAAGCATAGTAGGCCCGGATGAAGTTGTCCTGGCCGCCCCCGGTCGGGGTAAGTCCGTTTTCAAAGATGATGTCTTCCCGGATGTCGATGTAGCCCTCCTCGGCAGGATTCCATTGGTCCAGCCAAGCCGGCGGCTGGGGGGATTTGTCAAACTGGTAAGTACGGAATTGATCCTCAAAATAGGAGGCCCCGAAGAGGAAGCGGTGTGACCCGGGACCGAGGTCGAACGTCGAGACACCCTCCAAGGCACTGTAGCTGGAGTCATTGCCGTAGGTCTGGCTGGTGATGATGGGATCGATATCGCCATCAGCCGACTCCAATTCGGTGGAGACCTGCAGATAGCCGGGTCGGAAGTTCTCATTCGTCGTGTGGATCGCCCGCACGGCGAGCCAGTCGGACGGGGTCCAGTTCGCCTCGTAGGTGGCGATCTCGCTCTCAAAGACGCGCCAGCCCCCGGGGCCATGCTGGTTGAAGCGCCGTCCGAAGGGAGTCGCGCCCGGGACTACATCCTTGACAGGCGATCCCACATCCACATCGAAAACTGTTTCGTAATCCGCCGCGAAGCGGAGAAAGTTCGAATTATAGAGCAGGTTGGCGAATTCCTCAGGCGTCCAGCGGTCCGGATTGTAACGGGGATCGGTCAGGGCCTGCTCGATCAGCTCCGGCGGCAGGTCCGCGACCGTGTCGATCCAGAGCTGGTTCCCCCGGGGAAGGGAGAAGGCGTACATGTATTCCGAATCCACCTGTTCGTACTCGGCAAAAAACTTGAGGCTCTGGAAAGGCTGCCACTGCAGGCCCCCGTAGACAAAACTGCGCTCCTCAAACTCGAAGTCCCGCCAGTCCTCCTTGTCCAGGTAGCTGAGGTTGATCCGGTAGGCGACCGGAGCGCCTTCCCACAGGGGCCCCTGGGAGGCCACTTCCGCCCGCTTGTAGTCGTAGGAGCCAATTTTCAAATTGAGCTCATGATGGGCATTGAAACTGGGCCGCTTGGTCGTGAAGTTGACCACCCCGCCCGGTGACACCTGGCCGAAAAAGACCGAGGCCGGGCCCTTGATGACTTCCACCCGGTCGATGTTGTCCGCCCCACTGCTCGAGTACTGGCGGATCCCGTTGCGGCTTCCCCAGCGGGTCGTGAATCCCCGCGAACGGTAGCCGGCCTGCGGTTGGGAGAGGTTCTTCTCCACCTGCACCCCGCTCATGTAACCGATGGCCTCGTCCAGATTCTCAATACCCGTGTCCTGCAGGAACTGGTCCGTCAGGGCCGAGATGTTCAACGGCGTCTTGAAGATCTCCTGCGAAAAGCCCGTCGCCACCACCGAGTTGGGCGAAAAGTAACCGCGGTCCTCTTCAACGGCAACTTCAAAGGCGGAAAGCTCGAAGACCTGGTCGTCCGAATCCTGGGCGAGGCCGACCAAGGGGCTCAGGAACGTGAAAATCGCTACAGGCACCAGCCTGCTTGGGAAGGAGTCGTTCTTATGCATAGGTGTGTGCTATTGGGGTTTTTCCGTAAACCACCCGTATTCAACGCCCAGCCTAGACCTTCGCTCAATCCGAATCGATTTAATTTCGTTAAATCCATCATGAAACGGTGGGGTAACCCCGGACCCAGGAAGCTGACTGCATAAAATGAGGCCCCGGCATCGCTTGGCGCGGCACCGGGGCCTGTCAGTCCTATATTATATTTACCCTACCCTTAAGAAAACAATTGAGACAGGGCTCAGCGATTGGCCCGGCGACGGCGATAGAGGACAAAACCGAGGGAAAGGAAGCCAAACAGCAGGGCATAGGTGCCCGGTTCGGGGACCACACCCACATCGGCGAGGGAGGTACCCATCCGGAAATTACCCAAAGCGGTTTGATTATTCATCCGAAAACTCAAAGCTCCAAGCGTTCCGGTTGCCGTGAACGACTCGGTTGTTTGGAATCCGGAATACACGGCACCGACATCCTCCCCTTCAGCAAAGACGCTCAGTTTGGATGTATCGGCACCTGCGGCGAACGTAACTTCCAGCACCACGACGTAATTGGTTCCACCCGTGAGCGCCAAGTTCGAGAAGGCATCGCCTTGGTTGAGACCGCCTGAGTCAAGTCCGATTTTCCCGCTGTCCGGCCGCCAGTTGACCAGAAAATTATTCGCACTGGTTACCGCGGTTTCGGCTGGATTGGTTCCACTTCCAGAAGGCCGTAAAACCCAGTTTGCCCAGCCAACCTGATTCAGCGCGTTGAAGTCCGAATCAGGGGAGAACGTATAACTGAAGTAATAGGTTTCTGGCGAAACAGGATCTGAATTGATCGGGGTGGACAAAGCACGGTCACCAATTTTGGCAACAAACTCTCCAGTGCTGGGTGGTGAAATCGATTTATTAACGATTCCACTGAAGTTGGTAAACGATCCCCAGGTTCTGTCTTGGACGACGATCGCCTGGATACCGGTACCAGTGACCCATTTGCTGTCGCTGAAGCCAGTGGGGACAGCGGCTCCGTCAGATACAATTTCCAAGATGCCGTTGCTGTAGTTGAATCCTTCATCGACCAAGATCGCGGCATTCAAGGCGCTACCAAGGACGCAAAGGGACGTAGTCATCAATGCTAGGTTTTTCTTCATTTTCGTTATGCTATATGTGTGATTGGGAGTTTAGGAGAGGTGTTTGCAAACACGGCCGGCGGCAACTCTATGAGCGATTCCGTGAGAGCCGGCGGCGAAGGACCAGCCCGATGGCGCCCAGTCCCAGGAACAGGGCGTAAGAGGCCGGTTCGGGAACAACGGGGACCACATCGGCGATCGAGGCGCCGGGGCCCCAGGCAATGCGGAATTCATCCCAGATATTGTCCCGCGGGCCACCGTCAAAGCCCAAGCCGCCGATTGCATCCCAGCTGGCCAGGCCGTTGCCGAAGCTTTCTTCGGCAACCAGGGTGACCGCGGCCGTGCCCGGCACGTCGCTCAGGTCCGAAGGATTGAAATAGAGGGTGAAGGTATCGATGTTGTTGTTGATATCATGCGTCGTGTCCTGGGTGATCACCCCGACGATAAGGACAGGCTTACTCAGGTCCAGACCCACGGTTGAAGCGGTATTGACTGCATTCCCGAAATAGGTGCCCATGAGTTGGCCCGTCTGGGGATCGGTCGGATTACTTCCATCGTGCCGGACAAAGAACTTCGGGACCCCGTTGATGTTGGAAGTGATCCGGATGGAGTCAGTTTCCAACTGGTAGGCTGCTGGATCGACTTCTGGCATCGCGCTCTGTTGGTAAAGGTAGCTGAAGTAGAAAGTGCCGTCCTCGATCGTCCCGGCCGGGAGAAAGCGCCGGTAAGTGAAGTTGCCAGTGTTCTGGTCGAGGGCGCCTGTCCGCTGCGCCGCCCCGGGGGTCGTTTGCAGGTTGAGATAGGTCAACCCGGTGCTGTTCCAGGTCAGGTTGGCCAGCAATTCACTGTTGTTCCAGGCAAACTCGGTCGGGCCGATGTTTTGCCAGCCATCCCCGGCTGTCCAAGGCACGGTTGTGAAATCCGCATGGGAGGCATAATCCGCGGTGGCAAACCCGTCGTAGACGAGGGATTGGGCGGAGGCGATTCCCGGTATGAGACAAGAAGCGAGGAGTGTCAGGCCAACGGCATAGAACCGTTTCAGCGTCTGTCGATGAGTCTTCATGATTGAATGGAGTGATGGAAGGATGATTGGGCGGTTTCTGCTCCCGCAGCGACCAAACCAGTAAGGGTGAAGAATCACAGGCAACCACGTTCCATCTGCCGATTCTATCCCACTGAATTTAATTTCGTTGAAGTGTTTAAATACTAGGGACCTGCCCATGCCCCCCTGCCTCGACCCGCCTTCCCAGACAAGCCCGTTCATTTACTGCCATTCAATGAATTTAATTGCAGCAGGGTTCAGCTGTGGTTGGTACGCCCCTCATAGTCATGCCCAGCCATCATCCGCATACGCACGACATTGACCCATGCAGAACATCCTTTTCATCCTCTCCGACCAGCACCACGCCGGCCATATGGGCTGTGCGGGGCATACCCAGGCCCTCACCCCGAACCTTGACCGGCTGGCAGGAGTGGGCATGCGCTTCAGGGAGGCCTACACGCAGAACCCGATCTGCCTGCCGAGCCGGGTCAGCCTCCTCTCAGGCCAGTATTGCCAAAATCACGGCTACTACGGCAACTATGCCCAGGCACCGGACACGCTGCCCTCCTTTCTTGGCTACTTCCGGGAGCACGGCTACCGGACTGCCCTGATCGGGAAGGCCCACCTGCCCGACCAGCCGGACCTGTGGATCCGCGATCACGTGGACTGCTTCCTCGATTCCCCGCAATATTCAGACTGGATTCGGACCAAAGGGAAGGAACCGGACCATCTCAGCTGGCCAGAGTTCGAGGACCAGCACACCCCGGACGCCCGCCCCTCCGAGCTGCCCTTCGAGGAGAGCTTCGAGGGTTGGTCGGTCAGCAACGCCATCGACTTCATTGATGAGGGTGGCGACACGCCGTTCTGTATGGAGCTCAGTTTCAACCGGCCGCACCATGCCCTTACCCCGGCCCGCGAATTCTGGGACCTCTATCCGGATGACCTGTCCATGCCGGAGACCTGGGCCGGCGAGGCCCCCGGCCGGCCGCCCCATTTCCGCAACATGGTGGACTACACACACGCGCACGAAGGCTTGATCGTCCCGAAGGACAACACGTCCTGGCAGCGCCGCAACTGGAAGGGCTACCTGGCCTGCATATCGCACATGGATCACGCCGCCGGGCGGATACTGGACTTCCTCGAGAGGAGCGGGAAGCTGGAGCAGACGATCATTGTCTATGGCTCCGACCATGGTGGCTACCATCACAACCATGGAATTTTTGAGAAGGCCCCCGGGATCTGCGGCGATGCCGTCTGCCGGGTCCCCTTCATCTGGGCCGGCCCCGGTATCGGAAAGGCCACGACCTGTGACGCCCTCGTCGAGAATATCGATCTCGCCCCCACCATCGCCGACTTCGCCGGCCTCCCGCCCATGGACTGGGTCGACGGCACCAGTCTGCGGCCCCTCCTTGAGGGGACTGCGGATTCAGTCAAGGCGGAGGCAGTGACCGAGAATCCCCGCAGCAAGGCCATCCGCTGGGATAACTGGCGACTGGTCCACTATCCCCGCGGCATGTTCGGCGAGGAGGATGTCGGCGAGCTGTATGACCTGCAAGCCGATCGCAACGAAACGACCAATCTCTATCATTCCCCCGACCATCGCGCCATCGTCGAGGAGGGGCGGCGCCGCCTGCTCGAGTGGACCATCCGGACCCGGCGCATCCGCTGCTACCACGGGGGACCCCCCAATGGCCGGCATCCCGCCCGGGACGGGTACCTCCCCCACAGACAGGGTCCGGATTCAGTCATCGACAAAGCCAACCGCGAGAACGCGGTCTGGCTCTTGAATTATATTTAATTCCTCCGGCGCGTAGCGGCTGCCCGAATACAAAAATATCCCGGACCGCTCAACGCGGCCCGGGAACGTTAACCCTAATAAACTAATCCTCTAGAAAAAGTCCTAACCGGCGTATACGCCTGCGCACAGGACCGGGCGCTGCCTCATTTCCTGATCCGGCGACGGATCAGTACCAGGCCCGCTGTCAATATGCCCGCCAGCATCGCATAGGTCGACGGCTCGGGCACAACTGTTACATCTCCAAGCTCTGTTCCAATGCGGATGGCATCCCAATACGTCGTGCCAGCGCCGATAATCTGAATACCATCAACCGTACGATCTGCGTCTCCTAAGAATGGGGTAGAAGCGGCGCTTAAGGAAACGTCCCATTCAGAACTAACTATGTTACTAGTGGTTACCCCAGCGGCCCAAGCATTGGCGCTATCAACATCTGTGAAAGCACTTGCTACTAAACTATAGCTGCCACTGGGGGCGACTTCGAGTGCGCCAACAATAAAATACTCGGTATCAAGGGCAAGCGTTGGACCCGTGCCAGATGTACCTCCGCCCCAGTCACCAAGGGATAAAACACCTGTGTTGGAGACAATAACCCGATAAACAGAATTATTCCCGTAGGAAGAATTCAGACCAAAAGTGAAGCTGCCTCCACCAAACGAATCAATGTCAAGATTGTAACTGAAATAAGCAGTCTCATTTGTGCCAATGACAGAAAAATCATTCGACGTATTTGTCTGCCCACCAAAAGCCGCAAAAGCTCTTTCCGATGCACGCCCAAGCGGATTAATGTCAGTTCCTGTGATACGGCCCTCAAAGCTATTGCCCCCCGCACCTGTGGGGGAAGCCCATTGTGCGGTTCCCGAATCAACATGCTGTCCGTTACCATTGGGGTAATCAAAGTCGTCGTAGAATACCAGAGCTGCATGGGCGCTCAGGCCACATAAGGCAAAGGCAAGTAAGGATATAAGGTATTTGTTCATTAGATTGGATATTAATTGAAGGATGATCGTAATGATTGTTCGTTGATGAGCCGAACGGTCGTGATCCACAGCGAATTCATGACAGCGAACAACCCGGCTGATTTTAATTTCGTTGAATTTAAAATTTATCCGTTCCTCGCATTTTCGAGCATTTCAACGGGTAAAGTATAAAATTAATTGTCGGGCTGAGGTGGGTGGAGCGAAGCTTACCGGTCAATTTTGAGCGTTATCCATTAAACACGCACCCGGAGACCGCGTCCCATTCCCTGAGCATGCCCACCCTTGCCCGATACGACCTGTACAAGCTGTGCCTCCCCCTTGGGCGGGAGATCGGGGACAACATGTGCCACTATTCGGCGTTCAATGTCTGCGTTTTGCGTCTGGAACCCGCCGACGGCCAGGTTGGCTGGGGCTACGGGGAAAAGGCGGCGGACGGGCACTTTGCCAAGGAGGCCTCGTGGAACCGTAGGATGCCACCGGTGGAGACCATCCGGCAGGCATTCGAGTCCACTTACTGGCCCCGCATGCGGGGGGAATCGGTCCACTCCCTGAAGCATCGCCAGCCCTCCCCTTTCCCGGGGGATTCGTACCTGGAGCTGGCCATCCGCTATGCCCTCTGGGACCTTGTCGGGCAAGCAGCGGGCCTCCCCCTCTATCGCTACCTTGGAGCAACGGAGAAGCCCCGTCGGGTCCTGACCACGGTCTGCGGATGTGAATTCCCCCAGCCGCTGGAGTGGGTGCTGGACTTTGTTCAGGCCAAGCTCGACGAAGGGGTGAACAGCTTCAAGCTCAAGGTGGGGCACGAGGACCCGCAGTGGGACATCGACCGGCTCATGGCGATCCGGGACCGGGTTGGCCCGGAAGTGGAGCTCGGGGTCGATGCCAACATCGCCTGGACTGCCCGGGAAGCGCTCGACTGGGTGGAACGGGTGGAGGTACAAGCAGGGAATCTGAAACTCTCCTTTTTGGAGGATCCCCTGGCTCCGGACGACTTCGAGGGCTACCGGTTACTGGCGAGGGACTGTCCGGTCCCGGTCGTGGGCCATGACTACATCAATGATCCGGCCCGCCTGCGCCCGCTCCTCGACACGGGTGCCCTGGCCCGCCTGCGGGTCCGGGACGGCCTCGACTACGGCCTGCAGGCGCGCGCCCTCGCCGAGGAGTACGACCTGCCCCTGGACTGCTGCAACACCTTCCTCGAAGTCGGCCTGCACTTCGCCCTCGCCTGTCCCCGCGTCGAACGGATCGAGTTCGCCGACCTCGGTTGGAATGCCCTGCCGGAGCACCCGGTGCGCCTGGTGGACGGTCAGCTTCAGCTGACCGATGTTCCGGGTCACGGACTGGCCCCGGACAGGGAAACCCTGAACCAATTTGTTACCCATGACTAAACCCATCGTTCTCATCACCGGCGGCAGCAAAGGCATCGGCTTTGCCACAGCCGAATATTGCCTCAAGGAGGGCAAGCGGGTCATCCTCGTCGCCCGTGGCCTGGATAACCTCATGTACGCCCGGGAGCGCCTCGTCAAAAATGGGCATTCCGGCGATGACATCGCCGTACAGGAGGCTGACCTGAGCCTCTCCGGCATGATTGCCGGCTGGGTCAACGACCTGCCCTGGATCCAGGAGGACGGGCTCTGGGGACTCGTCTCCAACGCGGCGGTGGAAATCCTCAAGCCGGTCACGGACTACAGCTTTGAGGACATTATCATGACCACTAGCGTGAACATCATCTCCCCCATCCTCCTCTTCCAGGCCTGCCATCCGCACTTGAAGAAAGCGATGGGCTCCATTGTCCAGGTCGGGTCCATCGCGGACTTCAAGCGTGAGGCGCGCTACAGCCTCTATGGCGGCAGCAAGGCCTTCATGAAGTCGTTCATCGGCCATGCCGGTCAGGAACTGGGATTTGACGGCATCCGCATCAACCTCGTCTCCCCCGGCGCCACCGAGACCGAGATGATGAAGGAGATGCGCGACGTCCAGAAGGTCTGGCCGGAGGAGCAAATCGAGAACTTTCTCAAAAGCATTCCCATTGAACAACGCAACGCCACCCCGGAGGAAATCGCCGAGGCGATCTACTTTGCCCTCGCCGGCCCACGCTACTTCCACGGGGACGACCTGCGCATCTACGGCGGCCATCCATGATACTTTCAGACTCAACACGAAACCATCTCACCGCCTGGTGGGACCATGCTGACCTGGACCGCCCCTGCGTCCTCGCCACGCTGGACACCCCGCCCCTGCCCGAGCTCAAGGGGGAGGCCCTTGAAACCTGGTGGATGGACATCCCTGCCCGGTTGGACCGGGTTAAGGACATCATCAAAGTCCAGCGCTACCGGGGCGAGGCCGTCCCGTATCAGTATGTTGACTACGGGGCCTCGGCCATGGCCGGTGCCCTCGGCTGCCCGATGGAGTTTGTCGACGCTGACACCATCTGGGCCGATCCACGGTTTGAAGACATAGAGGACGTGCTGGAAGCCGACATCGCCCTGAAGGGCCTCTTCTGGGAAAAGCTGGAAGCTCTCACACGCGGTTCCCTCGCCTTCTCCAAGGATCACCACTTCGTCTCCTACTTTGCCCTTGGCGGGGTCACCGACACGGCGGCCGCCCTGTACGGCACGGAAAACCTGCTCATGGATATGGTCGCGGAGCCGGAATCGGTGGAGGAGCTGATGACCCGTATGGCCGATCTCTGGCTGGAAGCCAAGGGGAAAGTCGACCAGTGGTTCAGCGAGGCCGGACAAGCCTGCCATATCGGTTGGTGCGGGGTCTGGGCACCGGGCACGACCTTCCCCCTGCAGGAGGACTTCTCCTACATGATCTCCAACGAGATGTACCGGCGTTTTTGTGCTCCCTCGCTGGAGCGCTTTATCGCCGCGCTGGACTATCCCATGTACCACCTCGACGGTGTGGATGCCCTCAAGCATCTCGACACGCTCATCGGCATGCCGGACCTGAGGGCCATCCAGTGGCAACCAGGGGCCGGACATGAGGATCTCGAGCAGTGGATCCCAATCCTCCAGAAAATCCTCGCCGCCGGTAAGTCGGTGCAGGTCTACGCCCGGGCGGAGGAGGTGGTGCCCATCACGAGGGCCGTCGGCCCGACGGGCATGGCCTATGTCCTGGTCGATGCAACGGAAGCCTCCCTGGAAACCATTGAAACCCAACTAGGTGGCAAATGATTGAACTGAAGGGCATCGCATGGAACCACTCGCGGGGTTTTGTCTCCGTGGTGGCAACCGCACAGCGCTACGAGGAACGGCATCCCGATGTGCGCATCACATGGGAAAAGCGTTCCCTGCAGGCCTTCGCCGATGCCTCCCTCGAGGACCTTGCAACCGCCTATGATTTGATCATCATGGACCATCCCCACACCGCCCTGGCGGCGAAGGAGCGGGTGCTGGTCCCATTGGATGAACACCTGCCGGAGGCCTTCCTTGCCGACCAGGCAGCCAATTCAGTCGGTCAATCGCATCCCAGCTATGCATTTGATGGTCATCAATGGACCCTCGCCACCGACGCGGCAGCCCCTATCGCGACCTGCCGGCCCGATCTCATGGAGGCCCACAGGCTGGACCTGCCGGACACATGGGAAGCCCTCCTCGACCTGGCCCGGAGCGGCTATGTCACCGTATCCCTTTATCCACTCGATGCGCTCATGCACCTCTACACGGTCTGTGAGACCCTCGGGGCGGCCCCGTTCCAGTCCAGTGATGAAGTGGCCCCGGCCGAGGTAATGGAGACAGCCCTGCTCAAGCTGCGCGAACTGGCCGACCTGTGTGGACGGGAATGCCTCCGCAGAAATCCCATCTGGACGGCCGAATACATGAGCCGGACGACGGACAAGTCGGCCGCCTATTGTCCGTTCGCGTATGGGTATTCCAACTACTCCCGTCCGGGCTATGCGCCGCATCGCCTGCAGGCAGTTGATCTGGTCACGTTAAATGGCAAACCGTTACGCTCCGTCCTCGGCGGGGCCGGCATCGCTGTTTCCGCCAAATCCCTCCACGCGCCCATCGCCGCCGACTATGCGGCCTTTACCGCCTCGCCGGAGATCCAGACCGGTCTGTACTACGATGCCGGCGGGCAGCCCGGATACCGCGCCGCCTGGACGGACGAACGCATCAACCGTGCCTCCTCGGATTTCTTCAGCAACACCCTGCCAACACTCGACCGGGCCCTGCTCCGCCCAGCCTATTCTGGCTACATGAGCTTTCAAGATGCCGGAACGCCGGTCATGCGCGCCTTCCTCGCCGGCCAGCTGACGGCAATTGAGACCATCAACCAGTTAAACGCCATCTACAAGACTTCGCGGGAATCCTAAGACCTACGACCTACGACCTTCGACCTCTCCCACACATATGAACACACCATCATTCGAAATCTTTGTCGCGCCGCACGGAACCCCCGGGTGCAATTCGGACGGCCACAACGGCGCGGACGGATTGCACCGCGAATTTGGCGAGGGAATCGCAGGTCCTTCCCCCAACCTGGACTCGGCCATCCGCACAGTCCGGGCCTACCGGCAAACCGGCCGCTTCACCGGGCCGGCCACCATTACCCTGCTGCCGGGCGAACACCACCTGTCCCGGCCGCTGGAGCTGACACCCCAGGACAACGGGGGCATCGTCATCCGCGCGACCGAGCCCGGGGCAGCCCGCCTCTGGGGCGGCGTACCGGTGGATAACTGGACACTCACCGAGCACAAGGGACTGCCCTGTTGGGAAGTCTCCGTCGAGACCCATCTCCTCAAGCATGGGGCCTTCCGCAGCCTCTGGGTGGAGGGCACGCTGGCTCCCCGGCCACGCTGGCCGAAACAGGGCGAGACCCACTTGCGCATGAAGGCTGTTCCGGGCAGCCAGACCTCCGTCGATCTCCATAGCGGCAATGACCGCTTCATCGCCAAGGCTACGGACATTCCTGTGGACATGGAGAGCTGGGCCGGGGTCGATGTCTGCGTCCCCCACTTCTGGATCGAGGAACGCATGCCGGTTGAATCTGTCGACAAAGAGACCGGCGAAATCGTCAGCACCCATGTCAGCCGCTTCTGCCTTACGGACAGTTACACCGGCCAGTGGGCCCGCTACTACTTTGACAATGTGGCCTTTGCTTTCGATGAGCCGGGCCAGTGGTTCATCGACCGACAGCGCAAGGTCCTGCGCTACCTGCCCAGGGAGGGACAGACACCCGAAAACACGCGGGTGGTCATTCCCGTCCTGAAACAGCTGATGCAGGTCCGCGGTACGGGCGGACCAACCGTGGTTCCCGTCGATGGGATCCATTTGCAAGACCTGTCCATCTTCGCCACCGAATGGGAAATGGGCCCGGACGAGAATGTCCGGATCACGCCCACCCTGGCTTCATTGAATGAGGAGGAGCGTCCCCAACTGCCCCACGAGACGGTCGTCAAGCTGACCGACAAGCCGTGGGCCAGTGCCTGCCAGGCCGCCTTCAATATTCCCGGCGCTCTGGAGTTTTCCCATGCCACCAACTGTTCGGTGTCAAACTGTCATTTCAATGGCATCGGCTGGTATGGGATCGGTATCAAGCAGGGGTGTCATTACATCACCGTGAAGGACAACCACTTCGAGCAGCTCGGTGCCGGTGCCGTGGTGGTTGACGGGGGCAGCATTGATGAACCCTTCACTTTGCGAACGGATCATGTCTTTATCGACCGGAACCACATCCACCACAACGGGTATGTCTTCCCCGGTGCCTGCGGGATCCTCAGCGGTCACGCCGCCCATGTGCGCATCGCGGACAACCATCTGCACAACCTCACTTACAGCGGCATCTCGGCCGGCTGGACATGGGCCTTCGCCGATACCGTCTGCCAGGAGATCCGTATCGAACGCAACCACATCCACCACCTCGGTGAGCGGGCTGACATGTCGGACATGGGAGGCATCTACTTACTCGGCAAGATGCCCGGATCCTTCGTGAACGAAAACATCATCCACGATGTCTGGAGCTCCACCTACGGTGGCTGGGGCCTCTATGCCGACCAGGGAACCGCCTTCGTAACCTTCGAAAGAAACCTCGTTTTCGCCACCAAGGAGGAGTGCGTCCACGAGCACTGGACCCGCCGCAACATCTACCGGGACAACCTCTTCGTTTCCGATGGGAAGGAGGCGATCATCGCCCTCTCCGGCGAGGTCGTGCAACGCTTCTGGGACTATCCCGAACCGGGGGTGCGGTTTGAACACAACACCTTCTTCACCAGGGGACAGGTCATTTACCGGGATAACAACAGCCATCTCGCATCCGGTGCCCTCCTCGCCCGCGACAACCAGTTCTGGAATCCTGACTCGCCCCAAATCAGCGGGGTCGCCCAACGCGCCCATTGGGAGGAGCCGGCATGGAAAAAGTCACTCCAGGACCTGCAGGCCGAGGGAATCGAACTCGGTTCCATCATTGCCGATCCGCACCTGCGCGATCCCGGCAAGGGCGACTTCCGGAAGTCGAACAATGACCAGCCGACCATGCCCTTTGTGAAGGTCAACACCACTGTATAAAAGCCATGAGCAAAATCCACAACCCCGTTATTCCGGGATTTAATCCGGATCCCTGCATCATCCGGGTTGACCGGGACTACTACCTGGCCACCTCGACCTTTGAATGGTGGCCGGCGGTTCTCATCTACCACTCGCGGAACTTGGTCGACTGGAACCTGATAGCCAAGCCGATCGACCGCGTGGAGCAACTGGACCTCCGGGGCACACAAGGTTCCCGTGGTGTCTGGGCCCCCGCCCTGAGCTATGATGGCGAGCTCTTTCACATCGCCTACACCCATGGGAAGCTTCTCAATCCGCACTACCTCGACCAGACGAACTACCTCGTCACGGCACCGGAAATCACCGGACCCTGGTGCGACCGGATCACGATCAACCGGACGGGATTTGATCCCTCGATCTTCCACGATGATGACGGGCGGAAATACTACCTCAACATGATGCTGGATCCCTATGCCCCCCACACCGGCGAACACTGGTTTGCGGGCATTGTCATGCAGGAGTATTGCCCGAAGCAGAAAAAGCTCATCGGCGAGGACAAGATCATCTTCCCCGGCACAGACCTGCGCTACACCGAGGGCCCGCACCTCTACAAGAAGGATGGGTATTACTACCTTGTCTGCGCCGAGGGCGGGAGCAACTGGACCCACGCCATCACGGTGGCCCGTTCCAAAGACATCTGGGGGCCCTACGAAGTCCATCAGGACAACCCCCTCATCACCTCCGACAAGGACGGGGATAACCCGCTGCAAAAGTCCGGCCATGGTTCCATCGTCGATACCCCCGACGGGGAGTGGTATTGCGCCCATCTCTGCTCACGCCCGGACGCGACCCTGCACTCCGTGCTGGGTCGGGAGACCTCGATCCAGAAGCTGGTCTGGCCGGAGGGCGACTGGCCCCGCAAGGCGAATGGCAGCCGGGAGCCCGAACTGGTGGTTGAGGCCCCGCTCAATGGCGAGGCCCTCCCGGACAACCGGACCAACGACATCCGCTTTTCCAGCGACGAACCGCTCTACCCCTATTTCCAGACGCTGCGGGAACCCATCGACCCTTCCTGGCTCAGCCTGGATGAGCGGCCCGGTTGGCTCCGGCTTTATGGCCGTGAGTCCCTCTACTGCGACTACGAGCAGAGCCTCATCGGTCACCGGGTGGAGTCGGTGCATGAATCGGCCACCACGCGGCTGGATTTCGAACCGGAACACTTCCGCCAGTCGGCCGGTCTCGCGGCTTTTTATGATGACAATGGCTGGATGTACCTTTCCGTGGCCAAACTGCGCACCAGTGGCCAGAAGATCCTCCGGTTGACCATCTCCAAAAACCAGTTCCCCGAGTATCCGGTTGAACCGATTCCACTGGAGGACGGGCCCGTCGACTTGAAGGTCCAGATCGACAGCCTGGTTGTCCGGTTCTTCTACCGCCAAAGCGGTGATGACTGGCAACAAGTCGGCACCGAATACGAGAGCAAGATCCTGGCCGATGAATTCGGTAACCGCATGCGCTTCACCGGTGCCTTCTTCGTCCTCTGTGCCCAGGATGCAACAGCCCGCCGGACTCCGGCCGACTTCGCCTATCTCAAACTCGACATGTCCTGAACCTCAGCCGGATTACCGGCTCTACAATTGACACAAACCGCGTTCAACAAAGGCTCCTCATCGATGGCACCCCCCCTCAATTTCCTCTTTCTCCAGTGCGAGGATATTGGCCGCCACCTGGGTTGTTACGGCGACAGCTACGCCTCCACCCCCAACATCGACAAACTGGCCGCTGAGGGCTGCGTCTATACGAACGCGTTTACCCATTCCCCGGTCTGTGCACCCAGTCGCGGGGGCATGGTGACCGGACGGTATCCGTGGACCCTCGGGAACCACCTCATGCGCTGCACCTTGCAGCGTCCGCCCAGGCTATTCACCCACGAATTGGTCGATGCGGGCTATCACGTCAGCTGGCCAACCAAGCTCGATTTCAATTTTGAACCGACGGATGGCTGGTGCACAGACACGGATTACTGGTGGGAGGCCCCACCACCCGAAGAGCCCTTTTTCCTCTACCGGAACTTCCACCTGACGCATGAGAGTCGCATGTTCCAGCCCTCCCCTGCAGGACATGAAAGGGAGTTCCCCTGTCCCGGGGAAGCACGGCATGATCCGGACGAAGCACCCGTGCCGCCCTACTTGCCGGATATTCCGGAACTGAGGAATCAGCTGGCCACCTACTACGATGCCCTCAGCGCCATTGATGCCGAAATCGGCCAGTGCCTGCAGTGGCTGGAGGACAGCGGGCAAAAGGAGAACACGGTCGTCATTCTCCTCTCCGACCACGGACGCGGACTGCCCCGCGAAAAGCGCTGGTGTTACGACGCGGGACTGCATGTGCCCCTCATCGTCCGCTGGCCCGGACTTGTGGAAGCCGGCAGCTTCAACAACGAGCTCGTGGCCTGGGTGGATATCGCCCCGACAATCCTCTCACTGGCTGGAGTCCCTCAGCCGGGCTATTACCAGGGACAGGTGTTCATGGGAGATAACAAGGCCCCGGAACGGGAAGCCGTCTTCGCCGGGCGCGACCGGATGGACGCCGTTTTCGACAAGCAGCGAGTGGTCAGGGAGCGACAATTCCACTACATCCGCAATGATGCCTGGTGGCTGCCCTGGGCCCAGGAGCAGTGGTACATGGAGCAGCAGCCCGTCATGCCCGTGATGCGCTCCCTTTTCGCCGAAGGGGGACTGGCGGGCGACGAGGCCATTTTCTTCCAACCGCACAAGCCGGTCGAGGAACTGTATGATGCACAGGCGGACCCGGATATGCTGCACAACCTGGCTGACGACCCGGCTCACAGCGACACTCTTTTGCGGCTCCGCTCTACGCTGGAGACATTTCTTGCCGATAAGGGCGACCTCGGTGAAACGGATGAAAGGGTGCTCATCGAGCACGGGATCGTGACCGATCGAATCGAGGAAATGAAGCGGGGTACCCGGGTAACGGATCGCACGCAGACGCACTTCATCGGTCCGCGGCCGGTTCCGGTCACCCTGGAGGAGGCCCGTGCGTTTCAGGAATCACCTCAGCCCCACACATGATTTGGAGAAGACGATGCCCTTAGGATTTATCGAAACAGAATTTGTCAGCGTGACGGCAGTCGTGGCTGATATGGCCTGCAAGTCTGGAAATGTCCAGTTACTTGGCATTGAACCAGCCGGCACCGAGCAGATCCTGCTGCGCTTCAGTGGACAATCGGTCTCGGACCTGGAGGCTGCAGTTGAAGCAGGTCGTGAGACCTCGGAAAGACTGGGCGTGCCCGCCCGGGCCTGGCTGGTCAAGGGCAGTCCGCACCCGGACCTGCTCAAGCTCAACCAAAGCCCGTTGACCATCAACCCCCTTTACGGTGGCCGCGAGGAAATGCAGCCATCCGACTTACCAGAAACAACCCTACGAAAGAGGAAAAACATGAAGGAAGCCATTGGAATACTTGAAACACAGGGGCTGACCGCCGCCTTGGAGGCGACGGATGCCATGCTCAAATCGGCGGACGTCCGCCTGCTCGGAAAAGAGAAGATCGGCGCTGCCTATGTGACTATCATGGTCGCGGGGAATGTCGCTGCCGTCAGCGCAGCGATTGAGTCCGGCAAGGCGGCCGTGGGGAACCTGGGGAAACTGATCGCCGGGCATGTCATCGCCAGCCCACATAATGAATTGATCCCCCTCTTGCCGGACGTAAAGTAAGCCACATGAGTCAGCAACAACCGATCCAGGGTGTCTTCGTCCCCAACATTACCCCCTATGATGACGGAGGACGCATTAACTCCAGCGAATTACAGCGGATTGTCGACTGGTTGATCGAGAAGGGCGTCTCCGGACTCTACCCCAATGGCAGCCTGGGCGAATTTATCCGGCTCAGTTTTGAGGAACGCAAGGAAGTCGTACGGATCATCTGCGAGCAGGCCGCCGGGCGTGTGCCGGTCCTCGCCGGTGCGGCCGAGCCCAATCTCGAGCTGACCCTCGAGATGTGCCAGTTTTGCCATGACCTCGGCTGCCGGGCCGTTTCCATCACGGGGCCCTACTACTTCAAGGTCAGCCAGGAGGGCATCGAGGAATACTTCCGCGAAGTGGCCCGGCACTCACCCATCGATATCATCGTCTACAACATTCCCATGTTCGCCAACGAGATCTCCGTGCCGGTGCTCAAGCGCCTCGCAACGGACTGTCCACGTATCGTCGGGACCAAGGACAGCAGCAAGGACCTCTGCCGCTTCATGCACGTCGAGCACGCGATCAAGTCGGTCCGGCCGGACTTTGTGAACCTTATCGGCTGGGAGGAACTGCTCGTTCCCTCCCTCATGATGGGCGGCGACGGCGGAACCCTCTCCACCACCGGGGTGGCCCCGGAGGTGATGATGAAGATTTATGCAACCGCCCGCAGCGGCAACTGGGATGAGGCTATCCGTATGCAGTACCGGATCATGGACCTCTTCAATGCCATGATCCAGGCACCCAATTTCCCGGAAGGATTCCGGGCTGGCTATGCCATCCGCGGATTCAACGTCGGCCATGCCCGCTTCCCCCTCTCACGGCAGGAATCCGAGCGCAGCGAGCGCATCCGCAACGAGATCGCGTGCCTCCTGGCCGAATTCGGCTTCCCCGAGGCCGCCAGCGTCTGCAGCGCGTCCCAAGCCGGCGCAGCAACCAAAGTCACCCGGGACCAGGTACAAACAATCGTCCGGGATGTCGTCCAGCAGATGAAGAAGCATTAAGAGACAATACCCGACAGGTTGTTACCGCTTCCAACCTGTCGCTCGTCAATGGTCGAGCCGGCATCAATCCGTCAGAGCTTATTCAGCTCCCGCGGATGACTTTGAGCGGGTTCCGTTCAGTTTTTTGGGAGCAGGTCAAATAGATGACAAATCGGACTTCATATGCATTGTTTGGGGCGGCTATACCAGCCATGGTTTCATTGCCTTTTTGAGGAAGGATAGACTACGTTCGGCTTCATCGATTTTTCCACATTCAACACTTAGAAAAATCTCACGGTCTACCGGCTCCATGATCTTACCAACACGTGCCCAGTCAACCACCCCTTCCCCACATGCACAACCGACAGGAGTGCCTGTCACTTTTCCGCGCTCTTCTTCTGAGTGCTGCATTGAAATGTCCTTGGCGTGAATATGATACACATGATCTCGAACCTTTTCGAGCCCCTCATATGGATCTTCGATTCCTGCCAGGTAACTGTTGCCAGTGTCCCAATTAACCTGAATCCAAGGTGATTTCACTAGGTTAACAATCCTCAGAAGCCCTTCCGCAGTTTTTGTATAAATACCGTGTGGCTCGATGCAGAGGTACTTCTTATGTCGCGCGCAGACTTGAGCTGCACGAGTCAGGGAGTAACGCATGGCCTCATGGGCAAAGTCATCATCCATCCAATCCGGCTTCACCATCTCGTCACTGTTCAGATAATTGCATCCAACGTAGTCGGATAAAACTATGGCACGTGTCAGGCGATCCACAGCTGCCTCAGGTTTCATTAACGGCGAATGCGCCGAAAGGCTGGATACCTTAACGCCATATCGATCACAGATTTCCTTCATAAGGAGCGGATCTTCCTCCATCGAATAGGAGTGGAAGTAGTTCACTTCACTCAGCAGCTCCCAACCAGTGTGCACCATGGGCTCTATATACTCGTATCCGAGCTCAGAGGCAATTTCCACACCAGCTTCAAACGATTTATCTGCTGAGCGACAGAATTCCATGTTTAGAGAAATTTTAAAATTAGCCATTTTTATGATTATTGTGATTCTATTGGATTTTTTGAATTGTTTAACTATACACAAAATGAAGCTTCATTGCGTTTCCATCTCTTCGCGAAAAATTTCTAACATCCTATCCAATGAACAAAAACCGGCACAAAGCAGATGACTGTTTGCCTCTGACTGAAGCCGTTGAGCGAGGTGAGGTATCTCTCGTTGCCCGCGTAAGAAAGCAATATCCAGGGCGACCGATCAAACCTGGTCGATTGCCAGGATTACTCACCGTAGGTTACTGGGATGCTACAGGACACCAGACTTGGGGTCTGCCACCCCACCGAAATGAAGGAATTGAAATTTGCTATCTTCTTAGTGGCGAAGCCTTTTTCGGCACCAACCACGATAGCTGGGTGCTGAAGCCAGGTGACATCACAATCACACGACCGTGGCAACAGCACTACTTAGGTGATCCAACCATTCGCCCATGCAAGTTGTTTTGGATAATTCTCGACATTGAATCGAGCGATGGTCGAAACGGGTGGAGCTTTCCGTCTTGGATAGGACCAGATATCCAATCACGTCGCGAATTATTGCGGATCTTTAGAAAGAATCAGCGTTGTCATATTGCTGATGAGGAAAAGTTGCTCGCGAAATTCCTCGAACATGCTTGTGAACACATGAATGATGATGGATCCTTGGTTATCGCCCAGCTAGCAGACCTGATCAACCACGTGCTGTTAACGGTCGCAAACTACCTCTCAAAGGGCATTCATCACTCAACAAGTGATCCAGAGGGCTATAATCAATCAATCAGGCAGTTTTTTCTGGGGCTGGAAGCCAGTGTCGATAAGTGCGCCGAGTCGTGGACCGTCGCCGAAATTGCTCGGGCCTGTCGCGTTGGAGTCACTTATTTGACGGCTTCCTGCAAGAAATTGTTCAACGCGACTCCATCAGAGCAGCTTAAAGTCATACGCCTTGCACACGCTGCCAAACTACTGGAAGAGAATCCAGACCTATCCATCACAGAAATCACCCATTCAGTTGGCTTTAATTCCAGTCAGTATTTTGCTACTTCGTTTAAAAGGAAATACGGTCAGATGCCAACCAAGTTTCGAGCAAATTTATAGAAACCTATATTGGTATTCTCGAGAAATTTGCGTAATCAATTAGTTCGCCAAGTGTGTCGGAGACACATGTTTAAATTCATGGGTAACCGCAAATGTTGCTATAGTTAATTTTTTTCATCGCCACCATCAGCTTTTGTGATAGCAGTTCACCTATTCCTCTGGCTTGCTACCACAGCACCCCACCTCCTTTATAGTTAAACTATGGTTTTGCGGAACACCGATGGGCTCTCCCCGGTAACCTCCTTAAACCGCATCGAAAAATGCTGAATCGACGAAAATCCGAGCTCGTGTGCTATGGTAGTTATACTCAACTCCGACTCTTTCAAAAGGTCCTTGGCTCGCTTGATTCGGCACAGAAGGAGATAGCGCATAGGCGGCATTCCAAAGGTCCTGGCAAAAACGGTGGATAAATAATTGGGCGCCATTCCGACGAGTCGGCCAAGCTCATCCAGCTTCCAATCATGTCCGGGATGATCTTCCAGTAAGACTTGCGCTTGCCCCACCCCTCTGGGTGGCTCAGATAGCTTCTTCTGAAGGAAACCACTCTGAGGATCCTCTAGGAACCGTTCGGTTTGAAGCGTCATCATTGCAAGCAAATGACGCAAGATATGCGACTGCCGTAATCCCGGTTGCCGATTCCCTTCGGTAAGAAGCAATCGAAAATAGGGTTCGAGTGACTGTGCGTTCGATATGACATGGAAACCACTCAGCTCCTTTAAGGGAGAGTCGTCAGTGCACCACTTTGGGAGATCCCATTCCGCAAAGAAAAATCGCTGCGTGCCTTTCGAGAAACGAAGAAGTTTGTGTGGAGTTTTAGGAGAAACGAAGTAGCCCTGACCGGTATCGACTGTGAAGGTCTTATCTTTCCATTGCCAAGTGCTGTGGCCCTGCGACTGGTAATAGATTTCCCAGCAATTGTGTACGTGAGAACCAACACTCCAGCCGTGCGGTGTCCAAAACTCACCAAATTGACGAAGTTCAGTCACTTCCGGATGGGGATTACTATACCACACACCTGACAATACTCCTTTAGGTCTTACAAACTTCATTTCAATTTATATCATATTTTCTTAATTATATATAAATCAATCATAAACCGATGGAAGCCAATCGGTACAGCCACTTGCTACATTTCCAGCAATGACATCGGTAAATAAAGAACTCAAAATAGCATTCATCGGCTCGGGAGGTATCTCAGGCTTTCACGCCAGTGCCATCGAAAAGCGACCGGAACTATTCAATGTAATTGCAACTTGTGATATCAATGTCGCAAATGCACGTAAACTTGCTGATCGATTTGGTCCGGAAGTGAGGGCATTCGACTCAATGGAAGAGCTTTATGATGCAGTGGGATCGGACCTTCAAGGTATCGTCAGCTGTCTTCCCCATTTCCTTCACCATCCCGTTGGCGAATATTTTCTAAAACGGGGTATACCAGTCCTCATGGAAAAACCTGTTACCTGTAACTTGGCAGAATTAAATTCATTGCGCGAGCTCGAGACCGAAACCACTTTTGTTCAGGCCGGTCAAATGCAACGGTTCACCCCAGAAGCCATCTGGTTAAAGGACTTCGTACAGGATTCAGAGCGGTTTGGCGAACCGGTCTCTTTTGACCTAAATATCTGGCAAAATATCGAGGGTTACGTACAAGGAAACTACGACCATTGGATCCTCGACGGAAAAAAGGCAGGCGGGGGCATTTGCATCAGCGTTGGTGTCCATCCACTTGACCTGCTCCGGTTTATCACCGGACAAGATTTCACGGAGGTCACAGCCCTCGGTAGGTTCGATCCCCCTTTCACTAATGGTGCAGAATCGTCCTGTTCTGTACTCTTTAAAATGAACGGAGGTCTCACAGGATCCCTTCATGCATCCTACAAGCCAACCCGCGTCCCATATTCCCAACGCATGGTTCTATTAGGTGAGCGAGGAAGCCTTTACCAGAACTCCCAAGAAGGCAGTTACCATGGTCCTTACAAAGCAATCAGCGCCGATCCCATAATTAACGATTTCCAAGACATGTATGGCACCTTCGAACCTATCGACGATCTAGTTAAAACAGCATATCCTAATCTGGATCCCGATGCTTTTCTCACCCAACTCCTCCACTTTAGAAACGCTGTCTTTGGGAAACGTCGACCCACTCAAAATTCCCTCGATATCAATCACAACACCATCGCCGTACTCGATGCTATTGCAACCAGCCTCCGATCGGGTAAAACAGAAGCCGTTCAACAATTAGTCTAATAGCCATGCAAACAACGATAACGACGGACTATGTTGAATTCAGGGACAGTGCGAACGTGGCAGGCATTTACGTCCTCAACGATCCTTTCAAACCATATTTCAGGGAACTACGAACACCTGCAGGGCACAATGTCGTGCACGTGAGTCCGGGTGACCATCGGCACCACAAAGGTCTCATGTATGCCCTGAAGACCACGGAGGTCAATTTCTGGGAGGAAGATCCCGACTCAGGCAAGTGTGGAATCCAAGAAATTCTAGCGACGGAACCAGTCCCAGGAGGTTTCTGCCAGAAATTACTCTGGCGTGAAGAAATAGGAAACTGGGAAACCTACCAGGAAACCCGTACGATAACATGCAGGTCCTCCAATCATGGCTATGATTGGACCTGGCATACCCGACGTACCTCCCTGCGAGACCACCTACTTGTGAAAAGTGACTGGGCGCTTGACCTCGAAGATGGCCGTAAGATTAATTACCATGGGTTGGGAATTCGCTTTCCATGGATGTGGTGTTTCGGCGGATCTGAATATGGAACGGTCGAGATGGACAGCAAGCCAGTCGAAGTGCTCGAGTGCAATGGTTCGAGGGTAAGGTCGGTTGGATTCACCGGTCTGATCGATGGACAGTGGAACCGAACTGAGGCAGCCGTCACGATCTCACAAGATCACACCTTTGGCTGGTTCGCCCTCCGCAGTGGGTTTCCCTACCTCTCAGTTGGCCCAAGCGTTCTTGAGGAAGTGACTATAAAGAAAGGTGAAACGATCGAAGAGATATATTCCATCCGTGTTGAAGATAGATAAGCAACTCTGGATAATCAACAAGTACCATTTATGGGTAGTTTGGAATAGGCAGTAGTAATAGCTTATGTGCATTAGTTGAGACCAAATCTGACACCTACTGAAAAGCAGAGGGTTGCCCAGTCTGAGCAATGTTACCAAAGTCTGCCAGGTGATGGGCTTCTCCCGAGACACCTTCTACCGGCGCAAGAGCGCGGTGGAAGAAGGCGGATTGGAAGCCCTTATCGAAAAGAGTCGCAAGGACCCCAACATCCGCAATGGGGTAGATTAATGCGTCGAGGACCGAGTGGTCGCTCTGGCCCAGGAAAACCCAGCCATGAGACAACAACGGGTAAGCGGGCCCAATCTCGATGGACTACCCATGACTGCCCTCCACAAAACACACGCCAACTTATTACCGAGAGAAAATGTGCGAAACTTTTCGCTCGCTACCGGTAAGCAATCAAATGCGTGAGGAAGGAATATTCCCAAGAGCCTGCCCTTAGGCCCCTAAGTAAATACGCCGTGTGTTCCCTGCGAACAGGTCATCCCGCTCGGAGGTACTCAAGCGGCAGGACCATTCCACGCTAAGCCGGATCCACTCCGCCAACCCACTGTTGAGGGTACAGACCGGCCAGTCACCGCCCCAGACGAGACGATCCGGGCCAAACTGCTCGAGCACGGTGTCGAGGGTCCGGTGCAGGTTGTCGGTGATCAGTTGGTCCTTCTCCCCGTAGGCGGTTATGCCGGACACCTTGCAGGCGACGTTGGGCAACGCGGCTAAGGCGGCGATTCCCTCGCTCCAGGCGGGATCGGAGGAGCCGTCGAGACTGGGGCAGCCGCAATGGTCGAGGATGAATTGCAGGTCCGGGACAACTTTAGCCAGCGAAACCGCAAGCTCCAGCTGGTCCGCACGGACACAGAGGTCAAATGTCAGACCGCGGCCGGCCAGCTTCCTCAAATGCGGCACAAAGAGCGGGGCCTCAGCGGTACCCTCCGGAGCCACATGCAGCACGCGGCGGATGCCGACCAGCAGGTCATGGTCGATCGAGTCCAGATAGGCCTCAAACCCCGCCTCTTCCGGGCGGGCGGCGGCTATGACGCCCAGCATGGGGATCGGTGCCGCCTCGGCCAGTCCGTACATGAAGTGGGCTTCCCTTGCACTGTCGCTCTCCGCCACATCACACTCCATGAATAGCGTTCCGGTCGGTTTGACGGGTCCGGCCTCCTCGGCATAGCGCTGGATAGTGTAGTCATCGTCCAGCGGCTTGAATTCGGCCAGCCAGGGATAATGCAGGTCGTCCCGGTAGAAGAGGTGTTGATGCGTGTCGATGAGCTCCATGGTTTTTATGGTAAATAACTAACAGCGGCAAAAATCTCCGTAAAGCCTCGATCAATCCAAGACCGCATTTAACGGTTAATCGCTTACTTGTGACAAATTTCCTGGTTAATTGCTCCGAATTTGCCCATGACAGGCTTAACCCACGAGAGACAGAGAGAATTTCCAGAACCTCCCTCCTCCGCGGCTTCAGTTATGCTGACTTGAAAAGGAAGCAGAAATCCTGGCGGGCTATAAAATCAATTCCCTAGTTTAGCTTCCTCGTGTTGCCATCAAACCGAAATGACCTTTACGCCATTCGCCGGTATTTTAATCCGTTGCAGGCTGGCCCCAAAGTTAGTTGGAAGAGGAATTTTACGATCTTCTGTGCGCTCACAAAGCACTTTCACGGTTGCGTCGAACTGTGTGGGATTCGAGATTTTCAGCGATCCATCCTCCAGCAATTGAACATCAACGTGATCCAATGCCCATACCCTTTGATTGGATGCGTCAAAGTAAACTCCAGGCAGGTCAGACCAGCTCAGCATCAGTGAGGTTTCGGCCCAACTGGAGTAGTCGGAGACCTCCCCAATGGGCTCACCCCAATTCGGAGTCACGTTCACGCGCTCACTCATCCACCCCGGCAACATCCACTCTTTCCGCTTAGCTGGCCAGGGGAGTGTACAGTGGATGGGTTTGTCCTCGCGGCTGAGGTATTGTGGCAAACCGTGGGCAATGTCACGCAACAGGTCGAGGAAAAGCACTTCACCCGTCTGCCGGAAGAGTCTCAGGAAACCCTCTCCGGAAAACGTGCATATCCCTGGTGCGTCATGCCGGTTTTGGGTACTCGCGAATACGGAGCCCGTTGTCCGAATGTCCAATTTGCCAAAACTACTCTCTGGAGGAAATGCGTAATCGTAGGAAAGTGTCCAAGAAGCAGCGTGGGCCGCAGCCAGCTTTCCTGCTTCATGCCAATAGGTGTCGCTCGTTTCGTCTGCAAGCAGCGCGTAACTTTCCACCAGTGAGAAAATACTTTCGGAGTCAGGGCATTGGTTGATGTCGCCAGGGCCCCCACTGCTGACACCTAGTTCTAGATCCACTTCCCGGTAACGCTTCCCTGACTCGACCGCTACACGCAAGTAATCATCACTGCCGAAATAGCGGTGGGCCATTACCAAAGCCCCGGGAGCCATCGCACCGCAAGTTGTATTAGGTACAATGATTTCGCCCGTGTCATGGCTCACATATTGTCCGAATTGACCGTGATGCTTCCAGACTCTGACCAATGCGTCAGCAATCTGTCGCAGGCCTTCTTCCCAAGTCGGCTTGATTGACTGACCACCGTCTTTCATCAGCATTAACTGCCTAAGGCCGAAATACAGGACATCACCTGCTCGACGAATCAGCACCCAATCGGCTTTTCCGTGGCTCTCGCGGTCGCAATACCAATTTTCACCGTCGAAACCGGCATAGGGTAAGCCGGAAGGGGAAATGCCGTCCGGAAAGACTAAATCAAACGTTTTCCGCGATCTTGCCACTGAGATGTCCTTGCCATGCTGGAGCAGGGGCAAGGTCGATATCAATCCCCCTACCCAGCCAGCCTGCCAGACCTGGTGTCCATCATCACGGTCAACTCCCACCGTGTAGAATCCTTTTTCATCCCACCAGTTATCCCGATTGAACTTGGCTTCCTGAATCTCCCAGCAAGCTGAGAACGGAATCTCATGTTTGGTTTCATTGGCGGCAAAGAACACTTTCCGACTCTTCCAGAAGTGGGCAAAGAATTCTGCCTGGCTTTGGCAATGGAAACTTGACCACCAGAGATTGAAAACACTGCCAATTCCCTTGGATTGTGCGGATACCGTCAGCGACGCCTCATCACGTGCATCATTCTCTTCCACAACAAATTTGATGGCTTCAGCATCGAAGAGGTTCTCTGTCTGAAGGAAGAAGGCTTTTCCCTGGGCCGGGAAGTAAATCCCAAATCCGGGGGTGCCAGCATCCGCCGCGACCCGTTCCAGCTTGGACGGTCCATCCTCGAATGACAAACGGGCAATATCGGTCACTTGAAGGAGATGCGGTGGCGTATGCAGAGGCATCGGCACCGGGCATGGGGAGTATGGCTGTGGCGTCGCGGGAAAGCGATTGCCCGCATAGACGGCTGTTGGCATAAAGACATAATTCTCCTTTGTCCAGTTACTGAAGTCCAAGCGGATGGAAAATCGGCCGGATAAGTCTCCAGTGGCTATGCTGCCGATGAGATTCCCATCATCGGATGCGCTCCATTTGATTGCCAGATGATCAGCTTCTGCCTTGGTCCAGGAAACCGACAGGGTTGTAAATGGGGGAAGGTCGGGGACAATGCTCTCTTCTGTATTCATCAAGATGGATTAAGATAAATTGGTGAAATTTCGGCCCTTCCATACTGCTCCGATGTCTTCGGTAAGAAGCACGGAATGACACAAATTGCGTATAGCAGCATAGCGAGCAACCTTGGAGGACCCTATCCAAAAAAATCAATGCCCGGCTCTCTCTTCGAAAGAAGGACAGCCGGGCATGGACAATGGAAAAATTCTCCGTTTCGAGAGGGGTTCAGTTGACAACATAGACCCAGCCGGAGTCGTCCCCGATGTAGGTGTACGTGGACAAGGCATCCACCCAGACCCAGGGGTCGACGCTGACATTGACCCAGCCAAGCCAGCTCCCGGTGTCCGCCCAGTTGTCCGTTACAACGGGATAACCGTACCAGGTCTCCCCGCCGCTACTGAAGTCGCCAATAATCTCCATGGTGTTCCACCGGGCAGCGGGAAGAAAATTATCGGGCGGAACACCCTGTTCAAACTTGAAACGAATTTCTCCTCCCTGGGGCGACACATTTTCAAAGATCGCATAATCTTCAGGACTGGAACCGGTGTTGTTCAAGGTCTCAATGACTTGTGGGTCAAGATCTCCAACCGTCCATTGGGCCGGTTCGATTCTGGCCTGATTCTGGCCTCCCCAAAACTTCAGCGTGTAGGTTTTATTGTCATCGAGACCGCTAAGGGTGAAGCCAGCCACCTTGTCAAAAACGATATAAATGAAGTCCATGGTTGCCAGGCCAGGATAACCGGTATCTGTCGGTATGGGACCCAACCCATCCGCATATTCCTCGCCCGACAACCCTAACCCACCTGCCGAAGATGGTGGATCATAAGTGAATCGGTCATAGAATTCGACCAAGGCCAGCGAGACGTCTGTCGCCACCCCGTTCTGGTCCACCATGTCCTGCAGCAGAACGTAAGGAAGCGTAACGTAGTCGTTGTAGTAGGTGAGAGAATCGGTCCAAGGACGATTCACTTTGTCCTCCTCTGAAATCGTTTCCCAGCCAAAAAAATTACCAGGTGCGCCAATAACAACGGCATAATTGTTCCAGTGATACCCGTTCGGGTCGGAGGCAGCGCTGCTTTGCAGGTCCTCCTTGCCAAAGTCCACCAGGATGGAGGTTTGGGCGGTCAGGCTGGCCGCGGTCAGGGCCAGCAGGGATGACATCAGGTAGGTCTTCATATGGATTGATTCAGGTGTGCGATTAGGTTGCTGGATTTATGGTTGATAAGGTTGAAAATTACTTGGGAATGTAGGCCCAGCCGGAGTCGTCCCCGATGTAGACAAAGGTGGCCAGGTCCACGACCCAGATCCACGGGTCAAAGGTGACGTTGACATAGCGCATCCAACTGCCGGTGTCGGCCCAGCCGCTGGAATCCACCGGATAGCCGTACCAACTCTGCCCGGTTTCGCTGACCAGGGTGATCGTGCCAAGCAGGGACGGATTGCGGAATGCCTCATCATCGGACGGGCTCCAGCTGATCTGGTGATTTCGCGAAGCGAGTCCCGTGTCGTTGTCCTTCATATAAATGTCGAGGCCGACCTGGGTGCCCGCTTGCGGCGTGATCCCCAAGTCAGCCAGGGGGAGAGCAACCTCCAGAACAACAACTCCCTCGCCCTGGACGAGGGCTTCCATTTCAAAGGGTAGCGTCAGCCCGAGAGGATTAGTAAATGGAATCTGTCCCTCGCCATTGCGGGGCCAGATAAACTGGGAATCATTCATCCCGTCATAACTGTCCCCCTTGCTGTTGTCCGGGTCGATGAAGATCTCCGTCATGTCGAACTGCCAAAAGGAAAAACCCGGCCAAGGCACCGTAACATCGTCGGTTGTCACCATCAGGATGTAGAGATGCTCGGAATCCCAGAGCCCCTTCCAGTACCCGGAAAAGTCGGGTGCTTCCGGCGAAGTCTGATCAATGTCAACGGATAGGGCCTGCTCGGCAACCGAATCCCAGACGGTGTCGATAAGCCCGTCGACTGTGACGGTGCCGGGGTTGATGTCCGCTTCCGGAAAGTCCTGGCCGGAGAGGCCTGAAAGAGTAGCGAAAAGCGCAAGAAAGGGGAGGAGTTTGGTAATGCGTGTGAGTCGAGTGGTCATGATGATATCCTTGGCCATCCCCTCGTATCCGGGCGGGGGGGGGGGCATTACAGGGTTGGATTTAAAAACGCCCGGCTGCCTGTGTGGGACAGCCGGGCGCGTAAACGTTAATCAAATAGGTACTGCGTGGACACTTACTGGGGAAGATAAACCCAGCCCGAGTCGTCACCAACATAGGCATACTTGGACAAGGCATCCACCCAGACCCAGGGGTCGAAGCTGACGTTCACCCAGCCGAGCCAGGATTCCGTGTCGACCCAGTTGTCCGCAACAATCGGATACCCGTACCAGGTCTCGCCACCGCCACTGAAGTCACCGATGATTTCCAAGGTGCTCCAGTGTCCGTTCGGCAAGAAATTGTCCGGCGGAACGCCCTGTTCGAATTGAATGACAATTTCACCATTCACCGGTGAGACATCTTCAAAGCGTGCGTAGTCCTCTGCGTTTTCACCCGTATTGAGAAAAGCTTCAATAACTGCAGGTGTTCCGCCATTGACAGTCCACTGGGCCAAGCGCTCACTGTTGCTCACACCAGTCCAGCAGACAATCGTATAGGTCTTGGCATCATCCAGTCCGCTCAGGGTGAAGGTCGCCACCTTGTCGAAGTTGATGTAGAAGGAGTCAATCGTGGCGGATCCCGGATAGCCGGTACTGGTCGGGACTGGTCCAAGGTCGTCACCATACTCATGGCCGGCCCAGCCAATGCCGCCGGCACTGGAGGGCGGGTCGTAGGTGAAGCGATCAGCGAAGGCGGTCAGGGCCATCGAGACACCGGTCGCGTCCCCGTTCTGATCCACCATGTCTTCAAAAACTGAATACGGCAACATGACATAGTTGTTGTAGTACTCGAGGGAGTCGGTCCAGGGGCGGTCAACCCGGTCCTGTTCCGAAATCGCATCCCAGCCAAGGAAATTGCCGGGGGCTCCGGCTTCAGCCGGGAAGTTGTTCCAGGAATAGCCGTTGGGATCGGTTTCAGGACCGCTGGGCAGGTCGGCCTTACCCATATCAACGAGGATCGAGGTCTGGGCCGTTAAGCAAGTGGCCATGGCGGCCACAAGGATTGTAGAGAATAGATACTTCATTTCTAATATTGGGTTGAATTGGGTTAAGAAATACGCCGTTCGATAAGGCTGATGACGTATTTGCAAGGAGGATGCTGCCACATCCTCCGGATAAGCCAAACGGACTGAATAAAGACACGTTGAATGGCCAATATTAGAGCCAGATGTCCAGGGTTACCAGCATCTCAGGACAGCGTTTCGGTCGTAGATGAGGTATCGACGACCTTGGCGATCCATTCCTCCGCATAACGCTCGAGGGGTGTCCTTGGCTTGGAAAGCTTGCGGGTTGTGAACCCATCCACCCATTGTCCGGCGATGCGCTGCGAAAGGGGGTACTTCGGCAGGCCCAGCTCGCCGTGATCGATCTTCTGGACCAGCAACTCGATGGCATAAGCGCCAAGCAGTTCATCAGCCCGCCGGATGCCGCTCCAGCCTTCGACATCCGTATTCAGATTACAGTGAACAACCGCGATATCCTCGGGCACCCCATAGCCCAGCTTGTTCAACCAATCAACCATCTCGCCTTGTTCACAAATCATGGCGTCCGGTTGACAGGCTTTCAACCAGCGGGAAAAAACTTCATAGTGGATTGTTTCCATCACCGGGTCTCCAGCTGCTACTTTTGCCTTCAAGTCCGACCAATCCTGCTCCAGCAACCAATCACACTCCTCGACGCGGTTGATTTCACTCGGTCGCTCGCCGTAGTAGACCGAATCCCGGAAGTGCTTGTAGATGGTGTCAAAGTGAAGGATGGGCAGCCGATCCGCCGGAGGTGTAAGGTGGTACTGGGCGTGCCGGAAGGCGGCATCCCGGGCAAAGAGAGTCGAGGTCGATTGGGCGTCGCTGGTGTAATAACCGATGCGCCGGTAACCGAGTTTCCAGAGACGGGCGTAGGCAATGAGGATGGAGCGGAACACGTCATGCCCGACCACATGCATATCAATGGGATTCTGGTCCCTGAAGGCCACGCAGGCGAACTTGGACAGGTCCATCCCAAAGATGGAGCTGTGGAAGGCGGGCACGTCCAGGAGGATGCCCCGGACACCCCGGTTGTAGAGCACCTGCCCTAACCGCCGGGTGTTATGCCCGTACTCGAAAAATGCCATCGGAAAGATCCGGTAGCCCTTTGTCAGGGCCGCTTCCCGGGAGGCCTCAAAGGTCCGTGTCGGGCCCCAGGGAAGCCCCTTCATCATGTCCCAGTTCCGTGTCATGGACAAGCCGGACCAGACATAGGCCACCGCCTCCTGGATATTCCGGATACGGCCAGAGCGGACGGAGGCCATATGCGCCCCGACATAAGGGTGTGCCCGGTAGTTGAGTTTCTCGGCCGCCTTTTCCACGCGCTTGCGTGTCTCTTCCCGGATCTTTGGACTCCCCTTGAGGGCGAGAGAGGCCGTGCTCTTGCTCACCCCGGCCTCCTCGGCCACGGTAGTGAGGTTGACAAATTCCTTCGCAACGCCCTTGCCGGCTTTTCCCCTCGCCAGGTTGCGGGTCCGGCGTTTCCACAAGCCTGCCTCCTCAAGGATCCGCCTGACGGATCCGGGCGAGATGCCAGTTTCCCGACCCAGCCAGCGAAGGCTGCGGCCCTGCCCCATCCCCTTGGCCAGGTCGAGCACTGCTTGCTTGACCGTTCCATCGAGGGGTGGCCGGCCACGGCGCGGGCCTTTGTTGCTATTGTCCACAACAGTCAAGCTAGGCAGCGTCGATAAGCGCTTCAACATTTTTCGTCATTATACAGGAATTAATACGACTGACTGGGCCTGCAAGCAGCGATTGCCATCAATTGCCATCGGTCGGAAGACCATCCCCAATGGCCATAGGCCACTGCTCCTGCATTTCGCAGACGGAACACTCTCAAGCCACCGGGGAACAAATCCTGAATCCGCAACCCTATCTTGAACATGACACGTAACAAACTGCTTCGATCGACGCTCTGCCTGCTGGCGTCTTTGATGGGAACCCTCCCGCTGCTGGGCGGCGAATGGACCTGGCATACCTTCCCTGGTAAGCTGCACGTCGAGGGCGGGTACCCGGGCAGCGAACACCCGTATACCGGCTACGACCGGGCGGAGTGGATTTCCGGATTCGGGGCTTCACCGGTCCTTTCCGAAGGGCATGACGCGCCCTTCATGATGATGACCACCGACCTCGGGGCGGTGGTCTACTGCGCCGACGGGGAACGTTTTCTCCCGGCCAATCTGCCCTATGCCTATGGCTACGCCCTGGGCTTTGACCCCCATGACGGGGATACCGGCTATGCCACCATCCAGAAGATGCTATATGGGCCCTGCTACCTATACCGGACCCGGGACCGCGGCAAGACATGGGAACGCTTGACCGAAGCGACCTTCTACCGGGTCCAGCGCAGTCTCATCCATGTAGACCCCAATCCGGCCCGCGCGGACCACATTTATATGGCCACGACCGAGGGTATCAAGCGGTCCCTCGACGATGGAGCGACATGGTCCTATCTCCCGGAGACCGAAGGCGTCGACATCCGGACCATGCGCTTCAATGCCGACGGCTCCTCCCTCTATTACATCAACGGGCCGGTTCTTGACGACGACCTGGAGGCGGGCGACTTGAACCTGTACCGGCTTGATTTCACCGGGACAGACGGCAGTTACACCTGGCAGATGATCCGCGATCAGAACGCCCGTGACATCCATCCCCACCCGCAGGACCCGGAGCGCTCGATCGTCCTCAACCGGATAAGCCGCTTCCACTGGTCGGAGGACCGTGGAGTAACGGACGGCCAGGACATCACGCCTTTCGGAATTGCCCGTGCCAGTTACTCCCTCATCAATCCGGCTAATCCAGACCATATTCTTCTCTTCGGCTATCCCCAGCCACAGAACGCATACTTTTGGTCCAACGACGGCGGCACCACCTGGAATAATTTTGATAAAGTGCCCATCGATGGGGCCAACTACTTTCCCAATATCATAGACACCTCCCCGTTCAACCACGGTAACCCGAACGGCTACATGCGCGAGCTCCATGACACGATCATTCACGGGGACCGTTTTGTCGTTGGCTTCTGGCCGGGGAAGCCGGATTGGGTCGTCACCTTTGGCATGACTCAGAAAACAAAAGGCCCGTATTTGTCAAAAGACTACGGCGATACTTTTGATGTGTTTGGCTATGGTGGACTCAACAAATCGAACAACATGACAGCCTTTGGCCCCACCGACGAGGATATTGCCGTGGCCCGTATTGAATACGGAATGGTCAGGACAAACAACGGTGGCCTCTGGTGGTCCAGCAGCTCGGTGGGCAACGACTTGTTACTCAAGGAAATCCAGTTGGACTCCGGGACCCGTGGTCCCGGCGTGTGGATCAACTCCACCTTCCATGGTGTCGCCATTGATCCGGACGACGTCAACCACTGGATCGCCTTTTACGGGCACAATCCGGGCTGGATTTTGCGCAGCCGCGACCGGGGGGAAACCTGGGAAAAGGTCCATGAATTCACCACTTTTGACATCGAGGCCGACTCCTTCAACTGGCAAGCCCGCTGGGTCTTCTGGCACCGGCAGAATACAGACATTGTCTACGTTGGCCCCTTCAAGTCGACCGACCGCGGTCTGACTTGGAACCGCCTGCCAGGAAACTATGCCGTAACCGACATGTCGACCGAGAACGGGGATGTCCTTCTCTATCGGCCAGTTGGAACAAATGCCACCTACTACCTTTCCATCGACGCGGGCGAATCGTGGAACCAGCTTCCAACACCACCCCGGGATCCAGTGACCTTTGTCCGCCCGGAACGACCGGAAGGGCGGGAAGCGTCCATTGTCGGGATTGATCCTGATCCCTTGAGGGACCCAACGGTAGAAGGCCAAACCGTTCGCTTACTGACGGGTACACGTAACGGCGTAATTGAATTCAATGCCTCAAACCAATCGGGAACAGAAGGCACTTGGACAGTCATCGACAATGGCTTTGTTTTTGATGACGACAAATGGCTTGAGGAAGACCAATCTGTCTACTTCAGCACAGTCGTCTTCGACCCTCGACCGGGAAAACATAATATTGCCTACGCTACGACAGGAACCGGATGGGTCCGCCATCAGCGGTCCACCAACGACAAATATTACCGCCAGGTTTATCGCACGGAAGATGGTGGCTCAACATGGGATCGCATCGTACAGGAGGAGGATGTGGAGAGTCTGGGCATACCGGCCTATTTCCAGGGCACGGGTCCGGCCGTTGTTTCGCCAAACACGGGCAAACTCTATATTCATGCCTGGTCCGGCATGTTCGTCTACGACCACGAGGCAGGCGGAACCAACACCTGGTACGGATATCCTGTTTCGGATGGTCGCTACGCCGATACCACTCCCTGGCTCGGAGGCTGGGTCGAGATTTCACAGGACCCATGGATCTATATGTATTCCCTTGAGGACTACAGCTACATACCGAATGATTCCGGATGGATCTATACATTAAAGTGACTTCCCTATCATACCGAAAATGAATTTCCGCAATCAATCCAGAATTGTAAACTACCTCGCGTGCAGTGTCATGGCCTTTTCGCCCTGCATCGCAAATGCCGGCGATTGGACCTGGCACATGTTCCCCGGAAAACTCCACATCGATAACGGCTATCCCGGCAGTGACATCCCATATGCCGGATACGACCGGGCAGAATGGATCTCCGCATTTGGCGTTTCACCGGTCCTCTCTGATGGATACGATGTGCCCTTCATGATGATGTCAACGGATCTGGGAGCCGTTGTCTATAGTTCAGACGGCGAGCGATTCATCCCTGCTGATCTTCCCCTTACGGGAGGTGTGGCCGTCGGATTTGATCCGCATGACGGAGATACCGGTTATGCCGTGGTTCACAAAGTCGGGACTTTGCAGACCTGCTATCTCTTTCGCACCAGGGATCGCGGGAAAACCTGGGAACGCCTGACCGAGGCTGATTACTACCGAGTCCAGCGTAGTCTAATCCAAGTCGACCCAAACCCGGAACGCGCGGATCATATTTACCTGGCGACTACAACAGGCATAAAACGATCGCTCGATGATGGAGAGACATGGTCCATTCTCCCAGAAACTGCTGGTTTCGACATTCGGACCATGCGCTTTAACGCGGACGGTTCGTCGCTTTACTACATCGATGGGCCCGTGAGGGACAACAAATTGGAACCTGGCGATTTAAATCTCTACCGCCTGGATTACGCAGGAATCAGCGGTGATTACACGTGGCAAAAGATTCGCGATCAAAACGCCCGCGACGTTCACCCACACCCTTCAGATCCCGATCGTGCAATTGTCTTGAATAGAATTGGTCGTTTTCATTGGTCGGAGGATCGAGGGGCAACCGACGGGGTGGATATTACACCAGACAACATTCAAAACCCGCATTACAGTCTCATCAATCCAGCCAATCCTGATCACATCCTGGCATATGGATGGCCGAACCCTCAACGTGCCTACTTCTGGTCAACGGATGGGGGAACTACATGGAGCAACTTCCAAACGGAAGTTGTGAACGGCAGAACGTACTTTACCGGAACGGTTGATTCAGCTCCTTACAATCATGGCAATCCCAACGGCTGGATGCCGCAGGCAAATGACTCCTTGGTTGAAGGGGATCGTTTCGTTGTTGGCTTCTGGCCGGGAAAACCAGACTGGGTCGTAACCTTCGGGATGACTCAAAAGACAAAGGGACCCTATCTTTCTGTGGACTCCGGAGCCACTTTTAAACCTTTCGGTTATGGAGGTCTTCACAAAGAACACACCATGACCGCGTTCGGTTCGACCGACGACGTCATGGCAGTAGGTAGAATTGAGTATGGATTAGTTCATACAAGCAATGGTGGACTCTGGTGGGCCAGCAGTTCCAATTTCAATGATCCGTTGCTTGATGAAATTCAGGATGCATCAAAAACAACCGGCACAGGGGTCTGGTTAAAACCGACGTTCCATAGCGTTGTCATCGATCCCGAAGACGATGACCATTGGATCGGTCTTTACGGGCATAATCCCGGGTGGATCATCCGTACTACCAACGGCGGTATAACGTGGGAAAAAGTGTTGGAGTATTCCGACTTCGATATCGAATCCGATTCATTCTTCTGGATGGCTCGTTGGGCTTTCTGGCATCAACAAAACCATGATGTCATCTACCTCGGAGCTTACAAATCAGTCGACCGGGGCCAAACCTGGTCGCGCCTTCCCGGGAAAATGGCAGTGACCGATATGTCGACCGAGAATGGGGATGTTCTCCTCCACAGGCCTGTTGGGACCGGGGCAACCTATTACCTCTCCATCGACGCGGGGGAATCGTGGAACCAGCTTCCAACACCACCCCGGGATCCAGTGTCCTTTGTCAGGCCAGAACGTCCTGATGGGCGTAGACCCTCCATTGTGGGAATTGATCCCAATCCCCTTCGAGATCCAACCATTCCTGGTCAGAGAGTTCGCCTCTTAATGGGAACACGCGAGGGAGTTCTTGAATACAATGCAACCAATCAGCTTGGGACAGAAGGAACGTACACGCTTCACAACGAAGGACTTGTTTTCGATGACGACGCCTGGCTGGAAGAAGGACAAGTTACATATTTATCAAATGTCGTTTTCGACCCTCGACCAGGAAAACACAACATCGCCTACGCTTCGACTGGCCATGGTTGGATCAATGCTCAAAGACCAACAAATGATAAGCTCTATCGCCAAGTCTATCGATCTGAGGACGGTGGTTTGACGTGGAATCGCATCATTACTGACGCAGATGTCGAGGCTTTGAATGTACCCAACTTCTTGCAAATCCTCAGCCCCATCGTCGTTTCGCCAAATTCCGGAAACCTTCATGTGCATACCTGGTCCGGCATGTTCGTTTACGACCACGAGGCAGGCGGAACCGACACCTGGTACGGATACCCCGTCACCGACGGACGCTATGTCGACACTGGCTCCTGGCTGAACGGCTTTGTGGAAATCTCGTCCGATCCGTGGGTCTACATGTATTCACTAGCCAACTATGGGTACTTCCCGGATGCCTCCGGCTGGGTTTACACCATCAAGTAGACTGCGGGATTCATTAAACATCGCGCCAACTTCGTCGCCTTGACATTCCAAGTACAATCAAGCGGGACCAGGAGCCATGGAATATGACGGGATTGAGTTCTTCAATGTAGCTGAATTGTCGAGGAGACCCAATCAGCCGGGCGCCTTTTTGGAGCGTTGGCCGGCGGAGGTCCGAAACGCGCTGGACGGCCGGCGGGTGGCCCGGGTCACCGCCAATTGTGAACTGCGGTTCGTGACGGAGTCGAAGTCCATCGAGGTCACTTTGAGATCCATCAATGAAGACTGCCCAGTCCACGTTTTCTGCGGGGACTACCTGCACTCAACCTGCACGCTGCAAGGGGATCGCATCCAGACCCTTGAGATTGAGCGGAATGATCGTTTTGAGGAGAATCTCCGCTCTAAGGCAACAGAATGGGGCCGCTACCATCCGCGGGTCTGGCGGATCGTCCCGGGTAAAGGCCGGATCACTTACCATGGCATCGAGACGCATGAGTCGGTGCGCCCGCCAAAAAATGAAGAGGTCCCGTCCACCCGGTGGCTGGCCTATGGCTCCTCCATCACGCACGGGTACGATGCCTTTGACAGTAACAACAGCTATGTTGCCACGGCAGCAAGGGAGCTCGGCATCGATGTCCTCAACATGGGCATGGCCGGCAACTGCCGTATCGAGAAGGAAGCCGCCGACTACTTCGCCGCCCGCGATGACTGGGACCTCCTGACAGCTGAACTGGGGGTGAATGTCCTGCAGGCCTACACCGTGGAGGAATTCTTCGAGCGCTCCCACTATTTCATTACCACGATTGCGGAGGCCCATCCGGAAAAGCCCCTGTGCATCGTTACGATCTTTCCCAACCACTACACGCCGGAGAAGTACACCAGTCCGGAGCAGATCGGGAAGCACTGCAGCAACGAGCTGGCCTTTAACAAGTGCCTGCGTGGCATTGTTCGCGATGGGGCCTTTTCCAATGTCACCCTGGTCGAGGGAGCGGACATCCTGACCTCCCCGGAGTTCCTCACGGTCGACCTCGTCCACCCGAGCGACTACGGTATGATTGAAATGGGGAAAAACCTCGCACGATATCTCTGCCCGCTCCTCCCCTCTTCCATCCCTAGCGTGTCCGCCTGAAGCGGCCATTCACGATCAATCCCGCCTGATAGGTTTCTCCATGCCGACTCCAAACCTGATCATCGACCACGCCTCAACGGCGTTTCCACCCATCGGCCTGGTCACCAGGCGGGCCCTTTCCGCAGGTGAACGGGTCTTTCTCTGCACGGCCTCGTTCCGGCTCTTTTATCAGGCGGAGCTTGTCAGCCTGAAATGCCTCAGCCCCAATGGCACGGAAGCATCCGGGGTCACATTCCTCAAGCTGGAGGATGACAAGCCTGCCCGCGATGTCATGAAGCGCAGCCTGGGCGAAGTCACCCTGCTGCAAGACCTCCCCGCCGGCACATCCATCCGGGTTCAGTTAAGGCCCCGGGAGGACATGATCGGTACCGCCGGTGATATCGAGTGGGATCTGCGCCTGGCGGTGATTGATGAAGAGGAATTTCAAGCCAACGTCTGCCGTTTCCCGTTCCATGATGTTGTCGAGCCCTTCATCATCCGGTTGACCGCCTCCCCCGCCACCCAGGTCCAGGCCGTCAGGCGGTTTACCGGGGAACTCATCGCGCGGCTCTGCGACGATCAGGGCATCACATCCCCGACACCGGATGTACAGGCGACGGTCCGGGTTGTTGATGAATCCTGCGCACTGGAATTTGGTGAAAACGGCGTGGCCCGGATTGGATTGGATCACGCGATCAAGGATCGGGTCCTCATCGAAACCAGCGAGGGATTCCAGACGTTCGCCAATCCCCTGCCCCGCCTGGACGATAACACGAATGTCTTTTTCGGCGACATCCATTGGCACAGCGCCTACAGTACGGATGGCCAGCGCGACCTCGACCGGGCCATGGCAACATGCCGGGACGAACTGGGATTGGATTTTGCCGGACCATCCGACCACATCCTCCACGAGGGCGATTATGGACGATCCACCATGCAGGACCAGGCTGCTGTCTGCCGGCCCTTCGACGAACCAGGCCGCTTCGCCGTCATCCCCGGATTCGAACTCAGCCGCCGCTACGGCCACTGCAACGTTTACACGGAATCCTGGGAACAGCTCTTCCGTATCGGGGAGCAGTTTGACCAGGTATTCAAGCAGACCTTGAAGTCGTCCAAGGACCGCTTCTTCGTCGAGGAATTGATGGAGCTGTTCGAGAGCGAAACCACCCTGGTCATACCGCACCACAGCAACACCAGCAACGAGGGACCCGGAGTCGGACCCGACGGGCGCAGTATCTGGACCGCCTTCCGCTGGCCGCAGCAACTCAACCCCCATCACTTGCGCCTGATTGAGATGAACCAGCAGCGAGGGTGTTTCGAATCGGAAACACCGGATCCGCTCTGGCAACCTCCTTGTCTCGAAAACCCTTTCAAGGGCGGATTGGGAGACAGCGCCCACCAGGCCCTCGCCCAGGGACACCGCATCGGGTTTATCGGCGGAACCGATAACCACAATGGCTGGCCCACTTTGTCAACCGGGCGTCAGCAGATCTGCGGGATTGCCGGGGTCCTTTCCCATGAGCTCAGTGCCCCCTCCATTCATGCCGCCCTCCATGCCCGGCGGTGCTACGCGACGACCGGGGCACGGATTGTCGCCCGGGCCACTCTCAACGACGAGCTCATCGGGAGCGAGCTGTCCCTTGAGCCGGATACCGAACGGCGCTTCAGCATTTCCATTCATGGAACCGCCCCGATCGAGCGTGTGGAGATTATCTCCTTCAACAGCGTGATCCACGCATTCCCGGTCGAGGCGGATGCCTGC
>JBFOLZ010000023.1:0-16860 GCA_040830445.1 Puniceicoccaceae bacterium
AATACAGATCGGGATCATGCTCAGGTAGGGCAGGCTGGGGATGTAGAGGAAAAGGGTACTGGCGCTGCCAATGGCCACCATGGAAACGGCCACATTAAGGGCAAAGCGCTTACCCCGGACGGCGGAGAGCCATTGGAAGAAGCGGACCCCGGCAAGGGAAAGGAATATCTGGCCGGTGCCCTGGATACCGGCCAGGGTGGCCGCCGCCTCCTGATCTCCGTCGAAGATGTAATAGACCTTGGTGTAGAAATCGAGGCCCCACTTGATGTTCAGCCCGAGGACGTAAAACAATCCCGTCATGACCAGGAAGAGGAAGGGCTTGTTCTTGAAGGTCAGCTTCATGCTGGCCAGGAGGCTCTCCTTCTTCTGGCCGCTGGCCTGGTGGTAGTAGCGCTCCTTGCAGAAGAAGACCGGCATCAGGCCGAACAGGATAATGACCCCGGCCAGCAGGAGGTTTATCCAGCGGGCCCCGTTGAGCATGTCGACATTACCCAGTTCATCGGCGAAGATGGGCAGCTGGGTCAGTTTCCACATCCAGGCGACAAGGAACTGCACGCTCATGCCCAGGTAGGCGCCGATAACCGCCACGTTGGTCCGTTCATTGGAGTTTGGCGTCAATTCAAGAAAGAGCGCATTTCGGGGAATGTTGTAGATGGTGTAGGTGGTCGTCAGGATGAGTCCGCAAATGATCATCCACACCGTCACTGCGGGGACACTCCAGTCCCGGTCGAAGAAAAACATCAGGGGCATGGCCAGCCCCATGAGGATCGCCCCCAGCAGCATGTAGGGACGCCGCCTTCCCCACTTGGTCCGGGTATTGTCGGAGAGCCATCCCATGAAGATATCCGTGAAGGCATCGTATATGCGCTCGATGACCGCCTTGGCACTCATCCAGACGGGAGATATCCCCACGCCGAGGACAAAGATCGGGGTCATGATTCCATTGTCCGCGGACTGCTGGATACCGACGCCAATGCCGCCCATGGCGAATGCCACCTTCTCCTTGAAGGGGACGCGTTCCTTTTGGGGTATCGGTTCTTCCTTGCTCATGCTCAGGTTTGCTTGAAGTGGGTGATTAGGATAGGTGTGCTAGTCGTCCTGGTTGAGGAAATCGGCCAATGCGGCCGAGTAGAAAGGGGAGGGTTCGGGTCCGCGCAGGACCGGGTCGTCCATCGCTTCCATCCATTCCAGCAGTTGCCGCTCAAGCTCCTTGCGGATGGGAATGTGGTCGGGCACATGGGCGAGGTTGTTGATTTCATCCGGATCGGAATTGAGATCGTAGAGCTCGGCAAAGGCGGCCTGCCCGACGACCTGAGGGCCGTCTAACCGGCAGGGGTAGGCATAGGGCTCAATCTCTTTCCCAAAATTGCGGATCAACTTATAGCGCTCCGTGCGGATACAACGGGTTGAACCGTTGTGGTAAATGCCGAAGAAAGGATCCTTGAACAATGTGTCCTCCTCTTGGCCCCTGAGCCAGTTGGCCTGGCTCTGTCCGTCGAGGTCCTCCGGTATCGATACACCGCAGAGGTCGAGCAGGGTCGGGGTGAAGTGGATGTTGCTTTGTAATTGGCGCAGACGCTTGCCACCTGCGATTCCGCCTTCCGGCCAGCGGGCAATGAAGGCGATCTCGGTGCCGGCGTCATAGAGCGTCCACTTGGCACGGCGGGCCTCGATGCCGTGGTCGGTCGTGAAGATGACAATCGTATTCTCCTCAAGGCCGTTGGTTCTCAAGGCTTCCATGAGAATGCCGACAGCCGTGTCCACCTGGTTAATGGATCCCTGGAGGTGGGCGAAGTAATCAATGCCGGTCTGGTCGTCCGCTATGTAGGGCGGAACCGTCACCCCCTTGGACTTGTCCGGATAAACACCCCCAAAGTGGAAGGGCGTATGGGTCTCGTTGAATCCCATCTGGACATAGAAGGGACGCTCGTCCGAACGCTGCCCGATCCAATCGGCAAAGGATTCCGCCACCTCCGGTGCCGGTCGGAACATATACGGGTAGGGCATGTCCGGCGTTTCGCGGCAGGCGTAGGACTCAAATCCGAGGCGCTTCCAGTTCTCGGACGGTACTTCATGTTGAAAGGAGAACAGGGTTGTCTCATAGCCACCCTCCCGCATCAACTGGGCCAGGTGGACGGTATCGTCATTAAAGGTGTAGCCTTGGTGGGTCAGGCCAATGAGACCGTTGCGCTGCGGATAAAGTCCCGTCATGGCGGCCCCTCGGCTGGGACTGCAGATGGGGGATACCGCGTGCATCTGTTCGGAAAGAACGCCCTCTGACGCCAGTTGGTCGATGTTGGGTGTCGTGACCGTATCGATACCATAACAGCCGAAAAAGCGGCCACTGTCATGCGTTGAAATGTGGAGGACGTTCGGTTTACTAAAGCTCATTGCGATATCTTCAGGGTGTGGAGTTCGCCTTCGTCCAGCATCAGGTTGAATTCCGGATCCGCAGCTTCGCTGACGGGCCGGGCTTCCCAGTTAACCGTTTTTCCGTTCTTGCGGGTGGCGGAGACAACCCAGCCGGCCCGGGTATGGATGTTATTGAAGGACAGGTCCTTCCATTCATCTGGTACGCCTGCCCAGAGGGACCAAATCGCCGGCGCGGTTTCCGCCAGCAGCAAGTGATGGAGAGCGGTACAAAAGCCCCCTGCGGAGGTGACAAAGATGGCGGCACGGACCGTACGGCGGTTCTCCCATTCGTCGAAGGCGTGCCAGGGACCCTTGAAGTATGAGTCTGCCTGCCGCATGATTTCGATTCCGCTGGTCGGGCCCTCCTTCCTCTGGAGCTGGCTGCCGACAACCGAGACTTGATACGGGATCCAGGCAAATAGGGAGACAAGATTTGCCAGTTCCCGGTCGTAGGCCTTGCCCAGCTTGTCATTGGCCGGCAGGTGGTGCAGGGGGAAGCTGCCCAGGGTTACCGATGAGTTACGCATATACTGGGGATTATGAAGACCAGAAAATAGATAGCCCTCTTCGGAGGACTCGGGAATCTTGAGCTCATCGAGGACCTGACGGCAGGTTGCAAGGAGGTCGGCATCCTCATGGCCGGCAGAAAGGAGCGCGGCGGCCAACGCCCGGATGGAAAGGCGGACTTCCGTGGGGTCAATGCCCTTCATGACCTCGCTGAAGGTCATGATGGGATCCTCCTTCAAGGTCATCGGCTGTTGATTGAAATCGACATGGTCGAGCAGGTTCTTGAGAACTCCGGCAAGGATGGGCCGGGCCATATCGCGGTCCTCCTCCTTGCGGGTATGGAGAAAGTGGTGCCATGCCTCCACTGCAATAATCGCGGTATTGATCGGTACGTCGATAAGTTCCCCGTCCCCGCGGTGGTCGGTCTGCCATGGATACCAGGCACCGGACCGATTTTGTCCTTCGGCCAGCTCGATTGCCCGGGGGAGCGTCCGGTGCCGGTAACGCAGGTGCCGGTTGGCCTCCGCGAAGTGGCCGGTCTCCAGGAGCGGCCGGGCAAAGTAGGTGTCCGTGTCGTGGAAGCATCCATGCCAGTAGGGGAGCATCGGCTTGCTCAATCCGACCGGATTGATGGCACCATCCCCCATGCTCTGCGCGACGTAAAACAGGCTTGTGTAATAGCGCTCCTGCCAGAGCTGTTCCGATTTCGGCAGTTGGATGTTGAATCCTTTCCAGAAGTTATGCCACCGTTCAGCCTGGAGGGAGAAAAACGCTTCCGCTCCATGGGGGAGTTCCTCTTCCGGCGATTTTGAGCCTGGAACGATTTGCACCGTGCAAAAAAGGGAACCCTGTTTGCGGAATCCCTTCCAGCCCTTCAATTCGTCAAGCTCCGCATCGGCGCACTCCACAATGACTTGGTAGGCAAGGTCACCATCGGGTTGCACCGTGTATTCGATTTTTCGCGACCCGGTAGTTTGGTCGATGATCGACTGTTGGAATTCCAGATGGTAATCGAGCCGGTTTCCAAGGGTTGCGATGCCACTTCCGGTGTTGTTGACCTGGAAAATTTCCTCAAGAACCAATTCCGGCAGGAAGAGGATCTCCGTATCGGCATTTGCCGAGATTTCGATGCCCATGACGGTTGAATCCTTGAGAAAGGCGATGCGGGTCTTGAAGGGAATGCTGCGTTCCGGTTGCAGCCCGGCTTCCAGTCCGGCCTGGCTGCCGGGATAGAGGACGCCCTCGGTGGTGGCCAGTCCGGCTTCCAAGTTAAGGGATTGGCGGGTCTGGTAAACCTGCGCGATGTGGGGCATTGAGTCGTGTGGCTCGTAGAGTGGATCCTTGCAATGGATTCCGGTATTTCCGATCCAGAAGTCGGCTTCCCTCCAGTAGGCATTACGATAGAAGACTTGTGTACGAAGGCAGGTAATCGGCCAGAGCTCCTCTTCCGTCTCCGGAGCGCTGGACCGGACCCCGATCTCCGAGCTCCAAAGAGCCATTGTCGAACCCGAAAGATCGAGCATTCCGCCGAAAGTGCCATTGGCCAGATAAAGGGGCTCGTAGGCGTTTGTCTGTAAAGGGGATTCCCATGTCAGGGTTGGTAAGGGGGAGCTATTCATGGAAGTCGACGACGCAGGTCTTCAAGTGTGGTCCGGTATGCGGGATCGTCAGCAAGGTTGGTTTCCTCGTGCGGGTCCTCGTCGAGGTTGAAAAGGACTTCCGTGTCCGGTGCCAGGGCCCAGTATTTCCATGGCCCCTGCTTGACCATGACATGGTCCGCATAGGCGGAAATGGCCGTGTCCGGCCAGTCAGGGTCCGCTCCCTCAAGCAATGGCACCAGGCTGCGGCTGTCCCGGTCCGGGGCCATCTCCGCGCCGCCGAATTCGCAGAGGGTGGCATAGAGGTCGCACAGGGAGACGTTTTCCCTGATGCGCCGGCCGCCTTGGAACTTGCGCGGGGCCCGGATGAAGAGGGGGACCTTCACGCTGCCCTCGTAGAACTTGAGTTTCCACCAGGTGTTGAACTCCCCAAGCATGTCGCCATGGTCGGTGGTGTAGACAATGATCCAGTCGTCGAGGTCCTGGCCGGCGTCCTCGAGCGCCTGGCAGACCTGCCCGAACTGCTCATCCACTTCCTCCACCATCCCGTAGAAGGCGGCGATGGCCTTCAGCTTCTGCTCCTTGGATACCGGGGGATCAAAGGTCCAGTCCCTGGCGAAAAAGTGATCCACGATTCCATGGCGTTCCGGGTAAGGCCGGACCTTGTCGATGTAATAGTCGAACTTCTCCTGCGTACAAATGAACGGATAGTGTGGCTGGGTGAGACTGACCTTGAGCAAGAGGGGACGGTGGTCATTGCGGTCGTAGGTCCTCCCCGTAAACCGCTCATCGATGAAATTGAGTGCGCCCTGAATGGTAAAGCGGTCGTTGATGCCAAAGTAGTTATCCCCCGGGCCGGCCATCTCCAGCTCCTTCTTGAGATCCCACATGGGGGGATTCTCCTTGCTGAAGGCGTCGTGCTTCGTCTTGGCTTCCTTGCCCAAAGCCTGGGGAAAGACGATCTGGTCCATGCCGATTCGCTGGGTCCAGCCCTGCATCTGGTCGCGCCCTTCGTGATGGAGCTTGCCACAGCAGACGGTGGAATAACCCGCCTGCGCCAGCTGGTTGGCAAAGGTCGGGGAAAACGGTGGCAGGTCGTCCCCGTAGTGGCGGCATCCGTTGGTCATGGGCAGTTGCCCGCTCATGATGCACTGGCGGCCGGGGACGCAAACAGGACTCGGTGTGTAGGCGTTCTCAAAGACCACCGCATCCGCCGCCAACCGGTCGAGGGTAGGGGTGCGGACTATATCATTCCCCATGTACCCCGCCACATCGTAGCGGTGCTGGTCGTCCATCAGGAAAAGGATGTTCGGGGGCTTTGCAGTCATGGAGCTTTCCTCAGTAATATACTTGCGCCGGAGAAGGCCGGCAGGGCATCCAATTCTAAGCGAACACGTTCGGCCCGGACGCGCAGGCCAGGATTGAGGACCGACTCGATCGCCCAATTGCCTTCGGGTAGGGGGAGCTCGCGCCTTTCCGGTTTTTTGCCGGCAAATTCATGATAGGTGACGAGGGCGTGAGTCCCGGTTGAACGCACTACCGCCTGCCAGCCTTCCGGATAGCGCCAGCTCGGGCCAATGTGCTGGTGGACCCGTGATTTTCCGCTGCGGATGACCGGGGCAACTGCTTCATAATAGGCCTCGGCCTCGTCCAGGATGGCCCGTTGTTGTGGACTCAGTTGGACAATATCGCCGGAGAGGCACATCCGGCCGAGCAGGGTTGCCGCAAAGCCGTAGTAGAGCCGCTGGGCGTCGTCGTCCGGGCGCAGGACGATCCATATCTGGTTCTTGTGGGCCGGAATGAGCCGCTGGGTATTGGCGGCGACAATAGGAATTTCGAGGGTCTCATGGGCGTCGGAGAAGGAACTCATGCTGGTCAGGGCAACCAGCCCGGGCTCCAGCCGGTGCCCTCCGGAGGCGCAGTTCTCGACCACCAGGTCCGGGATGGCTTCCCGCATTTCGCGGATGAAGTCACTGACCGCGGCGAGGTGCTGCCGCAGGGCCTCCCCGGGGGATTCCGCCCCGTCGAAGCCGAAGCCGAGGCTTTCGTTGTAGTCGATTTTTAAATACTTGAAGCCGTCCTCACGGAGCCGCCCGAGGACCTTCTCGCGGAGATAGGTCAGCGCTCCCTCCTTGCGAAGGTCCCATGCCCGGCGCTTGCGGACCCCGAAGGGCAGCCCATCGCGATGGAGCAGGTTTTCCGTATCCCGATAGGCCTCCGATTCCCGGGAAACGTATTCAAATTCAAACCAGATGCCCGGAAGTTTGCCGCAGTTCCGGATCGTCCCGGTAACGGGCTGCAGGCCGTTGGGGAATTTCTCCGGGCACACGTTCCAGTCCCCGATTATCTGGGAATCGCCGTGAACTTTTTTCTCAAACCAGCCGGCATCAATGACCAGGTAACGGGCCTTGCTGTCTTTCAGGGAATCCGCAAGTGCACCCACGTTCTCCTCGTTGGGATGTCCCCAACTGGTACACCATTCGTTGAAGATGATGGGCAGGCTTTTCTCTGACTCCGGTTCGGGGTGGGCCATCCGGGACTGTTGCTCCGTCAGCGCGGCGCAGAGATCATCCAGGTCCCCTGCAACGGATGTCAGGATGGCACGGGGTGAAACGAAGGATTCCCCCGGCTGGACGGTCTTCCACCAGTGGCCGGAGAGGCGATCAGCCAGTCCTCCGGACAGGCTCACCCGGTCGTCCTTGCGGTAACATTCCATTTGCCAGGATCCGTGCCAAAGGATCTGGGCTCCCCAGAACACGCCCGTTGCTGTGTCCTCCAGGGCAATGAAGGGGAACCATTTGCGGGCAGGGGAGCTGCCCACCTGGCCGAATTGTTCCACCACCGGAAAGGAACCCCAGGCACTGCGCTCAAGGTGCAGTTCCTCAAGAAACTTCCCTTCCGGGCGTCCCTCCAGACACCAGAAGCTGCGAAAGCGGTGCAGCTTCAGGCGATTGGGGGCATCATCCAGGGCAAAGGGGCTCAGTTGGTTGAGGGAGAAACTCGACAGCATGTCGAGGGTCAGTGGCCGGTCCGAGGTGTTCCGGAATTCCGTTTCCACCACGCAGCAGGGGTCGCCGTCCCGGTGCTCGACCCGGTGGATGACAGCATATTCACCCGGGACCTCCTGGATTGTCTCAATCCGGGTTGTCCCGCCTTCCTGGTCAATTGTCTGCTCCTTGAGTTCCAGCTTCGTTGTCGATTCGCCATTCCGCTGGGTCAGTCCTTCCCCGTGCATCGTCGGTCCTTCCAAGCCCCGTACCGCCAGTTGGACCAGGTTGTCGCTGAGGGCGTTGCCAAAGGTCGTCATCCCGCCCTGCTTGCCCTCCATGAAGGGATGCGAGGCCACCTCGCCCCGCCATTCCTCCATCCGCGGCGCTTCCATCCCCGCCGGCAACAGCGTCCACTCCGTTGCCCCGCCGTGGGTCCGGTAGGTGTATCGGGCCTCAATCGGGCCCAGTTTGTGGGTGGCGAACGGGTTCGCCAGGGAAAATCTTGTCGCTTGACGCATTTATTATAACGTATAAATCTAGGCTTGATGGAGGTTGTCAATGCCTGAATTGGATTGATTCTGGAGAAAGGCCCTGTAGGAACTTGTAAACGTATTCAATATGAAGTTAAAGCGAGCCACAATCAAGGATATCGCCCGCGAGAGCGGGTATTCGATCATGACCGTATCCTTTGCCCTGAGGAATCATGAGAAGGTCAAGCCGTCGACGCGGGAAAAGATCCACAAGGTGGCGGAGAAGCTGGGCTACCGGCAGGATCCGGAGATTGCGCGCCTGATGGAGCGGGTCCGGCGCAACCCGGACCTGGAGACGACCGAACAGTTCGCGGTCTTGAACCTGTTTCCGGATAAGGACACCTTCGACCGGGATTTGTTTACCCAGCGGGTGATGGAGGGGGCCGCCGAGCGGCTCAGGCGGCATGGCTTCGAGTTGGTGCCGTACTGGCTGGGGGAGACCGGCTTTGACAGCGAGGCGGTAACCAAGGACCTGAAGGAAAAGGGCATCAACGTCCTTTTGGTGCCACCGGTGCCCATGGGCGCGCCACTGGTGGAGCTGGACTGGTCCCAGTTCACCATCGCTTCCATTGAGGAGCGGCCGATCCTGCCGAATTTCCACCGGATTCACCCGAATCACTTCAACAACATGCTGATCCTCCTCGACAAGGTTCTCGCCTACGGCTTCGAGCGGATCGGGTTTATCTCCACCCCGCAGATGCTGGGTTTGGACAAGTATGCCTTCTTCGGGGCCTTCCACTCCTATTTCACCTATCTGCACCCGGAGCTGCCTTACCTGCCGCCCCTCCCGGAAGGCACCAACCAGGAACTCCTCAAGGACTGGTATCACGAGCACAAGCCTGATATCATCATTGTTACCGCCGGCTGGATCGAGGGCGCCATTCGCGCCACCCTTGGCGTTTCCGTCCCCGACGACCTTTCCGTCGTCAGTATCGGGGCCGACTTCGACCCCCTCGCCGGGATTGACCAGAAGGCCGACCTCATTGGCTCCGCGGCCGCTGATATCCTCATGGCCCACGCCTACCGCTACGAAAAGGGTGTCCCTCCCTTCGCCAAGACCATGCTCATCGATGGCGTCTGGAAAGAGGGTCCCAGTATCCGTCCTCGGCGGTAGCTTACCCGAACGGTAATTGATATGTTATGAATCCGGTTTTTCGGCCGGAATAGGGCCTTTTTGTGCCCTAAATTAGCCTTTTTATGCGTTTCTGGAAGATTTTTGTTGATTGTTTATCGATAAAAATATGAACGTATAGATTATGAATTCTGACGGTACCCCTGCGCCCCGGACAAGCCCCCTGCCGAAGGGCATCGACTCGATCCCCGAGTGGGATGCATTCGTGGACGAGGAGATCCGCCGGAACCGGACAGAAACCTTCCGCCTCCGGGTGGTCGACAAGGAGGGAGCGCCATTGGCTGGCCGATCCATGGAGATCCAGCAGAAGGATCTGGATTTCACCCTTGGGGTATGCCCGAACGGGCACGTCAGTGTGTGCAATGAGCTGGCTTGCGGGACGGACGAGGCGTCGGATCTCTACTGGGAATGGATAGGGGAACTGTTCAACGCCACGACGCTCTGGTGGGGCTGGAGGGTGACGGAACCGCGACCGGGTGAGTACGCGTTCGATCAGGCCTGCGAGGGGAGCCACACGGTCCGCCGGGATGATCCGGAGAGCGGGGAAACCTTCTGGGACGAACACCCGCGGATGATTGGCCCATGGGAGGCCATGCTGGAGCGGGCGCGAAAACTTGACCACAAGCTGACGGGCCACGCCCTGTTGTATCCGCGCGGGGATGTAGCGCCCCGGTGGATCAATCCCTTGCCGGCTGAGGAAGCAAAGCGGCACTTGGAGGAAGTCGTCCGCTACACGGTCCGCCGCTACCGGGATGAAGTGAGTGTCTGGCATCCGGTAAATGAGAATTTTCCGGGCCTGCAAAAGGTGGGGCCGTTTGAAATCGACGAGGGGGAAGTCTACCGCTGGGTACGGGAGGAAGCGCCGAAAGCGGAGCTGGTCAACAATGGCGGTTATGAAATTGAGCCGGACTTCTTCGAGCAGGCCATCCGCAACGCCGATCGGCAGGGAGTGAGTATCGACACCCTGGGCATCCGGGGGTATCATGAACTTTACTATGCGGATGATCTGGACGGCTACCTGCGCCGCTGGAATCATTTCAACGACCTGATCAACCGCTACGGCAAGTGGCTTCGCTACACGGAGATCGGGGCAAATTCCAAGGTGGCCAGGAATGGCATCCACGATCCCAAGTTGTTCGTTTCCGGCAGCGCCATGAACGAGGGAATCGTGGCTGTCGAACCGCGTGACGGGAAGTTGCCGGTGCTGACAGAAGCGACCCAGACAGAATTTCTGGTCCGTATGTACAAACTGATATTCGCCCATCCGGCGATGAAGGAGTGCAGCTATTGGGACCTACTGGATGACTTTACCTGGAACTTCTGCGAGGGCGGCCTGATCACAGCTGACCGTCGGCCGAAGCTGGCCTACACGGCATTGAAGCAGCTCTTCCACGAGGAGTGGAGAACGCAGACAACCGTCACCACCGATGCGGAGGGTGTACTTGAATTCACCGGCTACCGCGGTGACTACGAAATCTCGGTGGAGGGAAGCGGGACCATTGCCTGTGATCTTTCAACTCCTCGTTCAACTGCCAAAGCGAGTGAGCCCATATCCCTGACGGTTGAAACACAGTTTCAAGATGCGTGATGACTGCCGCAGTCCATACGCCGCGATGGGGTAGAGCATTTCCCGGCCTGTAAGGGAACAACTCGTCATCTGGTGTAACGGATAACCGTGCTGCCAATCTATTTCCATCATGCCGACCACTGTCCAGAATCCTATCCTTCCCGGTTCCCACCCGGACCCCGACATCATCCGTGTCGGGGAGGATTTCTATCTGGCGACAACGACCTTCGAATGGTTGCCGGGCGTACGCATCCATCATTCGCGGGATTTGGTCAACTGGAAGCTGGTTGCTGCACCGCTTGACGGAAAACGCATCGGCAATCTCCACGCGGTGCCGGATTCGGGGGGCAACTATATTCCCTCGCTCAGTTGGCACAGGGGGACTTTCTACCTGCTCTACAGTGAAGTCTACGATGGCGTTTGGCCGTGGGTTGCCAACCGGACCTACCTGACCATTGCTCCATCCATTGAGGGTCCGTGGACGGAACCGGTCCACCTCAACAGCATGGCCTTTGACCCGGCGCTCTTTTTCGATGATGACGACCGCTGTTACCTGTTGCACCTGTGGATGGATTATCGGGCCGGCAAGCAGCAAATGCGTGGAATCGCTATCCACGAACTGGATTTGGCGGGCATGCAGCTGATAGGCGAAGCGCGTGAACTCTTTACCAGTCCGCCCGGATTCCTTAACGAGGGCCCGCACATTTTCAAGCGAGGCGGATACTACTACCTCTCGACCGCTATCTGGGGAACCTGGCGCCAACATGCGACGATGGTCGCGCGGGCAAAAAAGCTCACTGACCCCTTTGAGGTGGATCCCGAAAACCCGATGCTGACTTCCTTTGATGATGCTTCCCATCCCTTGCAGAAGGCGGGACAGGGATGCTTCCTCGATATCGGGGAGGACCAATGGATCCTTGCCCACCATGTGGGACGATTCTGGCCGGGAGTCGAGCGGTGTCCCCTTGGGAGGGAAACCTGCCTGCAGAATATTGAGTGGTCGGAAGCCGGGTGGCCGCGCATCGTCGGTGGCTGGAAGTTTCCCAATCTGTCGTTCTCGAGCCCCTTTGAGGCGGAAATCGAGGAACGCGACGGACTGGTGCTGGATTCCTTTGAGGAGGCCGTCCTGGATCCGGAATGGAACACCTTGCGCGAGCCAGCCGAGGAAAGCTGGCTGAGCCTCTCGCGTTCCCCCGGGCGCCTCAGCCTGCGCGGGCGCCTGCCCATCACCTCGAAGGTCGGGCAAAGCCTGCTTGCCCGCCGCTGGACGCAAACGCAGTTTACCGCCAGTACGCAGATTCACTTCGAGCCGCGAAACGAGGCCACCTTGGCCGGCCTGATCTGCTACTATGACACGATGGACTTTGTCTGGGCAGCGATCAGCCGGGACGAGACGGAAGGCCGCATCCTCTCATTGATCGAGCGGCGGCCCGACCGTGGATTTCAGGAACAGTTTGTAGCGAAAGCATCCCTACCGGACGGACCCATCGAGCTGAAAGTTGCCGTTTCCCCGGAGGGCATGCAGTTTGGCTGGCGCACTGAGACAGGGGATTGGACGCGCCTCGGTGACCTTCTGGAAGTCGGGCATCTCTCCGATGAGGGGCTCGACGGGACAAAGAAAGGATTCACCGGCAGCTTTATCGGGCTGGCCGCCCATGACATGCAACTTGAACAGGCCTGGGCCGAGTTTGAGTGGTTCCGGTTGACTCCGGGGATTGAGGAATGAATGGTTTCCTGAGCTTAACGACTTTTGACAAGTGACCATGAAACTGAAGGAATTAAAGGAGCCATTGGCCATTACCATGTGGGACTTTTCCTGGCTGGAGCGCCGCTGGAGCGGTGCCGGTTATGAGGATTGGGACGTCATCCTCGATGAACTCGTTGAGCGCGGCTACAACGCAGTCCGCATCGATGCCTATCCCCACCTGGTTTCCATAGACCCGGAGGCGACATGGACCGTCCTGCCGGCCTGGAACCAGAATGATTGGGGGACGCCGGCCCGCAACCGCATCCAGGTCCAGCCAAACCTGAACATCTTTTTGAGAAAATGCCGGGACCGGGGCGTTCTTGTTGGGTTGTCCACCTGGTTCCAGCGGGTCGAGGAAGCCAATCTGCACCGGATTATCACCCCTGCCTATCATGCCCGGATATGGCAAAAGACGCTCGATACAATTGCTGCCGAGGGACTACTGGATACCATTCTCTTCCTGGATTTCTGCAATGAATGGCCCTTGGATGCGTGGGCACCCTTCTATCTGGAGAGTCCGGGGGAAACAAGAAAATGGTCGGCCCGGTCCTCCATTGATTGGATGAAGGCGGCCATCGGTGAATTGAGGGCAATTTACCCTGACATTGCCTACACATTCTCAAATACCGCCTGTCTGGAACTCGAGAAGGAGGATCTGGGTGAGGTCGCTGGGACCCTGGACTTGATTGAGCCTCACATCTGGATGGTCGGGGCCAATCACGGTGAGTTTTACAGGCGGATCAATTACAATTATGAACGCTTCGATCCGAAGGGTTATGAGAACGTCGTCCGCTATGCGCAGGAGCTCTATGAGGCAGACTCTGGATACTGGGACGCCCTGCTGAAAGGGTTTATTGATTCCGTCTCCAGGGAAGCGGAAATCCTCGGGTTGCCGATTATCACCACCGAGTGCTGGAGTGTGGTTGATTACAAGGACTGGCCTCTGCTGGACTGGGAGTGGGTGAAGTCCAGTTGCGAGGTTGGTATCCGGCACGCCGCGCAAAAGGGGCAATGGCTGGCTATGGCGACAAGCAACTTTTGCGGGCCCCAGTTTGTCGGCATGTGGCGGGACAAGGACTGGCACCAGGAAATGACCTCGATTATCAAGACGGCGGCCATGCCGGGCGCTGGCGTAAAAGAAGCTTAGTCGAGGGATCGCTTTAGGAAGGCGCATTCATTAAGGATTCCTCCTATATGCGATGCTTTCGAAGCGGGCCAAATGTTAAGGGTTGTCGCTGGCCGTGGGCCGTGATGCGAAGGGTGGCCACGTCGTTCCACTCAACGCCTTCCGGCAGGTGAATCTCGTAATCACCGCCCGTGTGAAGGCAGTCGAAAAACCGCTCATCCCACATCGGCTTGTCGACACGGCTGATGGCCGCCTCGATGTGGTCCGGCGGTATTTCCTGGGACCATTGGAAGGTCAGGAATTCCCCATTTCCCGGCTTCCACTCCGGATCGTGGATCTGGTGCAGAAGCAGGGCTACGGGAGAATCGGAATCGGCGGGTGCGGGAACAAGGTGAATCCGTTCCCCGTTGCCAAGAGGGCGAATACCGACCGCATTGTCATAGAGCTGGGTCGAGCCCAATTCCCAGCGCCAGCCGGTTCCACAAATAAGATTTGGCCAGGTGGCGAAACTTGTCCGGCTTGATGCGGTTCGAGGGAGAGTCTTCTTCAATGGAGAACACAAGGTAAGCCCATCGGCATAGGTGTATTTCCGGAACGCCATGGCAGCCTGATCGGGTAGATTGTTGTCCACATGCCAGCAAGCCTGACGCGAGCCTGGTGCTTCTGGCGTCCACCAGATTTCCGATTCCGGTATCGGGGAATCGAGGGAAGGTGCCGGGGGAATGGGTGGACCGTCCCTGAGGTAGTGATTCATCCATGCAATGGCCAGGGCGGTCTCCCCCGGGCCGATGGCATGGTCCGCATTGGGAAGGAGGCTCCAGCGATGCGGGACGTTGAGTTCGTTCAGCATCCGGTCAGCGATGTCCACATCGCCGAAGAAGTCGTTTGTCCCACTCAAGTAGGCAGCGGGAGCCGTTTGCCTTGAGACCAGTGCAGGCGGATCCCAGTACGTTTTCCAGTATTGCCTGACAGTGTCGGAAATAGGCCACTTCCGTGCGGGATTATCGGCAGCCAGGATCCCGCACCCGAATACCGGGACAATCGCCTTGATCCGCTGGTCATAGGCCGCTGTCAGCCAGGTGAGATAGCCGCCCCAGCTGATGCCGGACATGCCAAGGCGCTCTTCATCGACCGATGGATGGGCGCCCAGCCAACCCAGTGTTACCTTGGCCGCCTGCAGGGCCAGTGGAATCATCGACTGCTCCAGATCCTCCTGTTTATGGTACTGCGAGACCACTCCCTCCGGCCACTGGCTGGCATGGTCCGGGTGCCGGTCGGGAACATCCGCAATCTGCCAGTCAAAGGTCGCACAGGCATACCCACGCCGGGCCCAGAACAATTGATCCTGCAGGCTTACCTTCTGGGTGGCGCCGACACAATGGACGATTCCGGGAATCGGCTCACCCGAGCGGGGAACCACCCGTTCCGCGTACACCGAACAGCTCCGGCCCAGCCAGTCCTCAAAGGTCAGGATGGCGGACTCGGCAAGGAATGGCAAATCCTCCAGGGGGACTGAAGTGGACGACTTGACTGTATAACGATCCGGGTTTCCAGGCGTGAAAGCTTTCATCGAATAATGGGATTTCAGAGACTAAGAGAGGCCGGTCAATATTCAATCCTTCACGGCTGAAAAAGGCTGGTTGCGGGCTGCTTTCTTGGATGTTAAATACTAAATAGGTATACAAATAAAAACCAAATTTGACATAATAAAATACTGCACTACTGTACTGTCTTCATGAAAAAGAGGGACACCACGGTCAAGCTGGACGGGTCACTGGTGGAGGAGGTCGCGGGCGACCTGGAGCCTGGGGAGACCCTGACTGGCTATGTGCGCAAGGCGGTCCAGTATCGCATCCAGCGCTCGCGGATGCGTAAGGCCGCGGAGGCGTACTGCCAGGCGGCAGAGGCGGATCCGGAACTGGCGCAGGAGCTGGAGTCATGGGAAGCGGCGGATTTGGCCAAGGCGCCACAGCCATCCGCGAAAGGGAACCCCGAATGAGGCGGGGAACGATAATCCGGGTCAACCTTGAAGACCAGAGCCCACCAGAATTCGGAAAGACCCGCCCGGCGATCATCCTCTCCAATTCCGAGCAAAACCTGCTCCTGCCCACGGTGGTCGTCATTCCCTTGTCAACCCGGCCACCGCATATCTGGCCGTTGCGGCTTGCTGTACCGGAAACCGGTCAGCTCAGTCCGAGTTTTGTGGTCATCCCGGGAATCCGGCAAATCAACAAGGGCCGGATTATGGAAACGATTGGGCATCTCCCGGCGGACTTTATGGCTGATCTCGAAGCGGCGGTTTCCGCTTATTTTGGAGATTAGTCGGCTATCATCCCGGGCTTTTGCGACAGCAGCGCTCTGCCACTGAACGGGCCGGAAACGGAGAGGTCCAACGCGCCGGAGATGGTATCCCCCGCGTGCTCCATGCAGACACGGGGTCAGGCGGATGATAAGGCCCCGCGATTCAAGGTCGGCGAGCCGCTCAGGCGTAGCGGGTTGGGGCTTGAGAAGGAGGTTTTTCATGAGAGGCAGGTCTTGATGGCTTGCAAGTCGATAACCAGCGGGTGGTTGGGATCGCGCGCGAGGACGTCATCCAGTAACTGGTTGGCCTCCTCAATGTGACCCAGGCCCATTTGCGCCTGTGCCTGCATGAAGCGGGCGGTTGTAACTTGCCGCTCCTGGATATCCTCCTCGAAGAGCAGCATGGTCGGCAAGGAGGTGGCGAAGTAGTCGATTTTCGCTACCTCGTTTTCGAGGTCTGTGGCATAGGCGAGCAGTTCCCTGAGCAGGGACTCGGCCCGCCCGGTCTCTCCCAGACGATGGAGGGAGAGGGCTGAGTAGAGGGTCATCTCGGAGAACACCCGGACGCTCATGTCCTGAAAGTCGCCCTTGAATTCTCCCGCCAGCTTCCATGCCTCGGTGGCTCCCTCGGTGTCCCCGGCGGCGTGGCGGGCAAGGCCAAGCCAGAAATGGATATCGCTCTGGTTGGCCAGCAGGTGTTTGGCCTCACTCAGGTTCTCCGGGGCAGTCAGGGCTGATTCGAAGTGCTCCACGGCTTTGCCGGCCTCATTTTGCTCCAAGGCCTTGCGACCAAGTTGGAGATGCGTCCGGACATGCTGGCCCAAGGCCTGGCCTTCGCCGCCTTCCCGCGGTTGGAACTGGCGCGAGGCAATGCGCTTGAGCGCCTTTTCCGGTTGTCCGGTCTGGTTGTAGAGGGCGCACAGTTCCACCGTCAAGTCGTCCCGCCGCTC
>JBFOLZ010000024.1:0-49374 GCA_040830445.1 Puniceicoccaceae bacterium
AACCCGTGCCCGACCTGATTCCTGTTTCAGAGGCTTTGAGCCGGATTGAGGCCCTCGTTCAGCCACTGGGCACGGAGCAATGCCCCCTCGCCGAAGCGACCGGCAAACGCCTCAGCCAGCCAGTCTTGGCAGACCGCCACCTGCCACCCTTTGACCGCGTCATGATGGATGGTTATGCCGTTCGCTTTGCCGACCTGCAGACCCAATCCGTCTTCAGGATTAGTGGCTCGGCGATGGCTGGCGATCCCCAGTCGACACTCCCCGATGAGGCCGGACAGGCTATGGAAATCATGACGGGATGCCCCCTGCCCAAAGGCGCCGATACCGTCATTCCCGTTGAAGACACAATCACTGAAGATGGGATGATGCGCCTTGCGGATGATGCCAATCCCAAGCAAGGCCAGTTCATCCACCGGAAAGGTTCCGACTATCCTTTGGAAACAGAATTGGTCGGGAAAGGGACAATTCTTCGCTCGGTCGAAGTGGGGATTGCCGCTTCCTGCGGCTACAGCGAACTTGTTGTCACAAAAAGACCGAGGGTCGCTGTCTTCGGAACGGGAGACGAACTGGTCCCGGTCGAGGCAACACCGCTGGACCACCAGATCCGCCAATCCAACCTGCATGCCCTGAAAGCCAGCTTGCCCGGGGGATTGGCTGATATCCAAAAAGAGGGACACCTGGCGGATACCGGGGACGATGGGCCCGGGCAGTTGCATGAGGCAATTGCCGCGTCGGATATTGTTATAATTTCCGGGGCAGTTTCAAAAGGCCGCCTTGACTGGATCCCCGCTGCCCTGGACAGCTGCGGCAAAAAGGTCTTCCATGGTGTCAGCCAGCGCCCCGGGAAACCCATGGGCGTCTGGCAGGCGGAAAGTGGCTGCTTGATCTTCGCCCTTCCGGGCAATCCGGTTTCCACACTTGTCTGCGCACACCGCTACATACTGCCCTGTCTGCGGGCCATCAATGGTATTCCCGAAAAGCAGGAACGGGTCACCCTCGCGGAAGCCTTCCAATTTAAAAAGCCCCTGACCCTCTTCCTCCCGGTGAAGCGTCTTGATTCGAATAGCGTTGTCCCGAAGCCGATCAACAACTCGGGCGATTATGCCGGGCTCGCCGGGTCGGACGGTTTTATTGAACTCCAAAAGGAATCAAACCATTGGACAGCCGGCACAGAGGTCCCTTTATTCGCATGGAAATGAAAGACAGCCCCCTCTCGCATCTTGATGAAAACGACCAGCCCCGCATGGTTGATGTCTCCGGCAAGGCGGTTACCGAACGGACGGCGAAAGCAGAAGCATTGGTCAATTTCCAAGCAGAGGCATGGCAACAACTGGAGGCTAACGGCTTCACGACCAGCAAGGGTTCGATTTTCGATGTCGCCCGCATTGCCGGCACCATGGCGGTCAAGCAAACCGCCAGCCTGATTCCCTTTTGCCACACCTTGCCCATAGATGGGTGCTCCTTCGATATCGAGCCAGTCAGTGGAGAGGCCGCTATTCGGATCCAGTGTGAAGTTCGTTGCACCGCCAAAACCGGAGTCGAGATGGAAGCCATGACCGGGGCATCAGTCGCCGCCCTGACACTTTACGACATGACCAAAAGTCTTGGCTTGGGAACAACCATTACGGACCTGCAATTGGTCAGGAAAACGGGAGGCAAGTCCGACTATGGACGGGACCAGTAACAACCCTCCACTGTCCGCATTGGTCCTCGCTGGCGGAAAAAGCCGGCGTATGGGCATGGACAAGGCCAACCTCTGCTATGGGACGGACGGGTTGCCGCAGTGGAAGCGGATGACGGGAATCCTCCAGCAAGTCTGCGAGCACGTCTGTGTCTCCATCCGTCAGGAACAGGAGCTCGACCAATTCGAGGATGGGGATGCTGAACGGGTCGTCGATGGACCGGAAAGCAAGGGACCCCTCACCGGTATCCTCCAGGCAGCAAAACTATATCCCGAATCCGCATGGCTGGTCGTTGCCTGTGACCTGCCGCTGCTGGACTTATCCGTCATCAGGCATCTCCTCCAATATCGCGGTGACGCCCAAGCGGTTGCCTACAGAAGTTCGCATGACGACCTGCCCGAGCCGATGTGCGCCATCTACGAGAAGTCGTTTTTTCCCATCCTCAAGGAAGCTCTGGAGAAGGATATGCGCTGTCCGAGGAAAATCCTCATCAACAACCCGGACCGTGTCCGCCTACTGGATTTACCGGACATGGAAGCCCTGGAAAATGCCAATACGCCGGAAGAATTCCAGCAGTTACAGGCCCTCATCGAATCTCAAAAACCGTGAAGATCACTGTTCTTTATTTTGCCAAGCTGAAGGCTGTGCGCGGCGTATCGCAGGAAACCTTTGATACACCGTGCCAAACAATCCGGGAGCTCTACGAAAGCCTCGGCCTCAATGGTGCATCCGGCATGCCGCACTCACAGGTCAAGCCAGCCGTCAACGAGTCGTTCTGTGGTTTCGATACCGAACTCAATGAGGGTGATGTCGTTGCCTTCATGCCACCCATGTCAGGAGGATAATGTCCCATGCTGTTTGCCCTGACAACCGAACCGATTGATCCACCGGCCTTGCAGAAGAAGATGCTCAGCCTTCAGGCAGGTGCCTTCTGCTCCTTCGAGGGCTGGGTACGGGACCACCACTTGGGAAGGGGCGTGCTATCCCTTGAATATGAGGCCTATGCGGAACTGGCCCTCAAGGAGGGCGAAAGAATCCTCAGCGAAGCCCGCTCAAAGTTCGATATCCTGGAAGCCGCCTCGGTTCATCGGACCGGCCCCCTGCAACCGGGCGATCTTGCCATCTGGATTGGCGTTACCGCTGTCCATCGCGCAGCTGCTTTCGAGGCCTGCCAGTTCATCATCGACACCATCAAGGATCAGGTACCCATTTGGAAACATGAGTTCTACACCGACGGAACGGACGAATGGGTCGATCCCGCAAGTTGCTCCTGCAGCCGGCTTCATGACCACTGATGGCCAGTCATCCTCCAGTTGATACGCTTGGCCGGGCCTTGCAATCCCTGCGCATTTCCGTCACCGACCGCTGCAACCTGAGGTGCCAGTACTGCATGCCGGCGGAAATCTATGGCAAGGACTTTGCCTTCCTGCCCAGAAGCGAGATCCTCGCCTTTGAGGAACTGCAGACAGTTGCCGCCGCATTTGTCAATCTGGGCGTGCGCCAGATCCGGGTGACCGGTGGCGAGCCCCTGCTGCGAAAAGACATCGCTGTCCTGATCGGGCAACTACGGGAACTCGGTCCTGAAATCGATCTTTCCCTGACAACCAATGGCACCCGGCTCGGACAGCTGGCAGCACCCCTGCAAGAAGCCGGGCTCGACCGGATCAATGTCAGCCTCGATTCCCTCGACCCGCAGACGGCCTCAAGCCTTGCCGGACGCCCGGTGGAACCGGAACGGGTCTGGCAAAACCTCCTTCTGGCCCGTGAGACCGGCCTATCCATGAAGGTCAATTGTGTCATCAAGCGGGGACTGAACGAGGAGGCGGCAATTCCACTGGCGGAACGGTGCCGGAACGAGGGGATCCCCCTCCGCTTCATCGAGTTCATGGACGTGGGCATTACCAACGAGTGGCAAAAAAGGGACGTTGTCACCGGCCGGGAGATTCTGGATCAGCTCTCCGACAAATGGCCGCTCCTTCCTGTATCCGATCAATCCATCACGGAAACAGCCCGGCGCTACCGCTACAAGGATGGTGCGGGAGAGGTTGGCTTCATTAATTCCATCAGCGAACCGTTCTGCCGCGGATGCAACCGGGCCCGCATTTCCGCCGACGGAACCCTCTATACCTGCCTCTTTGCCAGCACGGGTTGGCCGGTAAAACGATGGATTAGGGAGGATGCTCTCGCCGGCAAGGACCTCGTGAACCGCATCGCGGCCTGTTGGGGCAAAAGGGAGGACCGTTACTCGGAACTGCGTGGTGCCCGGGTTGACACATCCAAACGACCGGAAATGTGGACTCTCGGGGGCTAATTTCGTTGCCGTCCGCGACCAAACTCTAATGATAATCGCCACCGATGGTCACCCAGGGTCAGGCAGTTCAGGTCAAGGAAGGCATTCGCCGGGATGTTGAGGACTCCCTCGTAGTGGAGGAACCCCTACAGATACGTATCAACGGGCGGCCCTTCTCCATCACCATGCGGACCCCGGGGGCCGATGCTGACCTTGTCCGGGGATTGCTTTACGCGGAGGGCATTGTTGACCTGCAGGGACTTGGGCAGGAAGTCGTGCTCACCCGGAAAGAGGGCTACATGGATGCGTCCATCGAGGTCCCGGAGATCTTTCTTTGCCAGGATCGGATGGAAAAGCGTTCCCTGATCGCCAATGCCGCCTGTGGATTCTGCGGGAAAACCGAAATTGCCGACTTGCGGCTGCAGCAGCCACGATTGCAACCTCGGCAACCCCTCGCTGCGGGCATTATTCCCGGGCTCGGCCAGGAAATGCGTTCCCGGCAAACCGGTTTTGAAGCAACCGGTGGCTGCCATGCAGCGGCGGCATTTTCCATTGAGGGGAAGTTCCTTGCCCTCTATGAGGACATCGGGCGGCACAATGCCGTGGACAAGGTCATCGGTCACCTCATCGGGGAAGGCCTTCTTGATGTAGCCTCGGTCCTCCAGGTCAGCGGGCGCATCTCCTTTGAGATTGTCTCCAAGGCCGCCGCTGCGGGCATCCCCTTCCTGTGCGCGGTATCCGCGCCCTCTTCGCTGGCCGTGCAGTGGGCTCATGAAGCTGGTATCACCCTGCTTGCCTTTTGCCGGGAAAACCGCTTCACCGTCTATGCCAACAAGGAAAATATTGATTTTGGAGAAACTGTGAATGGCCAATAATGAATCGCCCAAACCTGCCGGTGGCTGGCCTGCCCTCGCCTCCAGCATGAAAAAAATTGTGGAGGCCAAGGACCTTGGCAAAACCAGCAAGGCGCTTCTCCGTGTGAATCAGCCCAACGGCTTTGACTGCCCCGGGTGTGCCTGGCCGGACCCGAAAAACCCCTCCATCACTGAGTTTTGCGAAAACGGGGTCAAGGCCGTGGCCGCTGAGACCACAGGCAAGCGTGCCAACCGGGAGTTCTTCGCCAATCATACGGTGGGTGTCCTGCTCGACAAGACCGACTATTGGCTGGAATCCCAGGGGCGTCTCACCGAGCCGATGGTCTATAATGAGGAATCCGATACCTACAGTCCAATCGGCTGGGAGGAGGCATTTGCCCTCATTGGCGGGATTCTCAATGATCTGGATAGTCCCGATGAGGCGGTCTTCTATACCTCCGGGCGGACCAGCAATGAAGCGGCCTTTCTCTACCAGCTCTTTGTCCGCATGTTCGGGACCAACAACCTCCCGGACTGCTCCAACATGTGCCATGAGTCCAGCGGTCTGGCCATGAGCCAGGCGATCGGCATTGGTAAGGGAACAGTGGTCCTGGAGGACTTTGAAAAAGCGGATACCATCCTTCTTCTGGGCCAGAACCCGGGAACCAATCATCCCCGGATGCTCACCGAGCTGCAGAAGGCCAGGCGACGAGGGGCAGAGATCATCACCCTCAATCCGCTTGTCGAAAAGGGCCTGGAGTCCTTCCTGCATCCCCAGCACCCGGGGGCCATGTTGACTAATCGTCCGTCCGCCATCTCCTCGTTCTATCTGCAACCGCTTATCGGGGGCGATCTGGCGGCGCTCAAGGGTATCATCAAGTGGGTCCTTCACTTCGAGACCTCTGCCCCCGGCAAGGTGCTTGATTGGGACTTCATCAAGGAGCATTGCAGCGATTTCGAGGCCTTCCGGGAAGACATCGAGGCAACGGATTGGCAAACCGTCGAGATTCAGTCCGGCCTGACCAGGGAGGAACTGAGGCGCGTAGCGGAAATATACATACAATCGGAGCGCGTCATCGCCTGCTGGGCCATGGGCCTGACCCAGCACAAGCACGCTGTCCCGACCATCCAGTATGTCCTCAATCTGCTCTTCCTCCGCGGCAACATAGGACGCGAGGGAGCTGGGGCCTGCCCCGTCCGCGGCCACAGCAATGTACAGGGCGACCGGACCATGGGCATCTTCGAAAAACCGTCTCCGAAATTCCTCGACCGGCTGCAGGAGGTGTTCCGCTTCAATCCTCCGCGTAAGCATGGTTATGATACCGTCGATGCCATCAATGCCATGCACAAGGGGGAGGCAAAAGTCTTCTTCGCCATGGGAGGAAACTTTGCCCGGGCTACGCCCGACTCCGATTACACTGAGAAAGCCCTGCAAAACTGCCGTCTTACCGTCAATGTAACGACCAAGCTCAACCGCAGTCATCTCGTCCATGGGAAACAGGCCCTCATCCTCCCCTGCCTCGGCCGCACCGAATTGGACATCCAGGAGAGCGGTCCCCAGAGTGTCACCGTGGAAGACTCCATGAGCATGGTTCACGCCTCCCGCGGGCGCCATAAGCCGGCTTCCGATGACTTGCTTTCCGAACCGGCCATCGTCGCCGGCCTGGCCAAGGCGACTCTCGGCAAGGATTCATTGAAATGGGATGATTGGGTCGCGGATTACGACCTCATTCGGGACCTCATTGAGGAGGTGGTGCCCGGATTTGACGATTTCAACAATCGTATCAAGGCACCCGGTGGATTCTACCTCGGCAACTCCGCCGGTCGGCGAAAGTGGAATACCCGGGACGGGCGGGCGCGCTTCACCGTCTCAGAAATTCCCGACCTGACCCTCCCCGATGGCGTTTTCCGCCTCATGACCATCCGCTCCCACGACCAGTACAATACCACCATTTATGGCCTCGATGACCGCTACCGCAATGTCCGCAATGAACGCCGCATCCTTTTCCTCAACCAGGCCGACATGGACCAACAGGGCCTCCAGAAAGACGATATTGTCGACCTCCTGAGCGTCTACGGCGATGGCAAGGAACGCACCGCTCACCGCTTCAAGGTCCGCGCCTACAACATCCCGGCCGGTTGCGCCGCCAGCTACTTCCCCGAGACCAACGTCCTCGTCAGCGTCGACGCCTTTGCCGACGGCAGCCAGACCCCGGTCTCCAAGTACATCCCCATCCGGCTCCGGGCGGGACCGGAGGATCCGGGCGGGGTCGGGGGCTCCGGGCGGGGTCGGACCTTCAGAAGTAATTGTTTCACAAGATCTTAAGAATTTATTTAGGTCAATTTTAATGCTTAAAAGAAGCATATTTACCTTAAAAAGACATTCTAAGCACGTGAAAGCCTCACAAACCCGCTCAGCGTGCTGCGTGAATTCTTGAAACCACCTTTTTCAAAGGTAAAAAGGGAGACCTAAGCCTTGAAAAATCCTGAATTAGATAGCTATCTAATTGTTTACCAACATCTTAACAAGGTCCGACCCCAGTTTTACTTCTCCGGCACCACTACCTGAAGCAGGTCCCCAATCGTGCAATGCTCTTCCAACGGGTGCCGCAGGCGGATCTCCGGGTGCATCTCGTACTTGTTCCGCCGGCCTTCCCGCTCGCGCAGCAGGTAGCCCGCTTCCTCAAGGTCGCTGATGATTCGCTGCACCGCCCGCTCGGTGATCCCGACCGCCAGGGCTACTTCCCGCAGGGATTGTTCCGGATTGCGGACCAGGCACACCATCACATGCGCGTGGTTCGTGAAAAACGTCCATTCATGTCCACTCACAATAGCCGTACTTTAACGCAATTATGCGAAAAGTAAATGCAGAAAACTTTTTCCTGAATTGGGCAACATAATGCTTGCCATCCTAATATACGACATTTTGTTCGTGAATTAATTAACTGAATAAGACGAGGAAATGGAAGCGATACTGATATTGGGAAAGAACCTGTTGTCACCGCCGGTGATAGCGTTTGGGACGGGCATGGCTGCGGTGTGGTCGCGGAGCGATTTGAAGTTTCCGGACCAGGTGTACCAGGCCTTGACAATCTACCTGTTGCTGGCGATTGGCTTCAAGGGAGGTGGCGCGTTGGCGCAGGCGAGTCCCGGTGAGCTGGTCTTACCGCTGCTGGCGACACTGCTGTTAGGGGCCCTCATCCCGGCAGCAGTTTTTTTTGGCACACGCCGGATGCTGAGTCTGGGGACAGCGGACGCGGCGGCGATGGGCGCGCACTACGGGTCGGTCTCAGCGGTGACCTTCATGGCCTGCCTGGCGTTTCTGGACCGGCAATCGGTGGCCTATGAGGCCTATCTACCGGCAGTGATGGCGGCAATGGAGATCCCGGCAATCTTCGTGGCGCTGCTGTTGGCGAAGCGCTTCTGCAAGGGCAAGACGGTATCGCTGGGGGAATCGATCCGTGAGGTGGTGACGGGCAAGAGCCTGGTGCTGCTGATGTGCGGTCTGGCGGCCGGTGCCGTTGCCGGACAAGATGGACGCGAGCTGATGCATCCCTTCCTGGTGGCGCCGTTTTTCGGGGTCCTGATGCTCTTCCTTCTGGAAATGGGCCTGGTGGCGGGCGAGAAATTGCGGGATGCCCGCAAGATAGGCCTGCCCCTGCTGCTCTTCGCCCTTCTGGCGCCGATTGTACAGGGCTGTTTTGGTCTTTTCCTGGGCTGGCTGATACAGCTGTCGCAAGGCGGAGCGGTCGTGTTTGGAATCCTGGCGGCAAGCGCATCCTACATTGCGGCTCCCGCGGCCGTTCGGGTTTCTCTTCCGGAAGCCAACCCGGCCTATTACGTGACGGCCTCCCTTGGAATCACCTTCCCGTTTAACCTTGTTTTCGGGATCCCGTTGATTTTTCAGCTGAGTCAGTATCTTTACTAACAGATGATGCCGGACAAACCCACAGCCAAACCCTTCCGTCAACTGGTCATGAAGGGCCTTGAACAAGTGCGCAGGGAGCACGCGTTCCTGGCCGAGGTATTCGCGGAGGTCCTTGAGGAAACCGGGGAGGCAGCCGCCGCCCGTTATATCCTCGGCGGGCTCAAGGATGACTGGTCCGGGGAGATGGAGGCCTCGACCGTCCAGGCCATCTCCTTTTTCTTCCAATTGCTGAACCTGGCCGAGGAGCATACAGCGAACAGCATTCGCCGGGTCCGCGAACAGGAGGCTGGCCCGGATGCGGAACCGGGCCACTGGGGAAATTACTTTTCCCGCATCAAGCAGCTGGGCATCGGGGAGGAGGACGTGCGCAAGGAACTCGCCGGGCTGCGCATTGAACCGGTCTTCACCAAGCACCCGACGGAAGCGAAGAACTGGGCCGTGCTTGGCCTGCACCGGGAAATCATCCGCATCCTCAACCGACGCGAAGGGGCGAAAACCGAATTTGAGATGAACGAGTGTGCCCGGGAGATGCGGGCCATCCTGGAACGCCTCTGGTTGACGGGTGAAATTTTCCTGCAGAAGCCGGAAGTGGAGGATGAGCTCGAGAATCTCACCTACTACCTCCGGGAAGTCTTCCCCAACGTCTTTGACCGGCTGGACTCGCGCCTGCGCTATGCCTGGAAGAAAGCATTTCCGGAGGCCCCTCCCCTTTCCAACGAGGAGTTGCCCTCGCTGGAGTTTGGTTCATGGGTCGGTGGTGACCGGGACGGGCACCCCAAAGTCACGGCCCCGGTGACGCAAGAGTCGCTGCTATCCTTGCGGGCCAATGCCATTGGCATCCTCAAGGAGCGGCTGCGGGAACTGGAGCGCAAGCTCTCCTTCAGCATCCGCCATGTCCAGGCACCGGAGCTTTTGGCCCGTCAGTTGAAGGACTGGAAAGCCACCGGTTGGGAACGCAAGCCATGGGCAAGTTACGTGCACTGTCTCAGGAAACGCGTTGAGTCGGTAGACTCAGCAACGTTGATAGAGGATCTCGACAAGCTCCGGGGTTGGCTTCTCAAGGTTGGAGCCGACCATACGGCTGCTGTTCATGTCAGTCCCCTGATCCGCCAGATACGAACTTTCGGCCTACATTTGGCCCGCCTGGATGTGCGCCAGAACAGCGACTTTTACCAGAAGGCCCTCGTCCAGATGATGGAGGCCGCCAACATCGGTGATGCCTCCTCCTTTCCCGAATGGCCGCTTGAGAAGCGGCTGGAATTCCTCAACAAGGAACTTTCCCATCCACGGCCGCTAACCCACACCTCCATGGAGCTTCCCCGGGAGGCGCACGAAGCACGGGCCAGCTTGTCGGTCCTCGAGGCGCACCTCGAGCAATTTGGCCGGGACGGACTGGGCGCCCTTATTGTCAGCATGACCCGGGACCTTGCCGACCTCCTGACCCTCTATGTCCTTTGCAAGGAGGCCGGACTGACCCGCTTTGGCGAAGGTCGCGTCCAATGCCAATTGCCGGTGGTTCCCCTTTTCGAGACCTACGAGGACCTCGAGGCCGCACCAGCCATCATCGAGGCCTTTATCCAGCATCCCTGCACTAGAGACAGTCTAGCGGCGATGCCGGAGGGTCAAAGGAGCCTCATCATCATGCTCGGTTACAGCGACAGCAACAAGGATGCCGGGATCATCGCCAGCCAGTGGGGACTGCGCAAGGCCCAGGAGCGCTTGCTGGAAGTCGGGCAAAACCATGGCGTCTCCCTGACTTTCTTCCACGGGCGCGGCGGTACCGTCGGGCGCGGATCCGGCCCGACCCACCGCTTTCTCGAGGCACTGCCTAAGGACTCCCTCGAGGGTGGACTCCGCATTACCGAGCAAGGGGAAGTTATCGGCCAGAAATACAACACCCCGACCAGCGCCGCCGCCAACCTGGAGTGGTTCATGGCTGGCAGCCTCGGGGGCAAGCTGCTGGCAGCCAGGGCCGACATCCCGGACCGGCTGAAGCAGTATATGGAGCACATGGCTCTGGAGTCGCGAGCCGCCTACCGCAAGCTCCTCGAGCATCCGCACTTCATGAAGTTCTACCGCCAAGCCACGCCCATTGATGCTATTGAGCACAGCCGCATCGGGTCCCGGCCGACGCGCCGCACTGGCCAGGCCACCCTGGCCGACCTGCGGGCCATCCCCTGGGTCTTCAGCTGGAACCAGTCGCGCTTCTACCTGCCTGGCTGGTTTGGGGTCGGTTCCGCCCTGCAGGAACTCAGCAGTAGTGATTCCTCATTACATACTGACCTCTGCCGCGACCTGCAGCAAACCCCTTTCCTGCGTTACCTTTTCTACAACGTCGAGAGCAGCCTTGCCAGTTCCGATGAAGCATGGATGAAAGCCTATGGCGGACTGGTTGGGCACACCTCCGCCCGGGAGGAAATCCTCGGCATGGTGCTTGAGGAACACCAGCGGACAAAAGATCAGCTGGCAATCCTCCTCGGCGGGGACATCCCATCCCGCCGGCCCCGCTTCTGGGCCACCCTGCAGGCCCGCGATGCGCCCCTTGAAGTCTTGCATCAGCACCAGATTGAGCTGCTCCGCCAGTACCGACAAAACCCGGATGACGCCACCCTCATCGAGGAGCTCCTCATTGTCATCAACGCCATCGCCAGCGGCCTGCGGACAACGGGGTGAGGTCCAGGGCGGTCAGTTCCTCTTCCTCAGCAAATAGACATTCGCTGGTTAATTTTCATATGAAAAGGGCGCCTCACAAAGGGCGCCCTTTTTCTTTACCGGTCATCCCGGTACCACCCATCCGATCCCGGTTTTTACCCGCGGAAAAAAATCCTTTCAGTCAAAGCAGATTCTCAAGAATATTCTCCCCGCTGAGCTGGGTAATTTCAAATCCCAGTGAATAGAGGAACATCTCCTTGGAATAGGTGGCCACAAAGGCATCCGCATCCTCCTTGTTTCCCTCCAGGACAAAGGTGCTCCCGTAGCTCCCATGCACGCCGATGCGGTTGGTTTCAATCGAGGCCAGCCGGTCCATGGCATCGTCATCGACGGTGAACCCGACCGCCTTGAATCCTTGCGGCCCCTCTCCACCATAAACAAGGCTCAACAGGAAGATGGAATAGTTCTCCGAATTATCCTCCTTGATGTTCGCCAAAAGGATGTCCTTTCCCAAACGGGAAACGACGATTTCCGCCCCAGCCAGCTGGAATGTATCATTTGCCTGGTCCCACTCCGGCCAGGCTGCCCGCAGGTGGGTGGAATCGGTGACCTTCAGCAGAAGCGGGGTCTCCCCGACCTGACAGGTCAAGACATCGCCGACGTGCTTACCGTCAAAAACGACCGGTTCACCCACCACATGCGGCGATTCGAGGCTGGAACAGCCACTGAAAAGGCACCCCAGCAAGGCGATCGTGCAAATTGTGATAAATTTCCCTTTCATGATTCCCTCCATTTCATCGAGACCTGGGCCATCCCCGGCCGGACTGGCCGGGGATGGCTTCAGGAAATTTCCGGCCTAGCGCCGGGCCCAGCCCGGTACGTTGCCATCAAGTCCAATAGCCTCGCCAGGCACGTAGTGCTCCAGCATGGCATCGAGAACAGCATCCGCGACAATGCGGTGGCCTACCGTTGTCGGATGGACACCATCCCAGAACAGGGACACGGCCGGATCCTTGCTCGGATCCATGCTGGCCGGAACAGTCACGTTCTCCAACCCGTAGGCTGCCGGGTCGGAAATGATCGCGTTCAATGTGCCATAGGCATCAGCCACGACTATGTTGCAATTGTAATTCGCCGATAACTGGGCCAGGCCGTCCGCGAGCATGGCATTGTAGGTCGCCAGCAACTGGCTCAAGCCGATCTTCTCCAGATCACTGAGTCCGGCGAAGGCGGGAGTGCCACTCAGGTCCGGCACGTTCCAGATGACAATATGGCGGGCTCCCGCATCCAGCAGGCGTCCCAGTTCTGTAAGTGTATTCTGGATACTGCCCGGAATCGGCAAATCACCACCCTTGATCAAATAGGTCAGGAAATCATTGGCCCCGATGACGACGGTAATGAGGTCGCGGTTATCCACTTTCTCCCCGTCAAGGTCAGCGAGGTACATATCAACCTGGTCCCTGAACCCGATGAGATAGAACGGGAGATCATCATCCCGGAAGTTGGTGTCGTCCGTCTTTGCCCCGAAGTAGGCGTAGTCGTCGATCGCTACACCGAGATCCCCGGCGAGGTACTCCACCCAGATAATCCCGTTGGACATGCGTCCGTCATGGTAAGTGTCGGCAGGCGGCACCAGCCCACCAGAATTGGCAAACATGTTACCGGTATCCGCGAGGCTGTCGCCGAAGCTGACGATCTTTCCGAATGGACCAGCCGTAGCGGTGGCTGCAACCAATCCAATGGCCAGGACAAGGGTACTCCTGAAAAGTACCGGGAGAATTTTTGTTGTATTCATCATGACTGTTTCCTTGTTGAGTTGTTGCCGCTGGCTGGTTGTTCTCTGCCAGCAACCATCCTTTTGCTTGGGGTGTGCCAAAACGGAGGCCGGGGAACACAAGTCACTGTATACGAACGCTTTAAAATATTTTAATTATTTCTAAAGCATAGATCGGCCGACATTATTTGTCGGTCAGCTGACAAATTATGCCGTTCCAACCTGCCACCAAAGGCCCGTCTCAGGTATCGGTATCGCGGAGGTATTTCTTGACCGTGCGCCGGTCGACCCCGAGTTTGCGGGCCAGCTCCTCATAGACGGGCATCTGCCGGTAAAGGGCGGTGACATACTGCTCCGTGAGCTCCTTGAGGGTCCAGCCGGTGGCAGTGAGTTTCGCGGGAAGATCATCTCCACCCCCGGTGGACACCGGAGGCTCATAGGTCCCATGGATAAGGATGCTGCGCAGGGCTTGCTCCAGCTCGCGGAAATTCCCCGGCCAGTTGTAGCGGTGGTGCTCCCGGGCCCACTGCATGAAGTCCTCCACCAACCCGGGAGCTTCCGGCTCCCCGGCCAACTGGACCGATGCATATCCGGCCAGAAAACGCAATTCACTCTCATCGCCATTAACCATTTCATCGAGCGAGACGGTCTCAATGACATCACTGCGGAGCCGGAAATAGAAATCCTCGCGGAAGCGGCCGGCGGCAATTTCCGCGACCAGGTCGCGGTTGGTGGCGGCAAGGATCTTGCCCCTGAAAGGCTCTCCCTTGACCTCCCCGAGCCGCTGGAACTGACGGGTCTGCAGGACTCGTAGGAGCTTCACCTGAATATCCAGATCCGTGTCCCCGATCTCATCGAGGAAGACCGTCCCATCCTCTCCGCAGGCGGAAAAGAAACCCTCCCGGTCCTGCAGGGCACCGGTGAAGGCGCCTTTCCGGTGCCCAAAGAGCTCGGACTCAATCAGGGTCGGCGAAAGCGCACTCAAGTTGACCGGATAAAACCCCTTGGTGAAGTCGGCCACGAATGACCGCTTGCCGGGATCAAAGCCAACATAGCGGGAGAACCCAATTGCCCGGGCAACCACTTCCTTACCGCTTCCGGACGGGCCTGTAATGAGTGTTGGAATCGTCGCCATGCGGCCATAAAGCGACCGCTGGTAGCGGAAGAGGTCGTGGGTAAAAATGGACTGCCACATGCGGGACCGCAGGCGCGTGGCCGCCTTTGAGGTCCCGACAAAGAAGCGGAAAATATGATAGAAGGCCCGCCGGATTTGGAAATAGCAGGCGAACAGGTGGTCCGGCGCCACCGGTTCGACCCCCTCGAAATAATGGTGAAACTGCTGGTTGAACTTCCCGTACCCGGAAACCTTGAGCCGGCAGGTTCCCGTCTGGTGGGCCTGCTCAATCATGGCATCTAGGGAGCTCCGCGTGGTCACATAAAGGACGAAGATGACCAGGTTGGCATAAAGTGCTTTTTCCTCATCGGAACCCGCACCGGAGAGGTATCGCGCACGACACTCCTTGACGAGCGCTTCCGCCAGGCCGCCAAGATGCTCCATATTGACATGGCGGGTCTTGTTGCGCGGATCCAGATTCCATTCCCGGCCACTTTCCACCCGTGTGGAACCCAGCAGTTCCTGCTCGAGACTTAATCGCTCGGGAGTAAATGGATTGCAATAGATAAGGCGGGAGAGCTTGGCTGCCTCCAGCTGTGCGTTTTCATCCCGGAAGAGCCGTGCCATGCAAAAAATGAATACCGGTAGGCAAATAAGGTCAACGAAATCCCATTCTGCGCAGGGCCCAACGTTTCAGGATTGCCAGAATTGGCAGCATTCCCTAAACTTAACCCATGAAGGCTTCCTTCAGGGGTTTGCCTTTCATACTGCTGGCCCTGTGCCCGCTCGGGGCCACGGAAAGGCAAGTCGGGTGGATCCGGATTGAGGGGACAATCAATCCGGCAACGGCCAACTATATCGACCGGGCAGCGGCAGTGAGCGAGGATCAAGGAATGGAATGCCTGGTCATCCAACTGGACACGCCGGGCGGCCTGCTGGATTCCACGCAGGCCATCGTGAAGCGCTTCTACTCCACCCCGGTACCGATTGTCGTCTATGTGGCCCCGTCCGGAGCCAACGCCGGCAGTGCGGGATGCTTCATCACCCTGGCCGGGGACGTGGCGGCAATGGCCCCGAACACCAGCATCGGGGCGGCCCATCCCGTGATGATGGGAGGCTCGCAGGAGGACAGCGAATCCAGCAAGACGATGAACCAGAAGCTGGAGAACTTTGCCGCCAGCTACATCGAGGCCATCGCCGACAAGCGCAAGCGCAACGCGGAATGGGCCATCTCGGCGGTACGGGACAGCGCCTCCGTGACCGCGGAAGCGGCACTGGAGTTGAATGTCATCGATCTCATTGCGAAGGACTCAAAGGACCTGCTGCAGCAACTGGACGGCAGACCGCTCGACAAGCTTGGCGAGGCAGCGCTTCAAACCGCCGGTGCACAGGTTGAGGAGATCGGCATGCTCTTGCGGGAACGGATATTCCAGATGCTGTGGCGTCCGGAAGTCATGTTCATCCTGATGCTGATCGCCATCTACGGGATCATCGGGGAATTGAACGCACCGGGAATGGTCCTGCCGGGTGTCATCGGACTGATTGCCCTCATCCTTGTCCTTTACATGGCGGCCATCCTGCCGGTCAACATAGCCGGCATGGCCCTTATGGTGCTGGCGGTCGCACTCTTTATCGCGGAGGCCTTCACGCCGACCTTCGGCCTGCTGACCACGGGAGGCATCATCTCATTTTTTCTGGGAGCACTGATGCTCTTTGATCGCGGCTTGCCGGAATTCCGCCTCTCCCTGGGGGTTATCATACCGGCCACTTTGCTGACAGCGGGCTTCTTCATTTTCGTAGTGGGAGCCGGACTACGCGCCCAACGCCTGCCCATCCGGGTCGGCCGGGAAACCCTGCCGGGAATGACCGGCATCGCCATGGACGGTCTGGGTTCCAAGCCCGGGCACGTGACCATCGAGGGAGAGGACTGGCTGGCCGAATCAGCGGTTCCGGTGAACAAGGGGGAAACCGTGAAGATCATCGGTCGACGTGGCCTGCGCCTCATCGTGCGGCCAATAGAAAAGGAGGGAAAGTAATGAAAACCGAATACTTGAGCGAACCATTGGTATGGGTGGTGACTGTCATCATCCTGCTGGCCCTGCTGCTACCGGCGATGATCCGGATCCTGCGCGAATACGAGCGGGGCGTCATCTTCCGGCTGGGCAAGCTGCTCCGGGCCAAGGGTCCGGGCCTGATTATCCTCATCCCGATTGTTGACCGGATGGTACGCGTGGATCTGCGGGTCGTCACCATTGATGTACCCCGCCAGGAGATGATGACCAAGGACAACGTCCCGGTCTCGGTGGACGCGGTCCTTTATTTCCGGGTCATTGATGCCGAGGCCGCCATCGTCAAGGTGGAGCAATACCTGAAGGCGACCTCCCTGCTGGCCCAGACGACCCTGCGCAGCGTGGTCGGGCAGGCGGAATTAGACGACCTACTGGCCCGTCGCAAGAAAATCAACACAACCCTCCAGGAAATCATCGACCGGCAGACGGATCCATGGGGCATCAAGGTGACCTCGGTGGAGGTCAAGGACGTCGTCCTGCCGGATTCCATGAAGCGGGCCATGGCCAGGCAGGCGGAACCCGAACGGGAACGGCGGGCCAAGGTAATCAACGCGCTGGGTGAATTCCAGGCGGCGGAGAACCTGGTCGAGGCTGGGGCCAAGATGTGCAGCCAGCCGATCTCCCTTCAGCTCCGGTTCCTGCAGACGGTCCGGGAAGTCTCCAGCGAACACAATACCAACATTGTCCTGCCGGTACCGATCGACTTGTTTGCCCCCTACCTGAAGGGCGCGGGCGATAAGGAGAAACCTGAAAAGGAGAACAACTAACTTGAAGGAGATTAAAGAATGAAACGGTATGCACTCAACGATTGGATAGTCTACAGGCGGCAGGAAACATCAAATCATCCGGGCCCGGGAGCACATGATATCCACCCCTCAAAGCGTGGCGACAACTACAGCTACACAACGGACGAACTGGGGCAAATCGTGCGCATCAACACGGACGGTTCAGCCAGCGTCAAAGGCCCCGACGGGTCCGTTTACCACATCGGGGCCAATGATCCGCACGTGCGGAAAGCGTCCTGGTTGAAGCGGCGCCTCATGCGGCGCCGGGTCCACCAGCGGGCAACAGCGATTTAAGTGAGTCGCCTACTCCTCCCGCGCGGTGAGGTTGCCCGCCTTGCGGACCAGGCTGGTAAACTCGCTGCGCAGGCCGCCGGGGTCCGTGCCGATGGCGCTGGTGGCGATTTGCTCGATCTCCTTGAAGCGGATGCTGCCGGCGTTTTCGGACTCACTCAAGAGGAGCCCGAAAGCAGCCACGGCGGCGGAGAAGCGGACGTCCTCATGGGCGGAAGCAAAGTCCAGCAAGTCCCCGCTGTCCACGGCATGGGTGATCAGCTTGCTGGTATCGCCATCCGGCTGCTTGTAGCGCAGCTTGACAGTGGCCAGCTCGCTGGAACGGGAAGCACCGGCGGGTTGCTGCTGGTACTTGAGATCGTCGACCGTCGGCAGGTCGGCCTTCGCACCGGCCGGAATGACTTCATAGAGGGCAACAATCGAATGCCCCGGGCCAATGTCGCCGGCCTTCTTCTGGTCATTGTTGAAGTCCTCCGCCTTGAGGCGGCGGTTTTCGTATCCAATGAGTCGATACGCCTCGACATGGGCCGGATTGAACTCGACCTGGATCTTCACATCCTTGGCGATCTTGAAGATATTGCTGGCCAGGTCCTGCAGGAAGACCTTGCGGGCCTCCGTCTCGGAATCGATGTAGGCGTAGCTCCCCTTCCCTTTGTTGGAGAGGGTTTCCAGCATGTCGTCCTTGTAGTTACCCATGCCGAACCCGAGGATAGTCAGGGAGATGCCGTCTTCGGCTTGCGCGTCAGCGATGTCGGCGAGGTTGCCCCGGTTGGTCTGGCCGACATTGAAATCGCCATCGGTGCAGAGGATGACCCGGTTGTTTCCATCCTTGATGAAGTTGTCCCGGGCCACCTTGTAGGCCAGCTGGATACCGGCCCCGGCATTGGTGGAGCCGCCAGCCTGGAGGTTCTCCAGGGCGTGGGCGATGGTAGCGTGGTTGTTGGCTGTGGTTGAGGGCAGGACCAGTCCGGAGGCACCGGCGTAGACCACGATGGCCACCCGGTCCCGGCCATCGAGTCGATGCACCAGCAGGTCCATGGCTTTCTTCACCAGGGGCAGCTTGTTGTGGTCACTCATCGAGCCGGAGACGTCCAACAGGAAGACCAGGTTGGAGGCTGGGCGCTCTTCCCAGGGCATTTCATACCCTTTAAGGGCAATGCGCAGGAGCCGGTGGCCGGTGTTCCAGGGGGCGGTCGTCTGCGCCATATGGACGGCAAACGGATCCCCACCCTCGTCGAGTGACTTCACCGGGGGCTTATCGGCGTAGGGGAAGTAATTGATGAGCTCCTCGATACGCACCGCATCGGCCGGGGGCAACTGCCCCTGATTGAGGAAGCGTCGCACATTGGCGTAACTGGCCGTGTCGACATCGATGGAGAAGGTCGACAACGGGGCCACCAGGGGGGAACGGAAATCCGTCTCCTCGATGGGATCGTAGGACTCGGTGTTCCATTCCTTCTTATCCGCCTCGTGAACGAATCGAGTGGCTGCCACTGAATTCCTGGCCTGGTAGCCGGTACTCTCCGTTTCCACCATGAAGGGGCTCAGCTCGAAAACCTCATTCTTGCCTTCGGTGGCGGGCATGGGTTGGGAGGAAATTATCGCGTCCACCTTCACCCGGCTGGAATCGACATCATACAAGTCCTGACGCCGGGGCTCGGCAAGCGGCTTCACCTGCTTGGCGATTTGGCTGGTCTGGGCCACGACAACGTCTTCCAGTGCCTCCAGTTCGTTCTGGCGCACTGCACCCACTTCCTGCGGAGGAGGGGCTTGAGATGTCTGCACCTCGACCGTGGCCGGCTTCAATCCTGCCGCTTCGGTCTCCGCATCCTTTTCCGCCTGATGCACCAGCAGTCCCTGCGGGACCAGCACCATGGCCAGGACAGCGGCGGCGACAGCGGCGGACAGGGCCGGCCAGGTGAGAACGCGATCGATGAGGCGCTTGCGGGTAACCGGCTGTTCGTCCGGCACTTGCTCCATACGGGCGGTGTCGAATTCGCTCAATTCCGGAACCGGCTCGGCCGCGAGGCTTTCACTGAGGAGGTCGCCCATTTCGCGAATGGAGGCAACCGCCTGCTGCAGCTCCTCCGACGCAGCGACAGCTGCCTCGATTTCCTGGCGCTCCTTGGGATCGTCGATCTCGCCGAGCGCATAGGCGGTGATCTTCGGGTCGTTGACTGAAAATTTCATTTTAAAGGTCTCCTTGAAAAGTTATTCGCCGGCGGCCGCAACGCGGGTCCGCAGGGTGTTGAGGGCGGTATGCAGCAGAACGCCGACATTGCTGACGGACAGTTCGGTGACGGAGGCAATCTCCTTGTAGCTCATTCCGTTCTGGAACTTGAGCCGGACGACCTCCTGTTGGTTCCCGGGGAGCGCACCCATCAGGTACAGGATCCGCGCGTGGCTGTCCTGGCGCTCGGCCAGGGCCTGCGGGCCCGGGGACTCCTCCACCACGGTGGCGTGTTCGTTCTCCAGCGGTTTCATGCGGCCCCCTTTCTTCCGGAAGTCGAGGGCACGGTTGCGGCAGACGCGGAACAGCCAGGGGCGAACATGGCCAGCCACGGATTCCCGCGGCTCGCGCCAGAGGCGGACAAAGCTGTCCTGGACCACGTCCCTGGCCACATCCTCGCTCCCGAGGATTGAGGCCGCATACCGGGTAAGATCAGCTGCGTGAGCAGCGACAATGGAACGCATCCATTCAGATTCAGGTATATCGTGTTCATTTTTCATGGTGATTAGTGGTTTATCCCGGTAGCGCTACTGGGGCTCTTCACTTGAACAACGATTCTGAACCACGGTTTATTAGGGAAAAATGGATAAAAATCGGCGCGCGCCTGTGTACATCACACAGTGCAATGGAGAAAGGCGGTTGCAGGCAAGGCCAATCAGTGCCGGGCCCACACAGACTTCCGCAGCCAGCCGGCTATGCCCGAGGAGACGAGCAGGAGGATGGCCACCGCAGTCAGGTCCATCACCGTCCTGCCTCCCCAGCCGAACAGCCTCCCTGAATGAAGGTCCAGCAGCACCCGGTAAAGCGTCAGCCCGTTCCCCTGGTGCGCCTCAAGGATGGACTGGCGTCCGGCTTCATCAATCTCAGCCGGATACAGGGGCTCAACCGAAAACCCACCCTCGTAGGGCTCAAATTCAATCCAGTCGGCATCAGGCTTCCACTGGCCGGCATCTGTCACCAGCAAAGGCTCCCCCTCGGGACTGGAAGCAATGAACTGAAGCACCGCAAAGGGCAGTTGAAGCACATCCATGCGCTCAATGAACTCACCTTCACGGGTGACGAAAATCAGGGCCTCAATTGTTGCAATGACAGAAAATTCCCTCTGCTCATGGAGGCCAACGGGCGGTCCGCCCGTAGCGAGGGGCTGGCCGCTGTAAAACAGCTGCCCCTCGAGATAGGACAAGGTATCGAACCCGTGAATACGAAAGGAGAGGATGTCTGACCCGGAAACCATACCGTACCGGGACAAGATGAGCCCGTTCTTGATACGGATGTTGTTTAACCCAAGGCGCTCCGTGTGGTTGAGCGCCAGACCGGTCAGGGAGAGGGAAACCAGGAATACGGCCGAGATGATACCCAGCCACCGGTGGGCCGCCAGCAGCGTCCGCTTGCGCGGCCAGGCCAGCTTCACTGGACGGCCTCCCCGTGCAGGAACAGGGCCATTCGGGAAAGCCGGGTCAACGCATTGACCGAAAGGGTCGCGCCGCTGATCCCGTCGATCTTCTTGTCCAGCTTGCCATCCTTCAACACGCGCCCCTTGAACTGGTTGGTGAAGAACGGAAAGCGGACTTCCCACCCATGGCTCTCGCGGTATATCAGGACTTCCATCGACTGCATGACCCCGTTTTCAACGACAAAGCCGGTCGTGATCAACTCAACTTTGCCAATTTCCTCAAGAATCCAGGCCGTCCGCTCGCCTTTCCGCCAGTAGCGGATGCGCAATCCCTTGTAGGGATGACCGAGGATATCCTCCAGCGAGGTCTTCAATTCCCGGTTCAACCAGAGGACCTTTTGCTCCGGCTCGCCCTCGAAGGCCCCGGCAATGAAGGCTTCCGGCTCCAGGTATACCTGCTCGGCCGCCGCCAGCGGATTCAAACCGCCGGCGGCGAGGCATAAGCCAATGAAAAACCGGATGGAGGGGCGTCGCCGCAAGGGGATTCCTTAGAACTGGTAGCCGACCCCAAGGTTGACCGCAGTGTCACCCTTGCTGCCGTATTGGTCGCTGTTGGAAATGTCCTGGAAGTCCGCCTTGAAGACCACATAGTCAATCGGCCAGTAGTTGATGCCGATTTCCCATATCTCGTTCTCCTTGAGCGATCCACTGAAGTACTCGTAATCGCTGTAGCGGAAATACACCCCGAGGTCGCCGTAGAAGTCATCCATCGTCCAGCGGTAGGAGGGCTCGATGAAATAGCCCCACTGGTCCTCGGCGTCCGCGGTCAGGGTCCCGTCAAGGTCCCAGCGCGCATAGAGCGCCCGCAGCCGCAGCCCTCCCTTGCTGTAGTCGACATGCGCCTCCGTCAGCAGGCCCTGGACATCCTCCGGACTCGATTGTGCCATGTCATCCTGGTAGAAGGCGGATGCCCCCAGCTCAAGGCCGGGAACTCCTGTGTACTTGATTCTCGCTACATAGGCCGGTGCCTCGTTGATGGCCTTGGCGACCTTCTGACGTCCGCCACGGATCACCCCGCTGGGATCAATATCCAGCCCGGAGGTGATGCCGGCTTCAACCGATACCCCATTGTCAAAGCGCCAGTTGCCCTTCACCCCGGCTTCCCACCAGGTCGTCGGGATGATGCGTGATTCAATGTTGTTCCGCTCCACTCCGTAAAAGGTGTTTGGTTCGTGGATTTCATTGATCATCCCCACCGGCATCAGGAACAGACCGGCGTCCGTGCTGAAATTCTCCTTCCAGTCCATCCGTACAAAGGCCTGTTCCAGCTCCACCGCTCCGGGCTTGTTGTTTCCGGAGTAAGCATGCTCCACTTCCAGCTCGGTGTACAAGGTGATCCAGTCGTTGAACTCGTGGTTCACGAAGAGGACAAAGCGGTGAAAATCAATCTCCCCGTCCGCGTCATCATAAAAGTTCGCGTGCAGCTCACCATAGCCCCCGACGGACGTCCGCTCCCACCAGCCACGCTGGCCCGCGCCACTGCCGTCCGCCATTTCCTCGACCGCTAACGCCGTCGCCTCCAGCTGGACCTGCGCTGTCTCCGCTTCCGCTCGCGCCTCGGCCGCAACCGCCGTTGCCGCCTCCGCTTCGCTTCGCGCCGCCGCCACTTCGCCACGGCTCTCCTCCACCAAGGCCCGCAGGCGCTCGATCTCCGCCTGCTGCGCCTGCACCAGCGCCCACATCTCTTCCAGGCTCGGCGTCCCGGCTTCCACCGCCTCCGCCGCCCGTCCAGGCAAGCTCCACAGGCTCAGCACCAAGGCCAGCACCACCGTGCGCGTTCTCATTCTCAATTTCAGGGGGTTCGTCGTTTTCATTGATGATTATGAGTCTCAATAACACTGCGGGGTGTCAACCCTTTTTGAAACCCATTCTCAACTAAATCGGAATCCCATGGCGGGGAGCGACTTAGGAACAGAATCCGGACAATCCGGGGTATCAGGCGACCGGGAGAAGCTATTGCGAATAGCCGTTGGGGTGGCGGGAATGCCAGTTCCAGGCGGTCTGGATAATGGACTCGATATCAGTAAATTTGGGATTCCAGCCGAGTTCGGAAATAATTTTCTGGGACCCGGCGACGAGGGTGGCGGGGTCGCCGGGGCGGCGTGGGGCGACCTCGGCGGGAATGGGATTGCCGGTGATTTTGCGGGCGGCGTCAATGACCTCCTTGACGGAGAAGCCCTTGCCGTTGCCGAGATTGTAGATACGGTTTCCCTGGTCGAGGGCATTGAGGGCGAGGACATGGGCGTTGATGAGATCCTCGATGTGGATGTAATCACGAATGCAGGTTCCGTCCGGGGTGTCGTAATCGTCGCCAAACATGAAGACCTTCTCGCGTTGCCCGAGGGCAACCTGGAGAATGATCGGGATGAGGTGGAGCTCGGGGTTATGGTCCTCCCCGTGTTCCTCTGTGGCCCCGGCAGCGTTGAAGTAACGCAAGCAGGCAAACTTCAGTCCCTTGGTAATGGAGAGCCAGTGGAGGAAGCGCTCGATAATGCCCTTGGATTCGCCGTAGGGACTGCCGGGAATGATCCGTTCATCTTCCTCGATGGGCATCTTGAGGGGATCGGCGAAAAGGTTGGCGGTGGAGGAGAGGATGATTTTTTTCACCCCGTGCTTCTCCATCGCCTGCAACAGGTTCAGTGCATTAACCACGTTGTCATTCAAATAAAGGAAAGGCTGCTCCATCGATTCCCCGACGAGGGAATTGGCGGCAAAGTGCATAACCGCCTCCGGCTTGAATCCGGCAATGGCCGCTTCGATGGCGGCATAGTCCTTGAGGTCGCCCTCGACAAAGGCGGCTCCCTCAGTGACTGCCTCGCGGTGACCCTGTTGCAGGTTGTCAAAAACCAGAACGTCATACCCCTCGCGGACGAGGATCTCGGTGGCTACGCTTCCAATATATCCGGCTCCGCCGGTTACCAGTACTTTCATGTCATGAATCTCCAACTACAATTTAAATTACCACGCTGCGGATCCGCTCCGCAGCCGCCTCGGGGGTGATGTCCCGCTGAGCTTCCGCCATCATCTCGAAGCCCACCATGAACTTCTTGACTGTGGCGGACCGAAGAAGGGGCGGATAGAAATGGGCGTGCAACTGCCAGTGCTCCCCTGCTCCACCGTCGAACGGTGCGCCATGCCAGCCCATGGAGTACGGGAAATCGCAATTAAACAGGCCGTCGTAGCGCATCAGCAGTTCCTTCAGCACGGGCGCCAGGGAGGCCGCCCGTCGGTCGTCCAGATCCGTCATCCGGGAAATCTCAAAGCGCGGGAGGAGCAGGGTCTCAAAGGGCCAGGTAGCCCAGTAAGGGACAACAACCGCCCAGTCATCATTGGCGCAGATGACCCGCTCGCCCCTTTCCATCTCCAAATGGACATAGTCAAGGAGCAGCCGGTTGCCGTTTTTCTCCAGCCACGCCTTCTGGTTGAAATCCTCGAGCGCGGGCAAGGTCGGAACCTCGCTCATGGCCCAAATCTGGCCGTGGGGATGGGGATTGGAGCAGCCCATGACAGCCCCCTTGTTCTCGAAGACCTGGATCCACTTGTAGCGCCGGCCCAACTCTTCGGTCTGCCCCCTCCAGGTATGGATCACCCCTTCCAGCTCGCCGGATGTCATCCCCGCGAGGGTGACATTGTGTCGGGGCGAAAAGCAGATAACCCGGCAGGTTCCGTTGACATCGGCCCGCTCCAGCAGGGGATGTTCCGGCTCAATCCCGGTCGGTTCCTCGTCGAGCAGCGCCCGGAAGTCGTTCTCAAAGACGTAGGTACCCGGGTAGTCCGGATTCTCCTCGCCGCTGGTCCGGCTGTTTCCGGGACAGAGGTAACAGTCCGGATCATACTCCGGCCGGTCATCCCCGGCGACCTTCTCCTGCTGGCCCAGCCAGGGGCGCGTTGCCCGGTGGGGCGAACAAAGGATCCATTCCCCGGTCAGGGGATTCCGGCGTCGATGCGGATGTAGTTTCTTTTCCATGACAAATTCAGTTATCCAGTTGCTCTACTCGACCACCCTCCGCGGCCGCAGTGAGGAAGATTCCTGGCGCTTGGCCGAATTCTTCCTGATAAGCCGTTGCCAACCTGTCCGCAACCTCGGCGGCCGCGTCCTTGTGCACCAGCGCGATGCAGGAACCGCCGAAGCCGCCACCGGTCATGCGGCAACCGGCCACGCCATCAAGCTTCTGGGCCGTGGCGGCGATGAAATCCAGCTCCTCGCAGCTGACCCGGTAGTCGTCCCGCAGGGAGGCATGACTGGCGTTGAGCAACTGGCCGGCCAAACGGATATTCCCGGCAGCGAGCGCCTTGACCGTCTTGTGGGTCCGTTCATTTTCCGTCACGTTATGACGAACCGCGCGGACCATGTCGCGGTCGATCTGCAGGTTCTCAAGGACTTCATCCAGTGAATCCATCGAGATATGCCGCAGCGAGGCCACGCCAAGTTTCTCGGCTGCTTGATGGCAGGCGGCCCGCCGTTTGGCATACTCACCATCTGCCAGCTCGTGGGCCACGCCGGAGTTGATAATCATCAACCGCCATTCAGGCGCATCAAAGGGGGCTTGTTCAAAGGTCTCGTTCTCGCAGTCGAGGAAAAGCAAGTGGCCCTCCCGGCAATTTAACACCGCGGCCTGGTCCATTATGCCGCAGGGCACGCCGGCATAGTCGTGCTCAGCCTTCTGGCAGAGCTTGGCCAAATCAAATCGATCCATCGTTTTCCCAGCCATGGCAAGAAGGGCCAGACCCGCTGCCGCTTCAAGGGCCGCACTGCTGCTTAATCCTCCACCAACCGGGATCGTCGACTCCACCAGCGCATCAAACCCCTGCAGGGGAATACCGGCTTCCTGCAATCCGGCCATGACACCCCGGATGTAGCGGCCCCAGTCGCGGCCGTTGTCCGGCGAAAGGGAATCAATGGCGAATTCCGAGCGCTCCGGGAAATTGGCCGAGGCCAGGCGCACCGTATTGGTCCCGTTGGGCCGGACCGCCATCACCATGTAGCGCTCAATGGCTGCCGGAAGAACCCAGCCGCCATTATAGTCCACATGCTCTCCGATGACGTTGACCCGGCCGGGGGTCACGGCCACGTGGGAAGGTGGACTGCCCCAAATGTGCCTGAACTGTTCCTTCACCCGCTCAACTATGGCGGCTGAAATCTCGGATTCCTTTAAAAAATCGGTCATTGTGATGCCTCCTGGATTTGCTTTTTAAACAAAGGTAACATAAGCCTTGCCCTTGAATCTGATAATTTGGCATCATTCCATTAAGAAATTCGGTCTATTTTAATGAAGCGCATTGCCATACTTGTGGAAACGGCTTTGGCCTCAGGACGGAGCATCCTCGCCGGGATCAGCCAGTATGTCCATGAACGGGACGACTGGTCAGTGTTTCACCCAACCGGTTACCTCGGGGCCACGGAACCGGACGGCCTTGAGCAGTGGGACGGGGATGGGATCATCGCCCGCATTTCCGGCACCCGGGTGCTTGAATCCGTGCGACTGAAAAACGTTCCGGTCGTCGATGTCCTCGGCAATGTGCCTGCCTGCCCCTACCCCATCATCAAGAGTGATGACCGGGCCATCGGCCGCATGGCGGGGGAACACTTCATCGAGTCGGGCCATCATCACTTCGCTTTCCTTGGACTGGAGGACGAGCGGTGGTCACTGGAGCGCGAGGAGGCCTTCCTCGAAACGGTCCGCCCAAGGGCAAGGCGGCGGTCCAGCTTCCACCTCAATGCGGATGAAAAAAGGGCCGGCCACTGGAACGAGAACGTCAACCACATCTTGGAATGGCTGGAACGGCTTCCACGGCCGCTGGCATTGATGGTCGCCAGCGACCAGTTCGGCCCCATTACCATGAAGGCCTGCCAGCGGCTGGGGGTCATGGTCCCGGAGGAGGTCAGCATCGTCGGGGTGGATAACGACCAGCCATTCTGCAACCTTTGCCGGCCCCGGCTAAGCAGTATCGAACCGGATCATGTGAAGGTCGGTTACGAGGCCGCCAGGCTGCTGGACCGGATGATTTCCGGCGAGGAAACCGGCATCCGGCAAATCGAGACCGCCCCCCTCACCCTGCAGCGGCGTCCCTCCAGCGATGCAACTGCCGTCAATGATCCGGCATTGGTGAAGGCCCTGCAATTCATCCGCGAAAGCGCCTGCCTCGGGATATCCGTCGATGACGTCGCCCGGAACGCCGGCCTCTCCCGCAGTGTCCTCCAGCGTCGCTTTCAGGAGCACCTTGGCCGGACCGTCGGGGATAGCCTGCTGGCGATGAAGCTGCGCCGGGCCCGGGACATGCTCAGCTTTACGGAACTTCCCCTGGCTGAAGTGGCCGAGCGAAGCGGTTTCAATTACCAGGAGTACCTGACCTACGTCTTCAAGAAGCACCTCGATACAACCCCTGCCCGCTACCGGGCCACCACCAGGGCATTAGCTTAGGGATACTTAGGCTTAAGCCCATTTATTGGACAATGGCCCCATCCATATCCCAAAGGTCACGCCAGTCATTTGCCCCCTCCCAGAGAAAGACCTGGCCCTTGATGAGGCGGCAGTTGCGGTCAATACCGGCGATGGCTGCCATCTCCTCCCCGCTGAGCGGGTCACCGCAGACACTTTTCAGGTTGGCGAGAAAATTTCTCCGGTTGGTGGACATCGGGATGGGCACCTGCCCCCGCTGGGCGGCCCATTTGACACAGAGGGTGGCTGGATGAAGGCCGTGCCGGGAGGCGATTTCCACCATAACCGGATCCTCAATATCGACCGTGTCCTCGGGAGTCCGATCCCTTTCCGGGCGGGCGGGTGACCCGATGGGGCTGTAACCAACCGGAACAATGCCCTTGCCGACAACGTATTCGAAGAGCTCGGACTGCTGAAAGTGCGGGTGCAGCTCCATCTCGTTAACGGCAGGCTTGATTTTCGCATCGCGCAGGATCAATTCCAGCTTGGGAATGGTGACATTCGATGTTCCGATGTTCCGCACCAGGCCTGCTTCGACCAATTGCTCCATTTCCCGCCAGGTCCGCATAAAGTTTTCATGAATATAGGGGGTGGCATCCGGGGAACGGGAATCAACGTCACACTTCGGCGGATGGTAGTTCGGGAAGGGCCAGTGGACCAGGTAGAGGTCGAGATAATCGAGTCCGAGGTCTTTCAGGGACTGCTTGCAGGAGGCCGTCACCTTCCCCTCCCCGTGCATGTCATTCCACAGTTTGGAGGTAATCCACAAATCCTCGCGGGCGATCCCGGCATCCATGACCACCTTCAGCGACTGGCCAATCCTGTCCTCATTGCCGTAGACCGAGGCACAATCGAAGTGCCGGTAACCGACAGCGGCGGCTTCAATGACGGCATTGGCAATCGCCTCATGACTGACGGCGTCGGAACCAAAGGTGCCCAGGCCGATGGCCGGAATTTTGTCCCCGGTGTAAAGGGTTTTCGCCGGTACGGAGCCAGGATCGATTTCGTCCCCCTGGCACGCAGGAAAAGTTATGAGCTGCATTTGTCTTGAGTGGTTAAATTGTCAGCATGGCGTGACACCCTTCTTGAGGATGATGTTGCCGTACTTGGCGGTCTCACCCGTCATGACGACGGCAAAGGCCGTCTTTGCCCGGTCATAGAAGGCGAACCGGTCGATCCGCTCGATGGGGGCCACGTCAGGGTTGGTCAGGTGGATGCTCTTGAGGTAGGATTCCTCAACCGCCGGGTCGAGGGTATCGCCTTCAACTGCGGCCATCATGACCAGGGGATGCTCGACATAGGCATCCAGCTCGAAGAGTGGCAGGATGGCCGCCAGCAGGTCGGGGATGCGTAGGCCGTCCGCACGGAGCACGCGGTCATTGAAGGACTCGCCCGGGAAATGGGCATCGGCGAGGATGAGCTCATCGCCATGACCCATGCGGGCCATGACTTGGAGCAGTTCGGGACTAATGAGGGGTGATATGCCTTTTAACATGATGATTTGGTTTAAAAATTAACAACAGCCGCAGTCGCTTCCGGCGGCAAGGTTGTCACCACTGCTCTCTCGCTCCAATTCTTCATCGAAGCAGACCGCCACTTTCCCGCAGCGGCCCTCGTTCATGAGGTCGTATGCCTTGTCGACATCCTGCAGGGCAAACCGGTGGGTAACCAGTTCTTCCGGATGGATATCCCAGCGCACCAGGCGCTCGATCAGTTCCTCCATGCGCCAGATGTTGGTCACCCAGGAACCGTAAATCTTTTTCTGGTCATGAATGATGTCGCGGGATGGTTGAAATTCACAGGTTCCTCCTTCGCCAATGAAGACAATTTTGCCCCACTTGCGGGTTGCCTGAATGGCAGTCAGGCGCGCCTTGTCATTGCCGGAACAATCGACCGACCGCTCAACCCCGTGCCCACCGGTCAATTCCCGGACCTGGGCGACATTGTCCGGTCCGGCCGTCAGGACATGGTCGCAAAGCCCCTTTTGCAGGGCAATCTCCATGCGCTCCGGGATGACATCGATTCCGATGATCTTGTTGGCCCCAAGGGCACGGCAAAGCATCCCGGCCGCCAGGCCAACAGGGCCCAGACCGGTGATGAGGACGGCATCGTTGCCGCAAATGCCTATTTTCTCCAGCCCTTCGTAGACCGTGCCAAAGCCACAGGCCACCTGCGCACCATCGACATAGCTGAGCTCATCCGGGAGCAGGCAGAGATCCTTTTCCTCTGCCAGGCAGTAGTCAGCCATACCCCCGTCCCGTTGCCAACCGTAGGCGGCCCGGGATGGACTAGTGCAGCTGATCATGTAGCCACGGCGGCAGTCATTGCACACGCCGCAGCCGGAAATATGGTACACCACCACCCGGTCCCCTTCCTTGAACCGCTTCAGGCCGGGACCGGCCTTGACGATCTGCCCGCAGGGTTCATGCCCGGCAATCTTGTTTTGGTAGGCCTCGGGACCCTTGCCGAGATGCTCCCGGTAGATGGCCCGGATGTCACTGCCACAAATGGTGGATGCTTTCATTCTCAGCAGAACTTCCCCATGGCCCGGCTCGGGAACTTGTACCTCCTTGAGTTCGGTCGTGCTGTTGCCGGGCAGGTAAGCCCCTTGCATGCGTGCGGGTAGTGTCATGAAATCAGGATAGGCCATCGGGATAGGAATTGAAATCGACAATCAAGACCTTTTGATGGATATTTCTGACCTTTCAGATTCTCAACTAATGCCTTTACGGTTTCCATGGTAGAGCAAAAAACAGAACCGGTATTCCTCTCCAGTCAGGTAAACGAGAGCGATTACTTCTTTCTCAACCTCAAGGCAGGTCCCGGACACTCCTTTACCGTGGCCTGCGGAGGGCTGGAAGTTTGTAACCTTCATTACACCGTCGACCGCCAGCGCTTCGATTATTACGGCATGGAGTATATTGTCAGTGGTTCGGGTCAGCTGACGCTTGAGGGGAAGACTTACCCTCTGAATGCCGGAAGCATCTTCTGCTACGGACCCAGGACCCAGCACCGGATTGAGAACACCGGCAACTCCTCCCTGGTGAAGTTTTTTGTCGATTTTTCGGGGACCCAGGCCAGGGAAGTCGTCGAAAAGCCCTTCTTCAAGCCGCTCGGTCCGCGCCAGATGCCCAACCTGCGAACGATGCACGAACTCTTCCTGCAGATACTGGAAACCGGCAAGCAGGGCGGACAGGGATGCCAGCGGATCCTCCACCATCTCGTCGAACTGGTTGCCATGCAGGCAACCCACCGGGCGGTGGGCCTGCAGGAATATGCCTCCCAAACTTACGCCACCTACGAACACTGCCGGATCATTCTGGAGCGCCGCTTCACCCAGTTGTCCTCCATCAGTCAATGGGCCCTTGAAGCAGGCATATCGACCGGCTACCTGTCGCGAATCATCCGTAAGTATTCCGAGGAAAGTCCGCTGCAAATGCTGCTTCGCCTGAAGATGAACCGAGCCGGCGAGCTGCTTCTCCAGGAAGACCTCCTCATCAAGCAAGTTGCCGATGCCATAGGCTATGAGGATCCGTATCACTTCTCCCGTCTTTTCAAGCAGTTCTTCGGCCTTTCTCCGAAGCACTTCCGGGAATCCGTCAAGCGTTCCGGATTATCCCATTGAAGTCAGGAATATCCATGCTCAGGACGTATCTTCCATTCCTCAGTCCCGTAAGACCAACTAAAATCCCGAATCAGTGATTTCCATACCTGGATTCCCTGTTCCCTTAATCCCTAATCCTATATCATGAGTAACTCCAATGCCAATGGCGGAGGCGTCCCGGAGCGGGTCGTCCAGCCCCAGTACCTCTACCCGTTTATCCTCGTCACCAGTCTCTTCGCCTTATGGGGCTTTGCCAATGACGTAACCAACCCCCTCGTCAGGGCCTTTAAGGAGATTTTCCTTATCAGCAACGCCCAGAGCAGTCTTGTTCAATGGGCCTTCTATGGCGGCTATGCCACCATGGCCATCCCCGCGGCCCTCGTTATCCGGAAGTTGTCATTCAAGTCGGGCATCATCATCGGGCTCATCCTCTATGCCGGCGGGGCGCTCCTGACCATTCCCGCGGCCTCAATGATGCAGTTCAACCTCTTCCTTATCGGATTTTATGTCCTGACCTTCGGGCTGGCCTTTCTCGAGACCAGCGCCAACCCCTACATCCTTTCCATGGGCTCGCCCGAAACGGCCACCCGCCGCCTCAACCTGGCCCAGGCCTTCAACCCGATGGGTTCCCTGACCGGCATGCTGGTGGCCAGCGTGTTGATCCTTCCCAATCTCGATGTGGCGGAGTTCCGCCAGGCACAATGGGACACCCATCCGGAATATCAGGAAATGCTCCCCAGCGAAGTTGACGGACTCATCAACACGGCTCTGGAAACCTTCGCCGAAACCAGTCCGGAAACCCACCAGGCAATGGTAGCGCATGACTTGAACGTGGTGAAGGTTCCCTACGTGGTCATCGCCCTTGTGGTCATCGGTGTCCTGCTCCTTTTCATTGTCTCCAAGATGCCGGATACCGGCAACGAGGAGGAGAAGATCCGACTGGGGCCGCTGATGCGGCACTTATTTGGGAGCTTTCACTACATCGGGGGCGTGGTCGCCCAGACCTTCTACGTCGGGGCCCAGATCATGTGCTGGACCTTCATTATCCACTACGGGATGACGTTGATTGGACTCACCGCCGCCCAGGCACAGAGCTACAATATTATCGCCATGGTGATCTTCCTCAGCTCCCGCTTTATCTGCACTTTCTTCCTGAAGTACATCAATCCCGGGATGCTCCTTGGCATCCTCGCCATTGGCGGCGGCCTGTTGACCCTCGGGGCCATCTTCATCCAGGGCATGACCGGCCTCTACTGCCTCATCGGGGTATCCGCATGCATGTCGCTGATGTTCCCGACGATCTATGGCATCGCCCTCCACGGCTTAACCCCCAACGACGCCAAGCTTGGCTCAGCCGGGCTGATATTTGCCATCGTCGGGGGTGCCTTCATGCCCCGCATGCAGGGAGCCATGATTGACGGCGACGGGATGACCCTCTTCGGCCAGGCGCTGGAGTCGGTCCGCGTCTCCTTCTTCCTGCCAGTGGTTTGTTTCGTGGTCATCGCAGTATATGGCTTCCTCTCCAACGCCATCGACCGCAAAGCGCACCCGGGCGGGGGTTAGAAGCCGGGGCCCTATTTAATCAGGAAGAAGCCGCTGCCCCCGGCATCGACATTGGTAATGAAGCCGCCGTTGTTGACGGTGTACTGGACGGTGCCGGTGAAGGAACCGCCGCACTTGCCTTCAAGGATGATGTTGTAGATGGAGGTCCCGGTGACCGTCTGGTTGCCGGTGGTGTTGTCAAAGATGAAGGTGACCGTCGCCGTATCCCCATTTCGCTGGTAGGTATAGCTGTCCGGGGAGAGCTGCGGACTGTTGGTGTCCGAGTCGTAGGCGTTGACCGTCCCGTCGAGGAAGAACCGGAAGTCGGTGGACGTACCAGGGTCAATCGCCCCGGTCGTCTCCTCCCAGTTGAAATTGAGGACAAGCCCTGTCAGGCTGGCGGGTAATGTATCGAAATTTCCATCACAAATGACCGCCTGCACCACCGGGGAGTAGAAAATCTTGGGCGACTGGCAGTTATCATAGATGGCGCCACCGGTATAGATCTTGTCACCCGGCACCCAGTTGGAGGGAATGGTCAGGTAGGAACGGAAGACGCCCGTCTCCCCGGGCTGGATAATCACATTCTGGCTGCCGGTGGAGCCGGAGATACTGCAACTGCCGCTCGTCATGCACTGGTAGTCGGTGGAGAAGATAAACTGATGGGCGTCACAGGAATTGGGTCCGGACCCATTGTTGCGAACCTCATAGTCAAACCAGATGGTCTCCCCGGCCCCGACGAACCTGCGCTCCGGTGTGATGGAGACAATCTCCAGGTCGGCCTGCAGGTAACTGCTCTGGTAGACCTCGATATGGATGGGCTTGCCCTGATTGGTGTAATTGGCCGGATTCTGGAGGACCTCCTCGACGGAGAACGGTTGGGAAGTGCTATAGGTGAAACCGACCCCCGGCTTGCGGGCCTCGATGGTATAGTTGCCCGGACCAATAAGGAATCCAAACTCGCCATCGGAATTGGATCCGGTTGTCTGGTCGGGTCCGGCAAAGAGGTAAATCTCCACCCCGGGCACCGGTTGCCCGAAATTCGCCACATTATCGATGACCCGGCCCCGGATGAAATACCGCTGCTCACTCACCACGATGCCGTCCGTGTCCTTGATATCCTGGATGGTGTCACCTTCCTGGCGGGCAATGTCAGAGGCATCGTCGAGCCGGTCGCGCTCTTCGTTCAGCATGGCCTCCGGTCCATCGAAGGAGATGAAGGTGTAAGGATTAGCGACATATCCCAAGAGCGAGTCTTCCTCATCGGCAAATCCATCAGCCTGGTACTCCCCAGCGATCCCGTTGGTCCAGTTATTGACAAAGCCGTTCAGATCTTCCCAGCCTTCCTCGATAAGCTGACCGAGCTCGACGATACTCAAGTCCGAGAGGACCGGCAAGAGGTTGAGGGAGAAGCGCTGCAGGTCCTCGAGGATGGGAAGAATGTACTCATCCCGGACTTGCTGCTCAAGGTCTGGCTCCTCCGTGTTCATGACCGACAGCCTGGCGAATTGCGTGGTCGCCTCCGGGACAGGACCCAGCTCGACATACTTGTTGAGGATGGAGACGCCGGGCCCTGTAATGCTGACCATGGCGATATTCTCCACCGGCAGATAATTGTTATAACTGATCGTATAATCCCCGAAGTAGAGGAGAATCAAGGGATCACTCCAGGTGGGATTCTTGAAAACCAGGACCGGCGTTTTCCCTGCCCCGCGGAAAAAGGAACTCCGGGATTGATTGCCCATGGTCAGGGCCATGAAGTCAAAACCATTGGAGGCGAGCAGGCCTAACGCTGCCATCGTGGTGCCGGAGGGTATCTGGGCTGATGGCACCTGAAGGACCTTGGCCCCAAGGCGGGGGCGCTGCAATACGCGGTAAAAGTAAGGCGGCTGCGGCGGAGTAACCGCCCATTCAAGAATGCCGCCCGCACTCAATTCCCGCTCGCCTTCGATGTTCGTCCAATCGCTGGCAGTGAGCGAGGTGGCAGCCTGTAACTGATAGCCCATCGATGGATTTGCCTCCATGCGGACAACGGGAGCGTTGCCGGGCTCCAGGGACAGGGGGGACTCCGGGAGGCCAAAGGAGACGGCAAAAGCCAACAAACAAAGGGCAGCTGAAAGGGAGACTGCGGATCGGACCATGCGAAATTCCTATGAGGAGATCAGGCCCTGTCAATGCGCCATTGCAGCAACGGCTTGGGCATGTTATACTGATTCAATGATGTTTCTGGAATGGATTAAGGAAAATGATGCCCTGCTGGCCTGGAGCGGCGTGCTGGGATTCCTCATGTTCGTCGTATCGATTGCCGCCATTCCCCTCATCATCGCCTGGATGCCGGAGGACTACTTCGTCAGAATTTCCCGCAAACCGTTCAAGCGCCGGCCATTCAGGCAGGTCCTGCGTATCTTCAAGAATATCTTCGGGTTACTGCTCCTGCTCTGTGGACTCATCCTGCTCCTTCTGCCCGGCCAGGGCATCCTCACCATCGTCATTGGGATCAGCCTCATCGACTTTCCGGGCAAGCATCAGCTCCAGTTGCGCCTTGTGCGGAACCCCCGGATCCGGCAGTCCATCCAATGGATCCGGGCAAAGGTCCATCACAAGCCCCTCATCATCCCCTGATTCATTCCAGGTCCGGGAGAAATTCAAGTTCCCACCCGGTCGAGGGCACGGGCCTCCGTCTCGCGGCGGAACTGTCGCGTGTAGAGGGCAAAATAATGGCCCTTGCGGGAGATGAGCTCGGTATGCGAACCGCTCTCGAGAATCTTCCCCTTGTCGATGACAAGGATACGGTCCGCGGACCGGATGGTGGAGAGCCGGTGGGCAATGACAAAGCTGATCCGTCCCCGCAGGATAGTATGCAGTCCCTTCTGGATGAGGGCTTCCGTCTCGGTATCGATGGAGGAGGTGGCCTCGTCCATGATGAAGATCTGCGGGTTGGCGAGAATTGCCCGGGCAAAGGAGACCAGCTGCTTCTGTCCGGTGGAGAGGCGGTTGCCCCCCTCCCCGACCGAGGTGTCGTAGCCATTCTCCAGCCTTGAGATGAAGCCATGGGCATTGACCATCCGGGCCGCCTGCTCGACTTCCTCAAGGGAGGCGTTGAGCCGGCCATAGCGGATATTCTCCAGAACCGTTCCGGCAAAAAGGTGTGGCGATTGCAGGACGATACCGAGATTGGACTGGTACCATTCCAAAGAGCGGTCGCGGTATTCCACACCATCAATGTAGATCCCTCCTTTGGTGGGCTCATAAAACCGGGCCAGAAGATTGACGATGGTGCTCTTTCCCCCACCACTGGCCCCGACCAGGGCAATGGTCTCGCCCGGGTTGACCGAGAGGTCGAAGCCCTCCAGGACCGGTTCATTATCCTCGTAGCTGAAGGAGACATCCCGGAAGTCAATCCGCTGGATTTGTGCCGGATAGCCATCCGGTGCCATTCCTGGACTGCCCAGTGCGTAGCTGTTGGCCTCGAGGCGCTTGAGGACGCTTTCGCTGTCCTTAATGCCCGGTGTCGTGGCCAGCAAGCTGAGTACACGCTCACCGGCAGCCTGAGCGCCCTGTAACTGGACAAGGATGGCAGCGATCTGGTTGATGGGCTCGAAGAATTGCCCGGCATAGAATATGAAGGCAATCAGCGTGCCCAGCGTCACTGCGCCAGCGAGATGGTCGGCCCCGCCAATCCACAGGACGGTCCCAGCCGCTACACTCCCGATGGTCAGCACAATCGGCAAATAGACCGCTGACTGGATGGCGTTGAGCACGGAGTAGTCGTACATCTTGTCCGACAGGACCTGGAACTCCTTGAGGTTGGCCTTCTCACGGACAAAGGTCTTGGTGGTTTTCAATCCCTGGATGCCCTCGCTGAAGGCCGCCGTGATGAAGGAGTTGTACTTCCTTGTCTTGCGCGAGCTCAGCAGGAGCCGCTTCTGGAACCACGAGCTGATAACGACCAGTGGCGGAACCACGCCGAGGACAATCAGGCCCAGCTTGAAGTTTAAAACCAGCAGGATGATCGAGATCGCCAGGATGAGGCTGGAGGCCCAGACGAGATCGAGAAGGCTCCAGGCAATGACCCGTGAAAGCTTGTCACAGTCACTGGTCAGGCGCGAGATGAGCCAACCGGTTGGGCGGTGGTCAAAGTAGGCAAACTCCAGTTCCTGGATGCGGGTAAAGGTAGCCCGGCGAATGTCATGACTCATGTGATGACTCAGGCCACCCGCCAGGTTGATAAAGGCCCAGACCCCGAAGGCCAGCAAGGCCGCGAGACCCATGTAGGCCCCGACATAGGGCAATGGATTGAAGTCCGTTTCCATACGAGTCACGTCATCCACTGCCCAGCGGGTGACGAGCGCAAAACTGGCATCACAGGCTGCAATCGCCACGGCCGCCAGGCCCAGCAGAATCATCATCCGCTTGTAGGGCATGGCATGGCGAAGCACCTGGCCCCAAAGCTTCAGGTCCAGCCGATCGTGAAATGTCTCTTCCTCAAGATGCATGATTCAGGTTCCTTGTGGTGCCGCTACGGCAACCGTTGGGTTGGGGTCGTCCCCCTTGTTCTGGATGTGCCACAGCCGTCGGTACAAACCGTCGCTGGCACACAACTCTTCATGGGTTCCACTTTGGATGATGCGGCCATTGTCCATGACAATGACCTTGTCAGCATGCGCGAGTGTGGAAAGCCGGTGGGCGATGACCAATGTCGTCATTTTCCCATGACGTTTCTTGAGGGCGTCGATAATGATCTCCTCCGTTTCCGTATCGACGGCACTGAGGGCATCGTCCAGTAAAAGCACCGGCGCTTCCCGCAGGAGGGCCCGGGCCAGGGCCACCCGTTGGCGCTGGCCGCCGGACAGGGTGACGCCGCGTTCACCAACCATCGTCTGGTAACCGGAGGGAAACCGGTTGATGGTCTCGTGGATGTGCGCCATCTGGGCCACCCGACTGATCTCCTCCTCGTCTGCCGAGGGTCGGCCGATGCGGATGTTGTCGATGATGGACTTGGAAAAAAGGAAGGGCTCCTGCATAACCGTGGCGAACTGGTGACGGGCCCATTTGCGGTCGAGGTCCTTCATCTCTGTCCCATCGAAACGCAGGCTGCCGGACTGGTAGTCGTACAGGCGCAAAAGCAAATGGATAAGCGTCGACTTGCCGGATCCCGACGGCCCGAGAATAGCCAGGGTCTGGCCGGGAAGGACTTCAAAGGAAACCGCCTGCAGGGCCACTTGCCCATCATTGTGGGAAAAGGTTACGTTTTCGGCCACAATGTGGCCTGTACCAGACGGCTTGCGTGCCTTGCCGGAACGCCCCTCTTCCGGTTGCTCGAGGATGTCCTGGATACGTCCGATGGCCACGATCGACTTGCCCAGCTCGGTCAGGGTCCGCCCCATCTGGCGGACCGGCCAGAGGACGAGGTTGAGCAACATGATGAAGGCAAACAGGGTCCCAACGGTCAGTTCACCGGCCGAAATGAAGTAAATACCAAGGCCCAGGACGATGGCATTCTGCGTCAGGGCTATCATGTCGGAGATCGACCAATAAATGGCCATCAGGCTGATCAGGCGTAGCCCGAGGTCGCGGTATTCCTGGTTGGGACCACTGAACTTCTCGATCTCGAAGTCCTGCTGCCGGAAAGCCCGGACCACCCGCAGCCCGGTCAGGTTTTCCTGAACCACTGATGTGACCTTGCCTTCCGCTTCATCAAACCGCTGGAAGAGATGTCGCACCCGCTTGATATAGAAGTAGCCAAAGGCGATGATCGGGCCGATGAGGATGAAACTGGCCAGCGCCATGTGGAAGTCCAGGAGGAACATCAGCGGAATGGCGGTACCCATCAGGATCAGGGCATGGCTCACGTCCACGACTTGGTTGTTGATCGCCAGGCGCAGTGTCTCCACATCACTGGTACAGCGCTGGACAAGGTCACCTGTCTCGGCTTCGTCATGGAACCGCATCGGCAATTCCTGCAGGTGTGAGTAGAGCCGGTTCTTCAGCTTCCGGGCGATGCCGTCAGCCGCTTCGGCAGCCAGCTTGCCCTTGAAGAAGTTGAAAATGCCGGCCAGGAAAGTCAGCCCGACCATCAGCAGGCCGGCCAGCCAGAGGTGTTGCGCCAGCCAGGATTGCTCGACGAATCGCTGCATCAGGATAACGATCCGGCTGCTCCCATTTCCACTCTGAAGGGCATAGTCGATGGTCCCGCTGGCCACCAGGGGGACGAGGAACCGCAATCCGGTCCCGGCCAGCATCGCGGCAATAGCAAGCGCGAACCGGCCCCGGTAGCCGGTCATCAATGACCAGGCGATCCGTACCGCCTCGGCGGCCGGTCGCACCGGTTTGTTCTGTTGTTTGTCTTGCATTGCTTGAAATGAAAAATCCCGCTGGGGGAGCGGGATTTCGAAAAACAAAAAGGCCCGCTCTGTTCAGGCGGGCCCGGAAAAGAAAGTCCTGTAGAACCAGGATCAGGCCACGCCATGCCTCCGCATCGTGGAGGCGCAAGGAATATTGTGGATGACCGGCTTGTTCATGTAAGTTCTCTCTTGGTTAATAGGTTCGCCTACTTGTATGGCCCCGGAGCCCCGGTATTGGCAAGCCGATTTATGAAAAAATCCCTCAAGTGGCTGACTCCAATTCCGCCAGTCCCTTGCGAGTACGGTTGATGACTGTGTAGACCAGCAATGCAATGGCTACAGCAAGAGCCCAGTTAATCCAGCTCGTCAATCCAACCCCGATGGCAGCCAGGAATCCGACCACTCCCCAGAATAGGGCCCGATCACTCTTGCCCATCGGCCCCTCATAACGACGGCCGCCACCCAGGGAAGCCAGGGTCAGCCCGGTACATTCCGTCAGGATGGCCAGAAGGACAAACGCCACCACGAGCAGAGGCGACATCGCTGGATGAGCCACAAAGGGCAGGTAGAGGCAGGTATCGCTGACGATATCCCCCAATTCGTTGAGCACACCCCCCAGGTTGGACTTCTGTCCGTGCTCCCGCGCCAGCATGCCGTCGATGGCATTGAGGGCCATCCGCAGGAAGAGGACCACCGGCAGCCCCAGCAAGGCCGCCGGGTTCGTCGGCTGCAGGTAGATCCACAAGCCCTCGAGGGCCGAAAGGACCGCCGCAAAGATGGTTACCTGGTTGGCGGTCACCCCCTTCCGGGCAAGGAAGCGGGTCATAGGCCTGAGCAAATTCTGGAAGGCCGGCTTCAACTGATAGACGGTCGGAATCTTCATTTATTCTCAGGTAAAATAGAAGCGCACCAGTTGGAAAAAGATCGGTGCCGAAAAGCAAAGGGAGTCCACCCGGTCGAGCATGCCCCCGTGGCCACCGAGCACCCGCCCGTAATCCTTGACCCCGCGATCGCGCTTGATCGCCGACATGATGAGCCCCCCCCAGAACCCGAAAAGGCAAATCATGAACGACATGACACCAGCCTCCCACCACGTACCAGGTGTCGCCCACCAGAGGAGGGTTCCAAGAAGGGTTGCTGAACCAACCCCGCCAATGAAGCCTTCCCAGGTTTTGTTCGGCGACAGGATGGGGACAATCGGCGTCTTGCCGAAGAGCTTGCCGAAAACATACTGCAGGACATCGCTGGCCTGCACCACGATGACAAAGAAGAGAAGCAACTTGCTGTTGGAGCCGGGGTAATCAGGAAAGTCGAGGATCAGCAGTGCCGGGACGTAACTGATAAAATATACACAGAGGAGCACTGCCCACTGGATCTCTGAAGACCGCTCCATGAAATCTTCCACATCATTGCCAACAGCCGACAGCATGGGAATGAAGGCCAGCACCCAAACGGGAATGAAAATCACAAAGAAACCATACCATTCAATCCAGATGAGCAGGTAATTGACCGGAATAACGACAAAGAAGGCCAGGGCCAGGGCGTTGTAGTCAGATGGCCGGGTCGGGGTCAGGGTCACGAACTCCCGCATGGCCAGAAAGGAGATTAGCGCAAAAAGGATAATCGTTCCGGTGGGTTCATAAATAATCGCGATCGTGAAGATGATGACCATGCCCCACCAGGCTCGGATCCGTGAGGCGAGGTTCTTCAGGACCGGACTTTTCCGCCCCCTGGCCCGGCGGCAAAGGATCGAGGTTATCAGGGTTGCCAGCAATAGGAAAACCAGTACTCCACCAACCAGGTAATGTATTCCAGGATCATGCATGACAGCTTCAATCACTCAGTTCAAGGAGAGCATCCCGGGCCAGTGCCAGAAACTCGTTCCGCTTCCCGTGCAGGGCTTTGAAAGGCAGCGGTTCGCCAAAGGTTATCCGACTGATTAAGGGAATCGGAAAGAATTTCCCCTTGGGCATCATCCGGTTGAGATTCTCCAGGTAGATTGGAATCAGGGGGACCTGTGGGCACACCTCCGCGATGTGAAACAGCCCGCTCTTGAACCGGCCCGGCTCCATGCCGGTCTGACGGGTCCCCTCCGGAAAAACAATCAGGGAAGTCCCCCCCTCCAAAACTTCACGCATCTTCTCGACCGGATTATTTGCCCGGGTGATGTGCCGTCGCTCAATCAGCAAGGCGTTGAAGACATCGCAACCGAGGAAGCGTGTCATCCGGTTGCGGACCCAGTAATCCCTTCCGGCAACCGGCCGGGTATTCAAGCGCTCATGGTGCGGCAGGACCGACCAGATGAGGGTGAAATCCATGTGCGAGGTATGGTTGGCGTAGTAAACCTTCGGACCCGGTGGCAGTTTCTCACCATGAATCGGACGGGCCCCGCAGATCACCCGGATGGCGGCTGCGGTTACCTTGAGGGCCAGTCGCTTGAAATCTGCCATTTCCGCCATCATGGCACAGCAGGCCGAACGGAGAAAGCCTAAATTTAGCAGCCGTTGGCGGGGCCCTTGCTTACCGCGCCCGGCGATAGTCCCTTGGCGTCGTCTTGTAGAAATCGAGGAATCGACGGTTGAAGTTGGAGAGGCTGTTAAAGCCGGACTGGAAGGCAATATCGGCGATGGTCCAGTCCGTCTCCTCCAGCAGCCGGGCAGAGTGCCCGAGGCGGATCTGGAGCAGGAAGCGGTTGAAGGTGAGCCGGGTGGCCCGCTTGAAGGCGCGGCTGAAATGAGCCGGGGAATAACCCGCCATCTCCGCCATGTCCTTGTGGTTCAAGTCCTGGTCAAAGTGGTCGATGATGTACTGGCAGACCTGATACATCTGGTCAGGGTAATCCATATCCGCAGCGCCGGCATAGCCCAGGCTGGCCAGCGGTTCCGGCTCCGGGGCATGGACCAGCAGGTCGATGATCGAGAGGAACTGCTGCCAGCGCCGGACACCTTCCACGGACCGCATTTCCGTGAGGAGCGGTCCGACAAGGCCGGCTGTCTGTTCGTCAAACTTGAGCCCCCTCGCCGCCTGGTCCAGCATTCCGGAAAAGTCGGACAACTCCACCACGGTATCGAGAAATCCCTGGGCCATGTCCCGGCGGAAGTGCAGAACCTCGGAACAGGCCCCATCCTGGGGTTCGATCGGGTTCCGGTAGATATGGGGCACATTGGGGCCGATCAGGCAAAGGTCGCCGGGTTCAAACGCCTCCAGGCTGTCCCCCACCAGTCGCGTCCCGCTGCTCGACACGATATAGGTCAGCTCCACCTCCGGGTGGTGGTGCAGCGGATGATCGAACACGGGCAGCTCAAACCGGCGACAGACAAAGGTCTGGTACAGCGGCGCCACAATCGGTTCAATCTTCGGCTTCATGCGGTGGATTATGCCCTTACAACCCTCTGGAGGTCAACAAAGTACCAGTTTTTCCAATCGATTGGATAGTAATTCCACTCTAATAAGGTGTATAAGTTTACATTATTTCACGAATCCTCGGCTAAAGACAACGACATGAACAAAGTTCCCGACCCATTCAAGGAAGCCCGTGAGAAGGGCCCGATCCTCGTCGCCGATACCGACGGCGAAACCATACCCATGATTCTCGGGCTGAAAAACGTCCGTGCCGCCGCCCGCGACTGGAAAACCTACAGCTCGGATGCCCCGCGCCGGGTTCCCATTCCCTCAGAGGAAGATGTCCGGACGGTCCGCCAGTATCCCCTCGAGGTCGATCCTCCGGAGCACACCCAGTACCGGAAGCTGGTCGAACCGTTCTTCCTCCGACCGAAGCTGCCGGAGGTCCGGGAAAAGATCAACGCCCTCATTGCCCGACTTCTTGACGAGGCAATCGCGGCGAAATCGATTGACCTCGTCAGGGACTTTGCCATCCCCCTGCAGTCCCATGCCCTCACCTATCTGCTCAATGTGGATGAGAAGGAAGCGGAGACCTGGATTGGCTGGGGCATCCACGTCTTCAAGGAAGGCGATGGCGAGAGCAAGGGTTCCTTCATGGAGAACTATTCGCAGAAAATGTTCGAGGCCGCAGCGGATAATCCCGGTGATGACTTTTTCAGCACATTGAATGAAGCTGAACTTAATGGCCGCAAGCTGACGATGGAGGAAAAGCTTGGCTACGCCAACATTGCCTTTGCCGGGGGACGGGATACCATCATCCATACGGTTACCAACATCCTCGCCTATCTGGCCGGCAATCCCAAGGCCCTGACCTGTCTCAGGGAGCATCCCGAGTCCATCAATACGGCTGCCGAGGAATTCTTCCGTTACTACATTCCCCTGACCCATATTGGCCGTGTTTGTCCGCATGCGACGAATGTCCACGGGCACGAGGTAGCCGCAGGCGACCGCATCTCGCTCTGCTGGTCCGCGGCCAACCGGGATCCGGATGTCTTTGAAAATCCCGATGAGGTCCAGATCGACCGCAAGCCCAATCCCCATATCGCCTTCGGGTTCGGCATTCACGCCTGCCTCGGGGCCCACCATGCCCGGGCCATTATGCGGGAGCTGCTGGGACAGGTTTCCAAAAAGGTGGCCTCAATCGAAATCCTCAAGGAAGTCCACCTCGTGGAGAAGGAAAAGGACTTCTCCCGCAAGGTCGGATTTGAAAACCTGATCGCCAGGGTGTCGGCACGATGAAGGGTGAAATCATCCACACCCGGGCGGCGGTCGCGGATACCAAGGGCTCCTTCACCATCGATCCGATTGAGGTCCATCCTCCGGCGGAGGGCGAAGTACGGGTCCAGATAAAGGCCTCCGGCCTCTGCCATACCGACTATGACTCCCTTCGATGGGGCTATCCCTGCGTTCTTGGGCATGAGGGGGCAGGTATTGTCGAATCAGTGGGAACAGGCGTGGACCATGTCAAACCCGGTGACCCGGTCCTGCTCAACTGGGCCATTCCCTGCCGGGAGTGTTTCCAGTGCCAGCATGGCAACACCAACATCTGCGAACAGAACTCACCGGTCACCGGCAGGGATCCGGATCAAGGAATGGCTCACGAGGGCTCCACCCGGCGGGATGGAAAGCCCCTGAAACGTTCCTTCAACATCGGCACCCTGAGCGGTTATTCCGTGGTCCGGAAGGAAGCCGTCATCCCCTACACGACCGACATCCCCTTTTCTTCAGCCTGCATCATCGGATGCGGGGTCATGACGGGTTATGGCTCTGTGGTAAAGGCCGCCCAAGTCGAGGCTGGGAGCAGTGCCGTTGTTCTTGGTACCGGTGGGGTGGGACTGAACGTCATCCAGGGAGCGAGGATTTCCGGTGCTGCCTACATCATCGCGGTGGATGTGAATGAGGAACGACTGGACATGGCCCGCCGGTTCGGGGCAACCCATGCCATCAAGGCCGAACGCTCGGACCAAAACCTCCTCCAGGCAGCCGAAAAGGTGAAAGCCGTCCTTGGTGGGCGCGGTGCCGACTACGCCTTTGAATGTACCGGTGTTCCGGCCCTGGGAGCCGCTCCACTGGCCATGATCCGGGATGCCGGAACAGCCATCCAGGTCTCCGGAATCGAGGAGGAAATCACCATTGACATGAACCTTTTCGAGTGGGACAAAACCTACATGAATCCCCTCTACGGCAAGGCCGATCCGGTACACGATTTCCCGAAGCTGCTCCGCCTCTATAAGAACGGTTCATTGCTCCTCGATGAACTGGTTACCCGGACCTACGACTTGGATAATCTTCAATCCGCTTTTGATGACATGATGGCCGGCCGCAATGCCAAGGGTGTCATTGTTTTTTCATGACAGTTCCATTCCATACCATCGAGTCGGCCCTGTGCCCGACGGACCGGGGAAAACTGACTTTTATCACGGTCAAGAGCCGGCACCTTGCCGGGCGGGGGGATATCAGCCTGTTCCAACCGAAGGCCAATGGCGATCCCGCCTCATGGCCCCTGGTGACCCTCCTTCATGGGGTCTATGGCAGCCACTGGGCATGGCTCTTCAAGGGAAAGGCGCACGAGACCCTTCAGCGACTGGTTGATGAGGAGCGCATTCCCCCGATGCTTCTGGCGACGCCGTCCGACGGCCTGGTGGGCGATGGTTCCGGGTATCTTCCCCTCGACCACGGCAATTACGCAAGCTGGATCACCGAGGACATTCCTCTCGCCGTTGAAGAAGTCCTGCAAGCTTCCCTGACGGGACCGAAGTTCATCGGGGGCCTTTCCATGGGAGGCTATGGCGCCCTCCGGCTGGGAGCATCCAATCCGGATATCTACAGTGCATTTTCCGGGCATTCCTCGGTCACCCGGCTGGAGCAGCTGACCCACATCGTCGAGGAGCCCCCCGCCTTCTACAGTATCCCCAAGAACTTCCAATCCGATGTCATCCAGACCATGTTGACTAACAAGGCTGACCTGCGGCCCTTCCGTTTCGATTGCGGAATCGACGATGAACTACTCGAGGCCAACCGCACCCTGCACAAGGAACTCACCGATGCCGGCATCCCCCACACCTACGAGGAATTCCCCGGCGGCCATGAATGGGAATACTGGACCGACCATATCGGGAAGGCCTTCAGCTTTTTTGCTGATTCTTTGCCTCCTCGATAAAGGCAAAGATATTCTCCATCGGGACATCGCTCTCCACTGAATGGGAGGGTGAGAAGATATACCCCCCGCGCCGGCCCATGGAGATGAGCTTCCGGCTTTCCTCGCGGACATCCTCCACTCCCTTGTAGGGTAAGGTGCTCTGGGTGGAGAGGCCTCCCCAGAAACCCAGGCGTCCAAGGTACGCCTCATGGAGGCCATAGGTGTCCATCACTTCCGGCTGGAAGGGGTTGAAGCAGTCCAGGCCGATGCCGATAAGGTCGTCAAAGAGCTCATCGACGTCGCCGCAGGAGTGGATGAACTGGAACTTCCCTGCATCCTTGACCACCCCGTACATGCGCTGCAGCTGCGGGTAGATGAACTCCTTCCACCGGTAATAGCCCATGATGAGGCCACTCTGCTGGCCCCAGTCATCGCCGTAATAAACCGCATCGATGTCGTACTTCAGCGCTTCCTTGACCTGGGCGATGTTGTAATCGGCAATCTTCGTGAACAGCTCATGCACAAAGTCCGGGTCCTCGATAAAGTCCATCAGGAGGTTCTCCGTCCCCCGCAGGGTCCACGCCCGCTCGTAGAGCGAAAATCCCAGCGTGAAGAGCCGGAAGCGGTCCGGAAAGCGCTGCGTCCTCCGTTCAATGTCCTCGAAGAAGCGGGGATCGAGCGGGTCGGGAAAGACATAGCTCTCGAGGTCCTCCGGCTCCTCGAGGAGGGTGTTGGCCGGCATGCCGATGTCCTTGTCCTGCGAGCGGTCCCAGACGACTCCAAAGACATCGCGGAACTGGTCGTTGCCGAGGTCTTCAAAGAACCCGATGTCACTGCCCAGTTCGAGGATGTGGCAACCGGTATGGGCGATGAGCTCGTCCGGCGTGCACCCATAGTGGTGGCACAGGGCAGCCTTGGGCTCTTCCGTGAAGCGGAAGGACCACGGTGTGTAAGGGGGCTCTTTCCCGCTCAGGACATCCTTGACTATCTGGCGGGGGGAGTACGTGGAAGAAGCTTTCATCGTATTCTAGCATAGGACCCGGCCGCACTAAAGTCCTATCATTTCATCGCACATTGTCCTACTTTATTGAGAAAAACTGTGACAATGAACGGATTTTAAAATCCGGAAGTCTTGCCCCAGTCCTGCGGCAAGGTGAGCGCCCTAAGCCACTGGCTTCTGAAAGAACGATTCCAACTCCTTACGCAATGCACTGCTTCCCGAAAAGTCTTCGAGGGGAACCCCTTGGATTTTTGGAAGAACGCCTCCCGGTTGGCCCCTGAGAATTTCCGCCGCCTGTTCAGGTTGGGGAGCGAAAACAAGCCCGCTTTCGGGATGGGTGTAAAGGCATCCCGATTCCCCGGGCGGGCGTGATTGGATCCAATCTCCGGCAGAGGCAAGGGCACCTTTCCAGTCCTCGCGAAGTTGACCCGGCTCAAGGGGACGGCACAGATCAAGGCGCTGCAATTCCTCTTCGGAAAGTGGCGGTTTCCTCTGCAGCAACTCCAGAAGCATCTGTGGATTCAAGCCCGGATCCTTGCCGGTGGCGGCCCATATGAGCGCGCCAAGGGGAAGTACCGATTGATGAAGATAAAGGGCGTCAATCAAATCCCGGGGCTCATCCCGTCCAGCAAGGGCGAGAACCTTGTTAACCCCGAGATCTACTGGATGCAGGACCCACCCGAGATTCTCCAGGCGGACCGGGGGAAAGAATCGCCAGATGGAGTCCCGTGCCCAGTCGATGAGAAGGGACTGGTCACCCTTCGCCGTGCGGGCGCGGATAAAACCCGGCTGGGAGAGCAGGTTTTGCAAGTCAAATCCATTCTCCTCAAGGCACCGTGCATCGGCCGCATAGGCAGCGGCAACCGCCTCTTCAGAGGAATGAAAGAGGTCAAGATCATGACTGTAACGCAGTGTCCCGGGGGAAATGTTGATTCCAGTCGCCCCGGCAAGATGGCTATCCGGGGACCGGTTGTCGCTCAAAAGCGGGAGCACTTCCGCCTGCAAAGGACTTAACGGCATAACCGGTTTGCCCTTTCCCAGCCTTTGGCCCCGCCGTGGGCCCTGAGCTGTTTGATTACCCACGGAATGTCCCGCTCCCCGACCTGATAGCTTGGTGGACTACTCCAGAAACAAGTATCGTAAAAATCCCGGTAGGCCCGCCGAGCTTCCCGGATACGCACCATCGCCCGGGCTTGCTCGGGACCCAGGGTCCGGCGGCTTCTCTGACCCCCTTTACGTCCGATTTCCGCAAGGTAGCGGGATATGTTGGCTTCAACCATTGTCGGCCAATCAATCATAAGCGGCTTATTTTAGCAAGCGGGAACCCTTCCTGCCCGCCTCCGGTACGCAGAGGGTGTCTGGTGCACCTGCTCCTTGAAGCGCATCGAAAAATGCTGGATGGAGGAAAACCCCAGTTCGTGCGCAATCGCGGTAATGCTTAATTCTGATTCCCGCAACAAGTGTTTTGAGCGCTCGATGCGGCAGGACAGTAGGTAGCGCATCGGCGACATCCCGTAACAATTGGCGAAAGTCGTCGAAAGATAGTTTGGGGATATGCCGGCGATCCGGCCCAGTTCATCCAGTTTCCAGTCGTGCTCGAGATTATTCTCAAGCAGCTCCTTCGCCTGGACAACGCCGAACGGGGCATTGGCGAGCCTCGCCTGACTCCCCACAGCATCTGAATCATCGAGGATGCGCTCCATCTGCAAGGTCAGCAACGAGAGCAGGTTCATCAGGATCGGCTTCTGCCGCTGCCCTGGTGTTCGCGTCCCTTCTGCGATTAGCATCCTGAACAGGGGTTCCAGTCCCGGTGCGTTCGGAATTGCCTGAAATCCCCTTATCGTGGGGATGACCGATTGCCTGGTCGCGTGCCTGGGCAGATTCCATTCGGCAAAATAGAAGTGCTGGGAACCTTTTGAAAACCGGATCGATTGATGTTTCGCGCCCGGAGCGACGATATAACCCTGCCCCTCCAGGAGCTCGAATTGCTTCCCCTGGCACTGCCAGCTACTCGTTCCCTTGGCCTGGAAGTAAACCTCCCAGCCTTCATGGGCATGCAGGCCCACGTGCCAGCCGTGTGGAGCCCAGTACTCCCCGAATTGCCGCAATTCAGGCAGTTCCGGGTGCGGACCATCAAACAGGAATCCGGATAACACCCCTTTTGGTCGGACAAATCGCATTCTTATTAAAAACCTAATATCGGAAAATCATATAAATCAATCCAATTCCTGTGGAAGCCAGCCCGCAAGGATTCTGCTACGCTAATCCTCAATGAAAACCAACGACCACAGATTAAAAATCGCCTTTATTGGTGCCGGTGGGATCAACTCCCTGGCCCACTATGACGCCGTCCAGGCACACCCGGAGCTTTACGAGATTCTCGGTGTCTGCGACCCCGTCATTCCCGCAGCCGAAAAGCTTGCTGAACGGTGTGGACCACAAACCAAGCCCTTTGCCTCCATGGAAGCGCTCTACGAGGCCATCGGGGACCAGGTTGAAGGCGTCGTCATCGGCACACCGCACTTCCAGCATGAACCGGGCGGCATCTTCTTCCTCGAGCGTGGCATACCAATCCTCATGGAAAAGCCGGTGACCTGTAACCTCAGGGAGCTGGAGGCACTACAGGCACTTGAGAAAGACGGTGTCTTCGTTCAGGTCGCTCAAATGCAGCGCTTCGATCCCGAGGCCATGTGGCTGAAGGATTATGTCCAGAGTCCGGAAACGTTCGGTGAACTCGTTTCGTTTGATCTGAACGTCTGGCAAAACATTCAGGGCTACGTT